>DAIRWG010000026.1:0-21473 GCA_036802405.1 Alloprevotella sp.
GAAGCATCGGTGGTGACTCCACCCACGGAACTCATGTATTCTCCACGAACTGTCCAATCGCTCTCATATTTTAGTCCAGCGCCCCAACGCACTCTTTTCACACTTTTCAAGGTGTTTTCGGCACCGGTGTATTTTTCGTTGGTGTATTTGCCGTTCCACCCGAAGCCACCTATGCATAAGTTTTTAATGGGAGACAACCACATACCTCCAATGATGTCCTTGTGGTGATCCTTGTCAGTATGATTGATGCCTTGTCCGTTAAACACCCCCACTTGGTAGTGCAACCATTTGTGGCCATCAGAAGCTTTAATCACATCGCCTTGCACCTGTAGTCCCAAGTCTCTTCCCGAACTCTTGTTGTAAGCGCCTTCCCCATTGCGGTCATTAATGGAAGCCAGTTTCATGGTGGCTTGTGAGTAAGAACCCATACCAATTGCAATGGGACTCATGGGATTCTCAAATCCGAATGAACGTTTGAACTGTCCGAGTTTCACCCGGAAACAACCGTACTTCTGCCATTCAATGAAAGCATCAAGCACGCGAGGCCCCTTATTGTCACCAGGAGCCCCATTCACTTCCATCTGCATCTTGTAATAGAAATCCTTGAAAACATGGCCATCTGCATACAGACGTATGAAACGCAGGTCGAAGCCTCCGTTGGTGTCCTGTCCCTTTCGGTCGTTGATGGAATACTTACCCATGATGTATCCGCCAAACTTGATAGAAGGTTGCATTTGTTGCAAGATGGCGGAAGAACTGTTACTTCGGGGAGAAAAGGTGAAGCCCGCAGTTTCGTAGTCAGGATTCGAAGCATCAGATGCCGTAGCATTGCCGATGCCATCTTCGGCATGCGCCAAAGTAGGAGTAAAGGCGAGAAGAGTAGCAAAGAGGAAATGTTTCATGTGTATATTCTTTTAGCTTTTTGGTTAAAGTTATGCAGAAAGAATTGCCAGTAAAAAGGCAATCAGCTGAGCCAAGAGAGGAACGAAGTGATGCAAGCCGTGTTGATAAGATCAACGAACATAGCCCCTATGATAGGGACAATGAGAAAAGGCTTCACCGTGTAGTGATATTTGTAGCAAACTGCACTCATATTAGCCATGGCGTTAGGAGTTGCCCCCAATCCGAAGCCACAAATGCCCGCCACCAGCACGGCAGCATCATAATCCTTTCCCAAGAGCCGAAATGCAAAAAAGCTGGTAATCAGCACCATCGCCAACACCTGAGCTGCCAGCATGAGGATGAGCGGCAAAGCCAAGCTTTGCAATTCCCACAGCTTGAGTGAGACCATAGCCATGCCCAGAAAAACAGACAGACTGATGTTGCCTACGCTCACGATCTTTTCCATTTCCAGCACCTTAGCATGTCCTGAAAACTCGCAGATGCTGCGCGTGGCAGCAGCCAACAACAATGCTCCGAAATACGTGGGGAAAGTGATACCAGTCAGCTGAAGCAATTTGCTCACCAAGGTACCAAACGCCATGACGATGAGTAGGGCATAGGTTGCCTTGGCATATTGCTGGAATTCCTGCTCATTGTCGCTCATGTGGCGTGCATGTCCGGAAGGAAGTGACTCATTGCTTTCAAAGCTAGCCATGGCAGGATCCACATCATATTCTTTGGGCTGCATGTGCTCAGAAGTAAGTTTCTTGCGAATGAGCCTCTCAGCCACGGGGCCTCCTATCATTGAACCCGCAATCAGGCCGAAAGTAGCTGCAGCCATAGAGATGGTCAAGGCACTGTGCAGTCCCATGCTCTCCAGCACACCGCTGAATCCTCCGGCAGTGCCGTGTCCGCCAGCCATTGAGATGCTTCCGACAGCCATCCCGATGAGCGGATCGACGTGAAGCAGTCGTGCAATGCCAATGGGCAAAGCATTCTGAATGAAGATTATGGCCACCAGCAGCAAGAGCATCACGGCAAGCGTGCGTCCTCCCTGACGCAGTACTTTGGGATTGGATTGAAATCCTACAGAAGTGAAGAAAGCAAGCATGAATGCATCCTTGAGTGTGCTGTCAAAACTAACTTCCAAGTCGGCCCAAGCATAGAGGACCAAGGTGAGCAAAGAGAATATGATGCCGCCAGCTACAGGCGAAGGGATGCAGAATCTGCGCAGCAAACGCAGTTTGTGTGTCAAGGCCATGCCAAACACCAATGCCAAAGCTCCCACGCCAGCGCTTTGCAGCATGTCAAGAGTCAGACAATCTTTCATAAACATGCTTTATTAATAGTTGTCATTACCATCAGCGAAACAGTCCCAGTGTGATAAGCCACCCTTGTACGTATAAGCATCAAAAACTAATAGTTTTGGCCACACAAGTGCAAGGCGACATTTCCAGGCCATGTTTCAAGTGCAAAAAAGGGATTTGTTGACAGTCGGTTAGATGTGTCAACAAATACCCTTTTATGTCAAGCAACAATTCGCTGGTTCATGCAGTAGTGCCAGTGAATCATTATTCCCATTCGATGGTTGAAGGCGGTTTGGAGGAAATGTCGTAGCATACGCGGTTCACGCCCTTCACGTGGTTGATGATGTCGTTGGACACCTTAGCCATGAAATCGTAGGGTAGGTGAGCCCAATCAGCTGTCATGGCATCTGTGCTCGTAACGGCACGCAAGGCTACAGGATGCTCATAGGTTCGTTCATCGCCCATCACGCCCACCGAGCGCACGGTCGAGAGCAACACGGTGCCGGCCTGCCAAATCTGGTCGTAGAGGCTTACCTCAATCTCGCCGTTCTTCATGTCGGCAGGTACACCGGCGGCAAGCACACGGCGAGCTTCTTCGCCCGACAGTTTCACCTTGTAGGAACGGAGAGCGCGGATGTAAATGTCGTCAGCATCCTGGAGGATGCGCACCTTTTCAGGAGTGATGTCGCCCAGAATGCGTACAGCCAATCCTGGACCGGGGAACGGATGTCTGGTGATGAGGTGTTCCGGCATACCCAGTTGTCGTCCCACACGGCGCACCTCGTCCTTGAAGAGCCATTTCAGCGGTTCGCAGAGTTGCAGGTTCATTTCCTTGGGCAGTCCACCCACATTGTGATGGCTCTTGATCACCTTGCCAGTGATGTTGAGCGATTCGATGCGATCAGGATAGATTGTGCCTTGCGCCAGCCATTTGGCACCTGTCTGCTTCTTGGCCTCAGCGTTAAACACTTCCACGAAGTCGCGGCCGATGATCTTGCGTTTTTGTTCCGGGTCAGTTACCCCAGCCAAGTCGGCAAAGAACTTCTCGCTGGCATTCACGCCGACCACGTTAAGCCCCAAGCACTTGTAGTCGTTGAGCACATCCGTGAATTCGTTTTTGCGCAGCATGCCGTGATCCACGAAGATGCAGGTCAGATTGTTTCCGATGGCACGATGCAGCAGCACAGCAGCCACAGAACTGTCCACACCCCCTGAAAGCCCCAGAATCACACGGTCGTTGCCCAACTGCGCTTTAAGTTCGGCCACTGTTGTATCGACAAACGATGCCGGGCTCCAGTCCTGCTTGCCACCGCAAATGTCAACCACGAAATTGCGCAGCAGTTGCGTGCCTTGCAGCGAGTGGAACACTTCTGGGTGGAACTGCACGCCCCACAAAGGTTCGCCTTCTGCCTGATAGGCTGCATATTTCACCTTCGATGTGGAAGCGATGCAGCGGAACCCTTCGGGAATGGCTGTGATGGTGTCTCCATGGCTCATCCACACTTGGGTATTTGCCTCAAATCCCTTGAAAAGCGGGTTCTGGGCCTCGAACGATTCCAGATTGGCCCGTCCGTATTCGCGGCTGCCGGCAGGTTCCACCTTGCCGCCATAAAGTTGTGCCATGAACTGTGCACCGTAGCAGATGCCAAGGATAGGGTATTTGCCACGGATGTTTGTGAGGTCCACCTTGAAAGCTTCCGGGTCGTACACGCTGTAGGGCGACCCCGACAAGATTACGCCGATCACCGACGGATCGTCGAAGGGAAACTTGTTGTAAGGCAGAATCTCACAAAACGTGTCAAGCTCACGAAGTCGCCGGCCAATGAGCTGCGTCGTTTGTGAACCGAAGTCGAGAATGATGATTTTCTGTTGCATACGGATGTTGATGTGTAACTACGTGCAAAGATAGTAAAAATCAAGGAAAAATGCAAGCAAATCGCCACAAGAGTTTCATTGGAAATGAAGTTCTGCAGAAGGATCATTCCAAGCGCAGGTCAAAGGCACGGTCCTCGTCCTTATGCAAATTGCAAGGACAAGGATGCAGAGCGCAATGCATAGAGGCAGGACGCATCCGTATCCTTACGTCCTGCCTCACCGTATATCCTGTGGCCCTAAGCAGTTATGAAAATGTGTGCAAAGGGTCAATCTGCGTTCTCTCCGTTGCAGTCTTCGCCCAAACGGTGCGAAATGCGCATGGCGCAGAAGTTAGGTCCGCACATCGTGCAGAATTCGCCATTCTCGTAGTGCGCTTCCTTGTAGTATTGTGTGGCCAGTTCTGGGTCGAGACTGAGGTTGAACTGGTCCTTCCAGCGAAATTCATAGCGAGCCTTCGACAAGGCATCGTCGCGCACCTGTGCGCCCGGGTGCCCCTTGGCCAAATCGGCAGCGTGAGCGGCAATCTTGTAGGTAATCACCCCCGTGCGCACATCATCGCGGTTAGGCAGGGCCAGATGCTCTTTCGGCGTCACGTAGCAAAGCATGGCTGTGCCCAGCGCGCCAATTGTGGCAGCACCGATGGCCGAAGTGATGTGGTCGTAACCCGGGGCAATGTCGGTCACGAGGGGCCCCAATGTATAGAAAGGCGCGTTGTGGCACTTCACGATTTGCCGTTCCATGTTTTCCGCGATTTTGTGCAAGGGCACGTGTCCCGGCCCTTCGATAAACGCCTGCACGCCCTTGTCCCAAGCACGTGTCACCAGTTCGCCCATCGTGTCGAGTTCGGCAAACTGAGCCTTGTCGTTGGCATCGTAAATCGAACCGGGCCGCAACCCGTCGCCCAGCGAGATGGCCACGTCATACTGCGCACAGATGTCGCAGATGTCGTCGAAATGCTCATAGAGAAAACTCTCGCGGTCGTTCTTCAGGCACCATTCCGAAATGATGCTGCCCCCACGGCTCACCATGCCCGTCATGCGTCCCTGCGAGAGGTGAATGTTCTTACGGCGGATGCCGCAGTGGATGGTGAAGTAGTCCACCCCTTGTTCGCACTGCTCAATGAGCGTGTCGCGATAGATTTCCCACGACAGGTCCTTAGCCACTCCCTTCACCTTCTCCATGGCCTGGTACATCGGCACCGTCCCCACAGGCACCGGGCTGTTTCGCACGATCCATTCGCGCGTTTCGTGTATGTTCTTTCCTGTTGACAGGTCCATGATGGTGTCACCTCCCCATTTGCAGCTCCACACGGCCTTTTCCACCTCCTCGTCGATGGATGAGGTGGTAGCAGAGTTCCCCAGGTTCGTGTTGATCTTCACCAGAAAGTTCCGTCCGATGATCATCGGCTCTGCTTCAGGATGGTTGATGTTAGCCGGAATCACAGCGCGTCCGGCAGCAATCTCCTCCCTCACGAATTCGGGTGTGATGTGAGTCGGAATGCCCAAAGCCTCGCAATTCATGTTTTCGCGTATGGCCACATATTCCATTTCAGCGGTCACCACCCCCTTCTTGGCCCATGCCATCTGCGTGATGCCCGCTCCGGGCATGGCTCTGAGCGGCAGGTGGTTGTGGTTGAAACGCAGACTGTCGAGCGAGTGGTCAGCCAGCCTCTCGCGGCAGTAGCTGGAGGAAAACGTCCCCAGCTGCTCCACGCCGCCACGCTCCTTGATCCACTGCTCGCGCAGGCGGGGAAGTCCGTCCTTCAGTTCCACCTCGGCCCGAGGGTCGGAATAGGGGCCGCTCGTGTCGTACACCATCACAGGAGCATTCTCCCTGTAATGCTTTTCGCCGTGCTCGTCCTTTGTCACGGTCGGAGTCAGGCGCACCCGGCGCATACCCACTTTCATCTGAGGAAAAAGAGTGCCGCTCAGATACACTTTCTCGCTATTTGGATAAGAAATCTTCATTGTTTTTGCAATATTGTCGTGTGATGTAAAGTGTTCAATAGTCAAAGACGCAAGGGCGCTTCCCGGTCAGATACACCCCTCGTCGGCCGTCAGCAGCTGCTCCATCATGCGCCTCGGGTCCTGTGCGTTGATCACCGTGCCGCTCACGGCAATGCCGTCCACCCCCGCACGGATGAGTGGCACGACGTCCTCCAGGGTGATGCCCCCGATGGCACACACCGGCAGCCGGATTCCCTCCTCGTGCACTGTGCGCATGATGTTGGCGTAGCCCTCCAGTCCGATTATTGGAGCCAGTCGTTCCTTCGTCTGTGTGAAACGCAGCGGCCCACAGCCCACATAGTCAGCCCCCAGGCGTTTCAGCCTTCTGATGTCGTCCACCGTGTTGGCTGTCCCACCAATGATGAAACCCTGCCCCAGCAGTTCCCTGGCCTCATTCACGGGCATGTCGTCCTTACCCAGGTGCACACCGTCGGCACCGAGTTTCTGCACCAGTTCTACCCGGTCGTCGATGATAAACGTGGCTCCCTTCTCCTTGCAGGCCTGCTGCACACGCCGCGCCACGGGCTCCACCTCCTCGTCGGTGAATCCCTTCATGCGCAACTGTATCCACAGGCATCCGCCTTCCAGGGCCAGCCGTGCCGACTCTTCATATCCGATATGGTCATTCTTGTGAGTGATAAATTGTACGGGTATCATGAATTACTTGTAATTATGGTGTATGCTTAACAATATCGAGTGAGTGCACCTCTTCCGCTCAATGCCTGCCACAGCCGCCCGAATGACAACGGGCAGCCATCAAGCACACCGAACGTAATCGGCCCTCAAACAATCAAAACAGGGTGGGGGAGAATCGCCCAAGCGAACAGGACGGGAGCATGGTTAGCCACTGAGGGGCATCACTGCCGACAAGCCTTCATGCAATAGATTCCAACAATTCCTTCGCCGGCATTACCCGTAGCAGGTTCCGAGGGTATGTTCTCAGCGAGGCAAATGCCTGCGCACCCCTTTGTTGATTGAAAAGAACAAGGCAAAAGTACTAATAAAAATCAGATATATCAAAAAATATCCGCCCAATTCTTGCAAAATCCATCCAAAGCCCTTATATTTGCAGCTGACAATGCAGAGTGTGCATTGCATGTTCCTCACACCATCGAGGCATCAGGCACATTTCCGCGGCTTTATCCTTTTCAACCAATCAGCAGCAAAGCTTATGAAGAATTATACCCCCCGTTTTGCCTCCATTCTCCTCGCTATGGCCTTCCCCTTGGCCATGTGGGGCCAAGAGCCTCAAGTGCCGGAAAGTGTGCTGCCCGCGGCCACAGAAGCCTTGAGCGTAGCGCCTGACACCCATCTCGCCGACATCCAGATTACAGCCAGCCAAAAGACCATCCATGTAAAGAACGCCCAAGGCGAAATGCTGGAAGTGTTCAACGTCACCGGGGTGAGAGTGGCAGCCGTACGCATCGACAGCAGCGAGAAGTCCGTCACGCTTAATGTCGACAAAGGCATCTACATCGTACGTGTAGGCAATGTCACCCGCAAGGTGAAACTCTCTTGAACAGTGCGAGATGGTGGCATTGCCCCATCCCCCTTACCGAAAGCCGGAGGGCAGTGTAACGCAAGTCGTTACGCTGCCCTCCGATTGTCTTTACAGGGACCTACCAAGAGGCACCATGCCCTCCCGGCAAAACGTGAATAAAAAGCAAAGATAGCACTTTATTCCCATCAGTAGCCCTTTACACGTCAGGAAAAATCTCCTTGCAAAAATTCAAGCCTATTTTTCCACACATCATGAAAGCAATCCATGCAGAATGCCTAACTTTACGGTCTGAAAAGCTGATGAAGCCTGTGCAAGCCCTCAAGGCCATCGCCTTCAGAGCATCTTCTGCCGCGCCTTAGCGTGCGTCTTTTTCCCCATAGCCTTCGTTGAGCATTCATCCAATCCTATCCCAATCCACCGCGTCGGCCCATGCCGGCGCACCAACTTCCACAGCCATGTCAGAAAAGCATAGTTTAGTGACCATTGCCAACTTGTCGAAGGAGAAAATCATGTACCTCATCCAGATGGCGCAAGAGTTCGAGAAGGCCCCCAACCGCAAGATCCTCGACGACAAAGTAGTAGCCACCCTCTTCTTCGAACCCTCCACGCGCACCCGTCTCTCCTTTGAAACGGCAGCCAACCGCCTCGGAGCGCGCATCATCGGTTTCACCGACCCCAAGGTGACAAGTTCCACCAAGGGCGAAACACTCAAGGACACCATCATGATGGTCAGCAACTATGCCGATGTCATCGTCATGCGCCACTACCTTGAAGGAGCTGCCCGCTATGCCAGCGAAGTGTCACCCGTGCCAGTGGTCAATGCAGGCGACGGTGCCAACCAGCACCCCTCGCAAACGATGCTCGACCTCTACAGCATCTACAAGACGCAGGGCACGCTTGAAAACCTCAACATCTATCTCGTTGGCGACCTCAAGTACGGCCGCACCGTCCACTCCCTCCTCATGGCCATGCGCCACTTCAATCCCACCTTCCACTTCATTGCGCCCAAGGAACTGGCCATGCCCGAGGAGTACAAGATCTACTGCCGCGAACACCACATCCGCTATGAGGAACACGAGGACTTTAATGCCGATGTCATCAGCAATGCCGACATCCTCTACATGACCAGAGTGCAGCGCGAACGCTTCACCGACCTCATGGAGTACGAGCGCGTGAAGGACATCTACATCCTAAAGGCCGACATGCTCAGCGAGGCCCGCCCCAACATGAAGATTCTCCACCCGCTGCCCCGTGTCAACGAGATTGCCTACGATGTCGACAACGATCCCCATGCCTACTATTTCGAGCAGGCACGCAACGGACTCTACGCCCGCCAGGCCATCATCTGCGATGTGCTCGGCATCACGCTCGATGAGGTGAAAGCCTAAGCCTCCACCCACGACCACACAAACTTTCTGCAAGAATCACACTTCTTTTCCCTCCCTACACACACAGACTATGAAACGTCAGGAACTCATGGTGGCCGCCATCAAGGACGGCACCGTCATCGACCATATTCCCTCAGCCAAACTCTTCGAGGTCGTACGCCTGCTCCATCTCGAAGGCATACGTTCGAACGTCATGATCGGCTACAACCTCAAAAGCCAGAAGATGGGCAACAAGAGCATCATCAAGATAGCCGACAAGTTCTTCACCGATGCCGAGCTCAACCAGCTCTCCGTCGTGGCTCCCAATGTCACACTCTGCATCATCCGCGACTACGAAGTGGTGGAGAAAAAATGTGTCACATTGCCCGAAGAGATCAACGGCATCGTGAAGTGTGCCAACCCCAAGTGCATCACTAACAACGAGCCGATGCTCACCCGCTTCCGTGTGACCGACCGTATGCACGGCATCCTTCAGTGCCAATACTGCGAGAAGGAAGTAAGCCTCGACAAAGTGAAACTCCTCTGACACCTCCACACATCCACCGCATGGGAAAACTCAATTGGAAACCCGGCACGATGATTTATCCCCTGCCGGCCCTGCTCGTGTCGTGCGGCACAGAGCCTGCCGACTACAACCTCTTCACCGTGGCGTGGTCGGGAACCATCTGCACCAACCCTGCCATGTGCTACATCTCCGTGCGCCCAGAGCGCCATTCCTACGACATCATCAAGCGCACCATGGAGTTTGTGATCAACCTCACCACCGAGGACCTGGCCAAAGCCACCGACTGGTGCGGCGTGCGTTCCGGGCGCGACTACCGCAAGTTTGAAGAAATGCACCTCACTCCCGCTCCCTCCACCTGTCTGCGCACCCCCATCGTGAAGGAGTCGCCGCTCAGCATCGAGTGCAGGGTGAAGGAAATCGTTCACCTCGGCTCGCACGACATGTTTGTGGCCGAAGTGGTCAACGTGCAGGCCGACGAACGCTACCTCGACGAGCAAGGCAAATGGCACCTTGAGCAGAGCCATCCCCTTGTCTATCTGCACGGAGCCTACTACTCCTTGGGTCAACTCATCGGCCGTTTCGGCTGGAGCGTGAAGAAATGAAGGAACGTGAAGAAATGAAAGCCTCATCCACACAAGGATAGCTTACAAAACCTTACTCCCCCTTCCAAGTCCCGCTGGAATCATCCAGTGTAGGCTCGGAAGGGGGAGTTATTTGTGTCGCTCAAACTAAGCCGATGCACTCAGCACTTGCGCAGCACCAGGCTGTCGCGCTCTGAGCAAAGCACCATCCGCTTTGAGGTAAGCGTGTGCACCCTGAATCGGGCGGCATTGCCTCGGATGCCCACCTTCTCCAGGCAAGTGGTGTAGGGGTCAGTCAGCAGGCTGTCGCGATCGCGAAAGTGAATGTAGGTCGGCCCCACCTGCAGTACGTTGCCCTCCAATGAAAACCGAGCCACCGATTCGTCCGTCAGCCCGTTGTGCACCCCATTCGAGCGCATGCTGAGGAGGTTGAGCTGAAATGCCCAAACAATGCCTTTGCCCTCCACATCCACGACCTCAGAGTAGGGGAGTCCTTCAGCCGAAGCAGCACGCGTGTAGTGCTTCTCCATCATCCACAATCCGTCAATCGGTCCGTTGTCCGACATCTTTTCGCAGCCTCCCGTCAGGAAGCCCAATCCCGCCACTGTCAGGGCGGCAAGTATGCCTTGCAATGCTTTCATGCTTCTTCAGTTAAAAAGTGTGTGGTTTCATAGTGGCCCCCTTCTCACTTCACCAGCCACCCCCGCTTGGAGAGCGTCAGCTGAAATCCTGTGTGGTTGCCCAGCAACTGTCCGTGGTCCAGGCCGAGAGCCGCCTTCAGGCTCCAGCCACGGGTGTCGAGGTGCCCGATCCGCTGCGGGGTGAACGTCACTTCCGCCAAGGCACTGTGCGTGCTCCGCTTGCTTGCCAGGGGCTTGGCATAGCTGCCGTGGCTGCGTTCGTAAGTGTAGAGCACGCGATAGGCCCACTCCCCTGTCGGCTGTCCGCTTACGCCCACATGATGCGCCGTAAAGCGGTTGTCGTCGAACGACAGCGTGCCGTCGGCCCTGTAGAGCGGCGTGATAAAGAGCGGGTTGCCGATGGCCTGTCCCCAATGTTCCCATCCCGGGTAGAGAATATGGTTGTAGTAGTCGTCGCGGCCGCTCACCTGGTCGGGGATAGCGTCCGTGCGGTCGTGGTAGATGGGGCCCGACTGGTCGAGCGTGCCGATGTGTTCGTACACCAGCGTCGTGGCCACAGGGTTCTGGGGCAAATGCAACTCCACCCCGTAGAGTCCGTCCTTCCAGCCATACTGCATGAACATCTGCGAATGGTCCTCGAAATAGTGGTCCATATAGGCCGCAATGCCCCAACCATTCCCCCTGTAGTTGAGCCGCAGCAACCAGCTGCCCACCGTGTTGCCCGTGGCGTTGGCATAAGCATCCCCGTCCGTGGAGTCGCCTCCTGTGCCGAACGTGGCATCCACAAAGTCCTTTAGCCCGTGGCCCATTTTCACCGGCTGGCTCAGAAGGCCGTCTTGCGCGGTCGTCACGTTGTAGGCCGTGCCACCAAACTGGCAAGCCATTTCCAGTCCGCCCTCCAGCGTGAGCGGGAAGCGCTTCTCGTTGCCCAGCCGCAGGTAGCCCGCCTTCGAGTGATAGAGCGCGTGGCGGGCATAGTGGAAACCGCTGCCTTGCACATAACTCTGCTGGAAACGTCCGTCGGTCAGCATGCCGTAGCCAATGTGGCCCTTGATGGCAGCCCAGTTCGAATGACCCGTGATGCTCCAGTATTCCGGCAGCTCCAGGCGCACCTCGGGAATCGGCGTGGCATTTGTGCCCAACGTCTGGCTGCCGCTGCTCAGCAGCGAATGCTTGAGTTGCATCGGACGTTCCTTTGCTCCGATGCTCAAACGCACCAAGCGCCATTCCACGTCGGCATAGAGCTGCTGCAAACGGGCCTTGCTAGTGTAGTTGTAGGCAGCGAAGGCATCGATGCCGTAGCCGATGCGCCACTTGTGGAGCGAGTCGGCCGAAGCGTGGCGAAAGAGCGATGCACGCACATGGCCGTTGCTGCCGTCGACCGACGATACACCATGCTTGTTGGCCGTGAGCCAGAGTGGTGTCTGTCCATCGCTGGCTGACACCTGCACTTCGGCTTCATAACCGATGTGGTTGCCCGCCCGTTGCAGGGCATTCTGTGCCTGAAGCGCACCCGCGCCTAGGCACCAAAGTGCGAATGGTAGAAATCTGTTCATGCTGGTGGGGGTTAAGGGGGGAATGGGAAAAGCTTCAATATAAAGAATCTGTGAATAGCCACTTTACGCGGAGCTTACGCCACGGAGTGGCCCGAAGAGGGGTATGTCACCTCCTGCGTCGTCTTCCCTGCGGACGTTCAGCCGGTGCTTTCGGCATCCTTTGCGCATAGCTGCCGCATTCCTGCCTGGGGGCAGTTTTTCGCGTCGGCGAGGAAGTGTCGCGGCCGGATGCATGCGCCTGTGGTTTCCGTCCGCGTGCAGGTGCGTTGGCATGGCTTTCGTCCGCCCCGCCCGGATAAAGCCGGTTGATGAGGTCAGGCCGCCCCATCCGGCGGAGTTCCTGCACGATGCGCGGCCGTTCTTCGGGTTTGTACCAGAAGAAGAACATGCGCTGACGCAGTTTCTCCTCAGGCGTTTTGGCCGAGAACACCGGCTCCAGCGTGTAGGGGTGATAGCCCGAATACCACGCATCCGTTGACACCGTCATTGGGGTAGGCGTGAAGTCCTGCACCTGCTCCAGCTTGAAGTCCATTTCGCGTGTTTCGGCAGCCAGTTCGGCCATGTCCTCCTCCGTACACCCCGGGTGCGATGAAATGAAGTAGGGGATAATCTGCTGGTGCAGTCCAGCCTCACGGTTGATGCGGTCGAAGATGGACTTGAACTCGTGAAACAGTTGGAAGGAAGGTTTTCGCATGTAGTGCAGCACGCGGTCGCTGGTATGCTCTGGGGCCACCTTCAGTCGTCCCGACACGTGGTGCGTAATCAGTTCGCGCGTGTAGTCCTGTGCCGCCTTGCGAAGCGTTTCGTCCTTGTAGGGGTGAAGCAGCAGGTCGTAGCGCACTCCGCTGCCGATGAAGCTCTTCTTCATGCCCGGCAGGGCATCCACGGCGCGATACACCTCAAGCAGCGGACGGTGGTCGGCCTGCAGGTTGGGGCACACGGCCGGACTGATGCACGAAGGACGCTTGCATCGGCGGCAGATGTCGCGGTTTCGGCCGTGCATCATATACATGTTGGCCGACGGGCCGCCCAGGTCGCTCAGATAGCCCTTGAATCCCTCCATTTGCGTCACCTGCTTCACTTCGCGCAGGATGCTCTCCTTCGAGCGGCTCATGATGAACTTGCCTTGATGGGCCGAAATGGTGCAGAAGGCACACCCGCCGAAGCATCCGCGGTGCATGTTCACCGAAAACTTGATCATCTCGTAGGCCGGAATGCGTTTATCCTTGTATTTCGGGTGAGGCAGGCGCGTGTAGGGCAGGTCGAAGGAGTGGTCGATTTGCTCGGTTGTCATCGGCGGAAACGGCGGATTGACCACCACATAGCGTCCGTCCAGCTCCTGCAGAATGCGCTGCGGCTGCAGCTTGTTGCTTTCCTCCTCAATGTGGCGGAAGTTTTCGGCATAGTGTTTGCGGTCGACCAGGCAGTCCTCGTGGCTGTGCAGGATGATGTCGTCGGGCTGGATGCCGTGGGGAATGTCGGCCTTGTCCATCAGGCTCACAGTCTGCCTCACGGGATATTTGCGCAGTACCTGACGGAAGTCGGCGGTGGTACAGAATCGCTCGTCGATGCCATGCAGCAGACGATCCTCCAGCGTGCGGCAGAGTTCGAGCATCGGCATTTCGCCCATACCGTAGACGATGAGGTCGGCCCCGCTGTCGTGCAGGATGCAGGGGCGAAGCTGTTCCTTCCAGTAGTCGTAGTGCGTGACGCGGCGGAGCGAAGCCTCGATGCTGCCCAGCACCACGGGCACGTCGGGAAACACCTGCTTGAGAATGTGTGTATAGACTATCGTCGGAAACTCCGGTCTCAGGTCGTGTCTTCCGTCGGGGCTGTAGGCATCCTCCGAGCGCAGGCGGCGGTTGGCCGTATACTTGTTGACCATCGAGTCCATGGCTCCGGCCGAGATGCCGAAGAAGAGGCGCGGGCGTCCGAGCTTCTTGAAGTCGCGGAAGTCGCCATGCCAGTCGGGCTGTGGCACGATGCAGATGCGTAGCCCTTCGGCTTCAAGCAGGCGGCCGATGACGGCTGCCCCGAATGAGGGGTGATCCACATAGGCATCGCCTGAGAAAAGGATGATGTCGGCCACGTCCCATCCGCGCAGATCCATTTCCTTGCGGGTAGTGGGCAGCCAGTCAGTGAGTTGCGGCATGGTGTTGCTTCTGGTTCTTGGGTGTAGCTTGATAATTTGTTAGGGGAAGGGAGGATGGCAACCGCTATCGTGCGTGCCGGGCCAAGGCCACGTTTTACTTGACATATAGGCACAGGAGGCCACCGGAATCATGCTCCCCTTGTGCGGCTAGGCCTCGCGGTGTCAGTTGCCTTCGTTGAATTCTGCCTCCTTGGGCGTTCCGTCTTCTTCGGGATGTGCACCGCACCATTCGCCATAGAGCTTCACCAGGTTGCGCAGACCGTAGGCTTTCATCTTGTCGTGGTAGATGACGTCGATGCACAGGTCAAGCAGGTCTTTCGAGTCGTCGTGGCAGGCGGCGATGAGCGAACGGATGTTGAGCTTGAGCTTTTCGAGGTCGTCCTCTGTCACATAACCCGTAGAACTGAGAAGTCCGTGGAAGAGGTTGTGCTTGCGGATGGTGAGGAGGTTTTCGTCGGAAATCTGGAGGTGGCGTGTGCCGCTTTCGTTGAGTTGAATGTCGTACATGGTCGGTTGACGTGTTAGTTTGTTGCAATTGGCAGACAGGGCACGTTTGTGATGCCTGGCCTGTTTTCTATAGGGCAAATTTACTGATTTTTCTTGAGCCATGCAAGTCTTTCGCCTTCTTTTTGGAGTACGGTCATGGCTTTTCTCGCAAGAGGCAACACACGGGCATGCATGCATAGTGCCCCACCGGGTACGTGCCACGATATCCTTTCGTGTGCAAAGACCGGCCAGTAGGCGCCAAGGAGCAATCGCGCAGACAAATCCGACAAAAATACCAGTTTTGAACATGTATTCCTACACCACTCGACATTAACATATTTTACAGAAGTCCCAAAAGTCCCAAAAGTTCCATCTTATAAACGAAGTATATAAAGAAGGATGAAAAGAAGGTAACTTATTGATATTCAATAATAGCTTAAAAATACGTCCACCCCTGGGACTTTTGGGACTTTGGGACTTTCATAGGGCTAAACGATACTGTCGTCAACGAACCTCTATTCCAACACGCGGCGAACGAGATATGAAAATCCGACAAATAGAACAATGCCGAGCATTACCGTATTGCGTCATGCCTTGCTGCCGAGAGATAAACCGAGAGGCATTGGCGTGCCACAACCGCTGCGGCGAGCCTTTACGCCTCCACTGCCATTTCTGCCGAAAAACAAGCATCCTTCCCTGCGATATTCGCCCATATATTTGGAAACCTGCCGAAAAATCAGTAACTTTGCATCATAAAAACGAAAACACACCTTCCGCTCCGGCGGAAGACAAAAGCACTACTATTCATAGAAACGTATGATGAACAAAAACATGACGTTGGACGTTGAGAAGGCTGTTTCCTTCGTGGCAGGCGGAGCAGTCAAGGCATGGGAGCCGCGCGTGAAGGCTGCCCAGCAGGCGTTGGAAAACGGCACTTGTGCCGGCAATGATTTTCTGGGCTGGATGCACCTCGCATCAAGCATCACCGCCGAACATCTGGCCGACTTGAAGACCACGGCACAAGTGCTTCGCGAGAATTGCGACACCATCGTGGTGGCCGGCATCGGCGGAAGCTATCTCGGTGCACGCGCCGTGATTGAGGCTTTGGGCAACAGCTTCGAATGGCTTGTGAACGATGGAAAGAATCCTGTGATGCTCTTCGCCGGGAATAACATCGGCGAGGACTACCTCTACGAGCTGACTGAATATCTGAAGGGACGCAAGTTTGGCGTGATCAACATCTCGAAGAGCGGCACGACCACCGAAACGGCCCTCGCATTCCGCCTTCTTCGCAAGCAGTGCGAGGAACAGCGCGGAGTGGAAATGGCACGCAAGGTGATTGTGGCAGTGACCGATGCCAAGCGAGGTGCAGCCCGCACCACGGCTGACAAGGAGGGCTACAAGAGCTTCATCATCCCCGACAATGTGGGCGGCCGCTTCTCGGTGCTCACTCCGGTGGGCCTGCTCCCCATTGCCTGTGCCGGATTCGACATAGAGGCTCTCGTGGAGGGCGCTGCCGACATGGAGCGCCTGACGGCTCCCGAAGTACCCTTCGAGGAGAATCCCGCCGAGCAGTATGCTGCACTCCGCAATGCCCTCTATGCTGAAGGCAAGAAGACGGAAATCCTCGTCAACTTCCAGCCGAAACTGCACTACATGAACGAGTGGTGGAAGCAGCTCTACGGTGAAAGCGAAGGCAAGGACGGCAAGGGCATCTTCCCCGCAGCCGTTGACTTCACCACCGACCTCCACTCCATGGGGCAGTGGATCCAGCAGGGCGAACGCACCATCTTCGAAACGGTGGTGTCGGTGGAGAATCCCGAACACAAGGTGCTCTTCCCGCACGACGACGAGAACCTCGACGGACTCAACTTCCTGGAAGGCAAGCGCGTGGACGAGGTGAACAAGATGGCTGAGCTGGGCACACAGCTGGCTCACGTGGATGGCGGTGTGCCCAACATCCGCATCAGCATCGAGCGCCTCGACGAGTATCACCTCGGACAGCTCATCTACTTCTTCGAACGTGCCTGCGGCATCAGCGGCCTGCTGCTTGAAGTGAACCCGTTCAACCAGCCCGGTGTGGAAGCCTACAAGAAGAACATGTTTGCCCTCCTCGGTAAGCCCGGCTACGAAGCCGAGACCGAAGCCATCCAGGCTCGCCTGAAGTAAACCAGGCGCACATCCCCATACAGTTCCGTAACTTTTCCTTCTGGCGAAACGGATGAGGTGTGCACCTCCATGAGGCAACCACCTCTATGCCAGTGCAGAAAGTATGAAAACAGTAGATATTTACTTGAAGAAGCACGGCTTCGAGGCTTTCACCCCGAAGGCCGTGCTTTTTGACATGGACGGTGTGCTCTTCGACTCCATGCCCAATCATGCCCGCTCGTGGGCACAGGTATGCACGGAGTTCGGACTGCACATGACACCCGAAGAGGCTTACATGCACGAAGGGCGAACGGGCCTGTCGACCATCAATCTGCTGGCGCAGCGCATCTGGCACCGCGATGCCACTCCCGACGAGGTCAGCCAGATTTATGCCGAGAAGTGCCGCCTGTTCAATGCCTGTCCCGAAGCTCCCAAGATGCCGGGGGCGGAGGCGCTCCTCAAGCAGGTGAAAGAGGCCGGGCTCCGTATCGTGGTGGTGACGGGAAGCGGACAGAAGTCGCTGCTCGACCGCTTGCAGCACAACTACCCAGGGTACTTCTGCGAAGACCTCATCGTGTCGAGCAAGGACGTGAAGCACGGAAAGCCTCACCCCGAGCCCTATCTGATGGGGCTGGAGAAGGCTGGAGTGAAGCCGTGGGAAGCCGTGGTGGTGGAAAATGCCCCCTTGGGGGTGAAAGCCGCAGTGGCTGCACAGGTGTTCACCATCGCCGTCAACACGGGGCCTCTGCCCGAGAGCGCCTTGCTCAACGAGGGAGCCAACCAGCTCTATCCTTCGATGCAGGCCTTCAGCAACGATTTCTCACGCTGGTGGGCTGAAGTGAAGGATGAAGAATCGGAAGGTGAATGAGGGTTGGGGCTGCATCCCTACGCTTCACAACCGTCCCGTCAAACCGTTAACCCCATCAACCATGCATGCAATAGAAAAAGCCATATATAACCGTACCGAGCGGTTGCTCGGTGCAGATGCCCTCGACACGCTGGGCGGAAAGCGCGTGATCGTGCTCGGCGTGGGAGGCGTGGGCAGCTGGTGTGCCGAAAGTCTGGTACGTTCGGGCGTCAGCCACCTCACCATTGTCGATTCCGACCGCGTGTGCATCACCAATGTCAACCGGCAGGTGATGGCCTCCATGCAGACCGTGGGCATGGTGAAGGTGGAAGCCCTCAAGCAGCGCCTGCTCAGCATCAACCCCAAGGCCGAAATCACGGCCTTGCAGAAGATCTTCACCGAAAGCACAGCCAATGAGTTCCATCTGGAGGACTACGACTACATTGTTGACGCCATCGACTCGCTGCAGGACAAGGCGCTGCTCATCCTGCGGGCCACACGCACCAAGGCCCGCTTCTTCTCCTCCATGGGCGCGGCCCTGAAGATGGACCCGACCCGGGTGCAGGTGGCTGAATTCTGGAAGGTGAAGGGATGCCCGCTGGGTGCTGCCTTGCGCCGCAAGTTCAAGAAGCAGCACACCTTTCCGGCCCGCAAGTTCAAGTGCGTGTTTTCCGACGAGCTGCTGCCCAACCTCGGCCAGAGCCACGCCTGCGGCACCGCCGCATGCCTTTGTCCCAAAGCCGAGAACGGGCCGGGCGACCCCGAACTGCTCAACCACGAGTGGTGCAGCTCGAAGGCGCAGATCAACGGCAGCCTGGCCCACATCACTGCCATCTTCGGATTTACCCTGGCCGGACTCATCATGCAGGATGCCTTGCGCACCGATTGAGCATCAGGCCGGGCCGGAAGAAACACACATTTCACCTCACCATTCCTACGCTTTACCGAACGAACTACAAATCAATGAACTACAACGACGATAACTCCTCCACATCCTTTTCACTCATAGCCGACTTTGCCGGCGACATGAACCAGCTGCTCGACACGTCTTTCTCGCCTTCGCTCCCTGCTCTGGCACTGCGCAACATGATGCTCTTTCCCGGGGTGGTGGCTTCGGTCACCGTGGGCCGCGAATCAAGCCTCAAGGTGGTGAAGAAAGCCTACGAGAAGGGCACCCTCTTTGCCGTGCTCACGCAGAAGGACGACCAGGTGGAAGACCCGGGCAAGGACGACCTCTACGACCAAGGGGTGGTCGGTTCGGTGATGAAGCTCATTCCGCATCCGAGCGGCAAGGTGATGGCGGTGATCCAGGGCTATGGCGCCCTGCATCTGGAAAAGGTGAAACGACGTCATCCAAGCCTGCGCGTGGACGTGACGGGCATCAAGGAAACACTGCCCGAGGACGGTGACGCCGAGTTTGACGCCACGGTGAACAATTGCCGCGAAATGCTGGTGGACTATCTCAAATGCAGCGGCGGACCGCGCAACGAGGAGATTATCTTTGCCCTTCGCACGGTGAAGCACCCGGTGTTTCTCATCAACTTCATCTGCACCAACATGCCTTTCGAACAGGACGACCGCCTGCGCCTGTTCGAGGAACACGATGTGAAGAAGCGTGCCCTGCTCCTGCTCCAGCTGCTCAACCGTGAGTGCCAGTATGCCGAACTCAAGCGCGACATCCAGGAACGCACACGCGAGGAACTCGACCAGCAGCAGAAGGAATACTTCCTCAAGCAGCAGATCCAAAACATCAAGAGCGAACTGGGTGAGGACGGCAACAGCGATGTGGCCGAACTGGAACAGAAGGCAGCACAATGCGATTTCCCGGAAAAGGTGAGGACACAGTTCAAGCGTGAACTGGAACGCCTCGCGCGTACGAACACTCAGAACCCCGACTACAATGTGATGCTCAACTACCTGCAGACGCTGGTGGCACTACCGTGGGGAAAGAACACCGATGACAACCTCAACATACGCAATGCCGAACGGGTGCTCAACCGCGACCACTACGGCATGGAGAAGGTGAAGGAGCGCATCCTGGAACATCTGGCCACCCTGCGCTACCGCAACGAGAGCAAGGCACCGATTCTTTGCCTCTACGGCCCTCCGGGGGTGGGCAAGACTTCGCTCGGACGGAGCATTGCCGAGGCATTGGGACGCAAGTATGTGCGCATCTCGCTGGGTGGCGTACACGACGAGGCCGAAATACGCGGACACCGGCGCACCTACGTGGGTGCCATGCCCGGACGCATCATCAAGGGCATCATGAAGGCCGACAGCTCCAACCCGCTCTTTGTGCTCGACGAAATCGACAAGGTGAGTGACAACAACTACAACGGCGATCCGCATAGCGCCCTGCTCGAGGTGCTCGACCCGGAACAGAACAATGCGTTTCACGACAACTATCTGGACGTGGACTACGACCTCTCGAAGGTGTTCTTCATTGCCACGGCCAACAATCTGCAGACCATTCCCCGTCCGCTGCTCGACCGCATGGAAATCATCGAGCTGGAAGGCTATCTGGCCGAAGAAAAACGCGAGATTGCCCGCAAGCACCTCATTCCGAAGGAAAAGCAGACCTACGATTTCGGAGCGGACGTGGACGTGAAGTTCCAGGCTGCGGCCATCGACGAAATCATTGAACACTACACGCGCGAGAGCGGCGTGCGCCAGCTCGAAAAGCAGATTGACAAGGTGTTTCGCAAAATTTCCTTCCTGGCATCCACTTCGGCCGACGGGGAAATGCCTTTTGCCTCACGGCCGATACAACCTGCTGACATCGAGGGATTTCTGGGTAAACCGCTCTACAATCGCGACAACTACCAAGGCAATCGCTATGCCGGAGTGGTGACGGGACTGGCCTGGACTTCGGTGGGGGGCGAAATTCTCTTCATCGAAACGAGCGTGAGCCGCAGCAAAGGGGCCAAACTGACCGTGACGGGCAACCTGGGCGATGTGATGAAGGAGAGTGCGGTGCTGGCATTGGAATATGTGAAATCGAATGCCGCGCATCTGGGCATCGACTACCGCGTGTTCGACTGCTGGAGCATTCACATCCATGTGCCTGAGGGGGCTACGCCTAAGGACGGCCCTTCGGCAGGCATCACCATCGCCACCTCCATAGCCTCGGCTCTGACACAGCGTCGGGTGCGCGACCATGTGGCCATGACGGGCGAAATCACGCTGCGCGGCAGGGTGCTGCCCGTGGGGGGAATCAAGGAGAAGATCCTGGCTGCCAAACGTGCCGGAATCACCGACATCGTGATGAGCGAGGACAATCGGCGCGACATCGAGGACATCAACGAAAAGTATGTGAAGGGCCTCCGGTTCCATTTCGTGAAGGATACGGCAGAGGTGCTTGACTTTGCCCTGCTCGACGAAAAGGTGGAACATGCCATCGACCTCGATGCGGCCATTGCCGACGAACAACGGGAAACGCACTCCTGCAGCCACTGACGGACTGAAGGCAGTGGGCCGACCGCACTCTGCCATGCACTCATCACAACGACTTCAACACACACCGAACACGAACTATTTCATCAACATGGATTTTAATCTGCTCCACACGGACCGCACATCGGCTGCAAGAGCCGGCGTG
>DAIRWG010000027.1:0-8970 GCA_036802405.1 Alloprevotella sp.
CCGTGCAGTCGGCGGCCAGCCTCCCGAAAATAAGAGCGTGCTGAAGCGGTATGTGCCGCAGCCGCGCGCTGCCGGCATCAGAATGTCAGGCGGAACATGCCGCGGATGCCCCATTTCTGGGTGCCTGGATGGATGTAGTTGAGGCGGCGCACATATTCGATGTGGAAAATTTTGAAGATGTTGTGGATGCCGGCCACGACTTCCACGTAGGGCTTCTTCTTGTCCATCACGCTCGACTGGTACACCATCTGCCCCTCGGCATTGAAGGCACCGGGGAAATAGAGCAGGCGGTCGGAGGCGGCATTCTGCTCGAGGAAGGGGTTGTTCTTGTTGGTGAGCGTGCCCCAAAGCACGTTGCAGCCGATGTACTCACGCCACTTGAGCTTCTTGATGAGCGGGATGCGGTTGAGAATCTTGCCGTTGAGATCCCAGGAGTACATGAGCGAAGCGTAGCGGTCGTTCAGGAACTCCATGTTGTCGATGAGGTTGAAGGTGTTGTCCTCCATGATGTAGGAGAGGTTGGCCGTCGGCATGATGAGCAGCGGGAAGGGCACCTTGTTCCACTGCACGCCACCTTTCACCATGAAGTCCATCTTGCCCCACGACGCCAGCCAGAAGCGTTTGTAGACACTGGCCTCGGTGAGGTTGTAGGGATGGTCGAAGCGGTCGCTGCCGAGGGAGTAGGCCCCAGTGAGGTGGTTGATCTCGAAAATCGGGGCATCGTTGTTGGCCGCGATGCGGCGCTGCTTGGTGTTGACCCAAGTGACTCCGGGCTGGAAGCGGAGGTTGACGCTGAAGTCGTAGGTACGCAGATAGGGCACATTGTCGGTGGCCGACTTCAGCGGTGCATCGGGGTGAGCGCTCAGCCGCTGATAGAAGAGCGCGGCCGTCGGGGTGTCCTTCGAAGTGCGGGCCTGCATGGTGAAGCGGAGTCCGTTGGCCCACTCGCGGTCCCAGAGGAGGCGGTAGGTTTCGAAGTACATCATGTGGTTGACGGTGGTCCACTTGAAGGATGTGAACACGTTGTCCTTGTCGGTGGGCATGAACTTGTCGGAGGGCGACATCACGTCGCGCGTGTAGTTGAACGTGAGGTTGTTCACCGGGAACTCGCGCGGCAGATAGGCCTTGGGGTTGAAGGAATAGGTCACCTCGCCCATGCCCTTCCACTTCTTGTCGCCGAAGCCGTAGGCCACATAGCCTTTGAGGAAGAGGTGCTTGTTGAAGTTGGCCGTGGTCTGCGCCGACACACGCATTCGGAAGTCCTCCACAAAGTTTTGCGTGAGCATGGTGTTCACCGGGCCGATGTCCACCTTCGAGGGGTGCTTGGGGTCAACGCTCGTCTCCACGAAGTTTTCGATGAAAGCCTTGGCTATCCATAGCACGGGCTTGAAGCCCTTCACCTGCTCGAGGCGCTTGATGAGCACGTCCATGGAGTCCTCGCTCTTGGTGAGCTGTTCGGCACGATGCTTCTCCCAGAAGTCGAGGCCCTGCATCTTGGCATTGGCATCGGTGAGCGTTTCGCCCTTGAACTTGAACGTCTTGTCGGGAATGGGGGCGAAGGCAAAGTTGGAGTACTCCGTGGTGCGCTTCACCTGGAACTTGTGGAGAAACTTGGCTATCTTGAGCTGCACGATCATGTCGTCCTTGGTGAGCACCTGCTCGCCCGAGGGAAGCTGCTGGAACTCCTGGTAGATGTTCATGCTCTCCACGAAGTTGACATCGGAACGCACGGGAATGCCCATTTCCACCTTGCGCACGCGGTAGGTGCCGTCGGCCATGATGTAGAGGCTGCCCGAGAATCCGAAGTCCTGCGGATTGTTGGGCGTGAAGTCCACGCGGATGCAGCGGTCGGCATTGTTGACCATGAGCGTGTCGACAATGAAGTAGCGGTAGAAGCCGATGGCCGTGTTGGTGGCCACGGGACTGGTGAAGGGATACTGCAGGAGGCGCACCTCGTCCTTGTATATGTCGACATCGGTGAAGCAGTCCTTGAGCATGGTGTTGATGATGTCGCCGGTGTTGAGCAGTTCGTTCACGCCGGTGGAGCGCTGGCCGAGGATGATGTTCTTCTCCGAACGCGGTTCGCGGCGGAAGATCTCGCGCGTCACCGTTTCGTCCACCGAGATGGGGAGAATGAGCTTGCCGGTTTCGTTGCACACTTCCACATGGTCCTTGAGGAAGGGAAACTTCTTGAATTTTCCTTCCTCAAAGACTTTGTCGGTCACCTCGTTGAAGGCAAAGGTGATTTTCGAATACTTGTCGATGCTGAAGTAGTCGTGCACGTGCAGGTCGCTCTGCTTCTTGGCGGCAATGACCTTGCGCATGAGTTCGACGGCCGGATTGTTCTTGCGCGAGTATTTCGTTTTCTTTCCCGTCACCACCGCAGCGCCGAGGGTGCTCTCGAGCGGGTCGATCTTGAACACGAGGGAATCCTGTGGAGCCGTCACGCGAATGGTCTTCGTTTCGTAGCCGATGATGGACAGGCGCACACGTCCGGCCCTGAAGGGCAGGCGGAAGTGTCCTTCAAGATCGGTCTGGGTGCCGCCGCCGTTGGTGTAGACCACATTGACGAAAGGCAGCTTCTCACCCGTTTTCGAATCGACAACGGTGCCGCTCAGCAGACGCTGGGCCAAGGCCGCCGGCACGAGGCAGAGGAAAACGGCAATCACGAAAAGGATTCTTCGGAAATGGCGGATGAACATCATAGGTGGGGGAGTGATGGGATTGATGAATGAATGATTGGGGGGGGATAGAAGTGAAAAGCCCCATGCTTTCCGTTGCCGGCAGGCCGTTCGTGCAAGGAGGAACGGCTCGCCGGAGCAGAGAGCATGAAGCTTTCATGGAGTAGAGTCTCGCTCCGCGATGTGTGTGTGCGCGGAGGGAGGGGCGGGGGCGATCAGTCGATCTCTTCGTCAGCCTCGTAGCCGCCCATCTCACGGATGGCATTCTTGAGCATCACATACTGCTGGAAAAGGTGGTTGATGGGCACCTCACCCTGCGTGTAGTCATGCATCGGGCTCTTGAGGAAGAAGCTGAGGAAGCGCTGCGTGCCGTAGCGTCCCTTGCGGGCAGCGAGGTCGGAGAGCAGCACGAGGTCGAGCAGCAGCGGGGCAGCCAGGATGGAGTCGCGGCAGAGGAAGTTGATCTTGATCTGCATGGGATAGCCCATCCAGCCGAAGATATCGATGTTGTCCCAGCCTTCCTTGTTGTCGTTGCGGGGCGGATAGTAGTTGATGCGCACCTTGTGGTAGTAGTCGGTGTAGAGGTCGGGCTGGTTCTCGGGCACGAGGATGCTTTCGAGTGTGGAGAGCTTCGACACTTCCTTGGTGTGGAAGTTGGCGGGTTCGTCGAGCACGAGTCCGTCGCGGTTGCCGAGGATGTTGGTGGAGAACCATCCGCTCAGGCCGAGGCAGCGGGTGCCGATGATCGGTGCGAAACCCGACTTCACGAGTGTCTGGCCCGTCTTGAAGTCCTTGCCGGCAATGGGCATCTTGGTCTTTTCGGCCATTTCCCACATGGCGGGAATGTCGACCGTGGTGTTGGGGGCACCCATGATGAAGGGAGCGCCTTCGGCCAAGGCGGCATAGGCGTAGCACATGGAGGGAGCCACATGCTCGGTGTCGTTGGCCTTCATGGCTGCCTCGAGGGCAGCGAGCGTGCCGTGCACCTGCTCGTCGACGGGCACATAGATTTCGGTGGAAGCAGCCCAGATCACCACGATGCGGTCGCAGTGGTGGTCGGCCTTGAAGCGGCGGATGTCCTCACGCAGGGCTTCGACCATGTCCCAACGGGTGGCGCAGTCCTTCACGTTGTCGCCGTCGAGGCGCTTGGCGTAGTTGTGGTCGAAGGCGGCCTTCATCGGCACGATGGCCTTCAGCTCGTCGCGCACGGGCTCGATGTCCTTCTCCTTGAGCACCTCGGCGTTGAGGGCGCTCTCGTAGGCATTGGCGGGATACACGTCCCAGGCGCCGAACTCGATGTCGTCGAGCGATGCCAGCGGCACGATCTCACCATAGTGCAGGTATTTCTTGTCCTTGCCGCGACCCACGCGGATCTTGTCGTATTGGGTCATCGAGCCTACGGGCTTTGCCAAGCCCTTGCGGGTCATGAGCACACCGGTCATGAAGGTGGTGGTCACGGCACCAAGGCCGACACACATCACGCCCAGTTTTCCTTTAGCATATTCCATGTGTATGAAAGGTTTTTGGTTTGGTTGTTATGTTTGTTGTGAATAGGAATCAGTTTCACAGTGCGGGGGCAGCAGCTCCTCTTTCCGCTTCTCACGGTAGCTTGGAAGCGCATGATGGCCATGCCTGCCCTCTTCAAAACTACAAAGGTGCGAAAAGTTTTCTTAACTTGCAAAAGAAAGCCTTGCCAAAACGCATTTTTTCAGACAAAACGACCATTATCGAGCCTATAAGGGATAGTTCGTCGGCCGGGGCTGTGCATTTTCGGGCAAGGTTTTCTCGGCCCAATAGGGCCTCGGGTCATTGCTCGCCAATGGTGCGAAGCAATTCGAGCGCCTTGTTTTCGGCGGCTTCCATGATCTCGCGCTCACCGGGCCCCTTGTCGTTGATGCCGACCAGGTGGAGAATGCCGTGAATGATGACGCGGTGCAGCTCCTCGTCGTAGGGGCGGCCGAAAAGTTCGGCATTGGAGCGCACGGTGTCGAGGCTGATGAAGAGGTCGCCGCTGAGGCGGTTGCCCTCGCAGTAGTCGAAGGTGATGATGTCGGTGTAGTAGTCGTGCTGCAGATACTGGCGGTTGACTTCAAGAATCTTCTCGTCGTCGCAAAACACGTAGGCCACCTCACCCACCCGCTTGCCGTAGGAATCAGCCACGGCACGGATCCAGTTCGTGGTGCTGCGGTGCGGGATGTCGGGCATCTTCACGTTGATGGTGTTGTATGTAATCATTGTTTCTGCCGATTTTTCTGTTTATGGTATAATATATATGGAGTGCACTGTGCCATCAGCCGCATCAGTCGAACAGGCTGGGCTGGGCGGGATTCTCGCTGTAGGAGCTGCGGCCGAGATGCTTGTAGGCCAGGTCGGTCACCTCGCGTCCACGCATGGTGCGGCGGATGAAGCCCTCCTTGATGAGGAACGGCTCGTACACTTCCTCCACCGTGCCGGCATCCTCGCCGATGGCAGTGGCAATGGTGGAAATGCCCACCGGGCCTCCCTTGAACTTGTCGATGATGGTGAGCAGGATCTTGTTGTCAATCTCGTCAAGCCCGTACTTGTCGATGTTGAGCGCTTCGAGGGCATAGCGTGCAATCGGCAGGTCGATGCGGCCGTTGCCTTTCACCTGGGCAAAGTCGCGCACGCGGCGCAGCAGGGCGTTGGCAATACGGGGCGTGCCGCGCGAACGGCTGGCAATCTCGCCCGCGGCCTCGGCATCGATGGGCACACGCATCAGGTGGGCCGAACGGGTGATGATGCGCTGCAGCGTTTCGGCATCGTAGTATTCCAAGTGCAGGTTGATGCCGAAGCGCGCACGCAGCGGTGCGGTGAGCAGTCCGCTGCGGGTGGTGGCCCCCACGAGGGTGAAGGGATTAAGGTCGATCTGGATGCTGCGGGCGGCGGGGCCCTTGTCGATCATGATGTCGATGCGGTAGTCCTCCATGGCGGAGTAGAGGTATTCCTCCACCACGGGCGAGAGGCGGTGAATCTCGTCGATGAAGAGCACGTCGTTCTTCTCCAGGCTGGTGAGCAGTCCGGCCAGGTCGCCGGGCTTGTCGAGCACGGGGCCGGAAGTGAGTTTGAAACCCACGCCCAGCTCGTTGGCAATGATGTTTGACAGCGTGGTCTTGCCCAGGCCCGGAGGCCCGTGCAGGAGGGTGTGGTCGAGCGGTTCGCCGCGGTATTTGGCAGCCTCCACAAACACGTGCAGGTTCTCCACCACCTTGCGCTGGCCGCTGAAGTCGGAGAACTTGAGCGGGCGCAGGGCGTTTTCGAACTCACGTTCCGAGGGAGTGGGTGCCTGCTGCTCCGCTCTGATGTCGAAAGTGTCATTGTCGTTCATGCTTGCAAAGTTACGTTTTTCTGCCGTGATGCATGCCCTTTTGTGCGCCGAAACTGCGGCAAAGCATCGCTTCCGCACGAACCACCGGCCGGCGTGTTTTGCTCATCTCGGCGAAAAGGTGTAACTTTGCCCGTTAAAACATCAAGAAACGACAAATAACGCACAACGATATGGCTCAGAAACCCAGCATTCCCAAGGGCACGCGCGACTTCGGTCCCGTGGAGATGGCCCGCCGCAACTACATTTTCAACACCATCCGCGAGGTGTACGCCCTCTATGGCTTCCGCCAGATTGAGACGCCTGCCATGGAGAACCTCTCCACGCTGATGGGCAAGTATGGCGAGGAAGGCGACAAGCTCCTCTTCAAGATTCTCAACTCGGGCGACTTCAAGCATGCTGTCACCACCGAGGACTATTCGGAGAAGAATGCCGCCCAGCTGGCTGCCCGTTTCTGCGAAAAGGGCTTGCGCTACGACCTCACGGTGCCCTTCGCCCGCTACGTGGTGCAGCACCGCGACGAACTGCAGATGCCCTTCAAGCGCTACCAGATCCAGCCCGTGTGGCGCGCCGACCGTCCGCAGAAGGGCCGCTACCGCGAATTCTACCAGTGCGATGCCGACGTGGTGGGATCCGACTCGCTGCTCAACGAGGTGGAACTGATGCAGATCATCGATGAGGTGTTCACCCGCTTCGGCATCCGCGTGAGCATCAAGATCAACAACCGCAAGATCCTCACCGGCATTGCCGAAATCATCGGCGAGGCCGACAAGATCGTCGACATCACCGTGGCCATCGACAAGCTCGACAAGATCGGCCTCGACAAGGTGAACGAGGAGCTCCGTGCCGTTGGCTTGAGCGAGGAGGCAGTGCAGAAGCTGCAGCCCATCATCTCGCTTTCGGGTTCCAACGAGGAGAAGCTTGCCACCATGCGCCAGGTGCTTGCCGAGAGCGAAACGGGACTCAAGGGCGTGGAGGAAGTGGCCTTTGTGCTGGAAGCCCTCAAGGCCAGCGAACTGCACAACGACATGGAGCTTGACCTCACCCTGGCCCGCGGCCTCAACTACTACACGGGCTGCATTTTCGAAGTGAAAGCCCTCGACGTGCAGATCGGCTCGATCACCGGCGGCGGACGCTACGACAACCTCACGGGCATCTTCGGCATGCCGGGCCTCAGCGGCGTGGGCATCAGCTTCGGTGCCGACCGCATCTACGACGTGCTCACGCAGCTCGACCTCTATCCGGCCGAAACCAACTCCGGCGCACGCCTGCTCTTCATCAACTTCGGAGCACAGGAGGCTGCCCACTGCCTGCGCCTGGCCGCTGCGGTGCGCAAGGCCGGCATCTCGGCCGAGGTCTACCCCGACAGCGTGAAGATGAAGAAGCAGATGAGCTATGCCAACGCGCACCAGGTGCCCTTCGTGGCCCTTGTGGGTGAAACGGAAATGGCCGAAGGCAAGGTGACGCTCAAGAACATGACCACCGGAGAGCAGGAAGCCGTCACGCTCGAGCAGCTCATCGAGGCTGTGAAGTAAACGCACACGCCGCAAGCGATCAAGGGTGATCAGAACAGGGGAAAGCGCATTTCCCGTGTCCTGATCACCCTAAATGCACCCCTGCCCCACTGCCATCGCTGGAGCACGGCAGTCCATTTATCCTCTATAAATACTCACCAAAGAACACGACATTGACCGAACTTCATTCCCCCGTTCCCGAACAGGAATCCATTCCCCGCTTTGAGGAAGTGAACCGCATGTTCACCCCCCGCGAGGCCATCGACGAAGCCAAGCGCTGCCTGCACTGCAAGGTGCCGCAGTGCAAGAAAGGCTGCCCCATCGGCAACAACATTCCCGAATTCATCCACGAGCTCTCGAAGGGCAACATGGGCGAAGCCATGGCCCAGCTGCACGAGAAAACGAACCTTCCCGCCATCTGCGGCCGCGTGTGCCCGCACGAGAAGCAGTGCGAGGGCCACTGCGTGCTGGGCAAGAAAGGACACCCCGTGCGGGTGGGCAAACTGGAAAGCTTTGTGGCACAGTTTGATGCCGACATGCACCTCACCCACGAACTGCTGCCCGAGAAGACGCGCGGCAAGGTGGCCGTCATCGGTTCCGGCCCGGCCGGGCTCACCGTGGCCGGCGACCTGGCCCGCCAGGGATTCCACGTCACCATTTTCGAAGGACAAGCCGAACTGGGCGGCGTGCTCATGTACGGCATCCCCGAGTACCGCCTGCCGAAAGCCGTGGTGCGCAACGAGGTGGAGAAGATCGAAGCTCTGGGCGTGAACTTCGTGAAGAACTGCCTCGTGGGCTCGCCCGAATCGGGCGTGACCATCGACAGCCTCTTTGCCGACGGGTTCGACGCCATCTTCATGGGCACGGGCACAGCCCTGCCGCAGAATCTCAACGTGCCGGGATCCGACCTGCGCCGCGTGACGCAGAGCACCGACTTCCTGCACAACGTGAATGCCTACATCGAAGGGGTGCTCCCGCGCGAGATGGTACCGCTGCGCGAAGGCGACCGCGTGGCCGTGATCGGTGCGGGCAATGTGGCGATGGACGCCGCCCGCACGGCGCGCCGCTTGGGAGCCGACGTCACGGTGATCTACCGTCGCACACAGGCCGACATGCCGGCCAACCAGAGCGAATACGAAGAAGCCGTGGCCGAAGGCGTGAAGTTCATGTGGCAGACCAACTCGCTCGAATTTCTCGGCAACGAGAAAGGCCGCGTGCGTGCCATCCGCCTCTCCACGCCCGAAGGCGAGCGCATCGAGGAGTTCGGCCGCGTGTTTCTGGCCATCGGCTCGCGTCCGGCCAACCGCATCGTCAGCACCACCACGGGCATCGAAACGGACGAGAAGGGCTACGTGATCGTGGGCGAACGCCCCATGGGCATGACCACGCGCCGCGGCGTGTTTGCCGGAGGCGACGTGGTGCACCGTCCGCA
>DAIRWG010000027.1:9070-21300 GCA_036802405.1 Alloprevotella sp.
CTTCACCTCCTTCACCAGATAAATCTGTGTGGGCAAGTGGTCGGAATAGCCGTTGAGCCAGACACCACCGGCATGGGTGCGGAGCGGCGAGCCCTTGTAGCGTCCCTCCTGCTGGAAGAGGTAGTCGCGCATGAAAATCTCGTGGCGATAGAACTTCAGCGACGAGCGGTCCTGACCAATCAGGTTGCCCGACACGATGATCTGGTCGAAAAGGTTCCACTTGCCGTTGTAGAGCAGCGTGCCTTGTCCCACCTTGTAGAGCGTGTTGTACCACGGATTGTAGAGGTCGGTCGGATGCTTCACCTGCTTCGTTTCGCTCACACAGGCCAGTTCCTTCGTCACGCTCTTGTTGTTCGGGTCGTCGTTCAAGTCACCCATGATCACCACCTTCGCTTCGGGATGCTGCTTCATCAGCGCCAGCTGCAGCTTCTTCACCTGGAATCCGGCCCGCTCGCGAGCCTCGCTGCCCGCCCCGCGCGATGGCCAGTGGCACACGATGAAGATCATCGGCTCGCCGGCCAGCCGTCCCTGCATCACCAGGAAGCCACGCGTGATGTAAGTGGTGTCGCCCTTCAGTCCCGTTTCGGCCTGCACCGTGCCGTCAGCCTCCACGCGGAATCCGAGCAAGGGGTCGTGCACATCGCCCTTTTCGCCATAGTAGAAAGGCACCAGCATGCTGCTCTCCAGCTGGAAGAGCTTGGGATTGTAGAAGAAGGCACACTCGATGCCGCGGCGGTCGGGGCTGGGATAGTCCACATACTTCCATCCGCGCTTCTCGAGCGACGGCTGCTTGAGCAGGTCGTCCAGCACATGCTGGTTCTCCACCTCGGCCATGCCCACCACGGCCGGGCCGCCGGGCAGCTTGTCGGTGCAAAGCTCCGAAAGCACGCGGGCCATGTTGTGCAGTTTGGCCTCATACTTCATCTTGCCCCACTTGTTGGTGCCCGTGGGGAGATACTCGTAGTCGTTCTTTCCCGCATCGTGCAGCGTGTCGAACAGATTTTCAAGGTTGTAGAACGCCACGCCGTAGAGCGCATAGCGCTTCTGCTGCTGTCCGTGCCCCGTGAAGGAACACAACGAGCCGACACAGGCCAGCACGACAGCCAGAGTGAGAATCAATCTTTTCATGAATATATGGTATATGTATTTGTTATGCCATCACCAAGAAGGCAAACCGCACGGGCGCGCCCCCTTTCGTCGGCAAATTTCACAAAAAAAAATGACTTCTCCTATAGTTTTCCCCACAGAGGATTCATATTTCACAGAAATGTAAATGAACGAGCGTGAAAAAAATCGTACTTTTGTCGCTGAAAGTGTGACGCAAAGTCCCAAGCACGGCCCGACATCCGTGCATCAGGCCCTTGCCCATTCGCTGACAAACAATCAAATCCTAACATACCGGCCCTCCCTCACCCCGGCAACGGCAAGAGGCAGGGAAGGTCCAAACGAACATTATGAAGAAAGGTGTAACTCTGACCGCAGCCGCGCTGCTCATGGCCTCCGGAGCCTGGGCACAGGCCCCGGCCGACAGTCTGCAGGCAGCTGACAATGCAGACTTCACATTCACCGAATCGCAACTCGACGACGACAACGACGCCTCGCAAGCCGTGTCAACCATCGTCGGCGCGAAGAGCGACCCCTACAATTCGGAAGTGGGCTACCTGTTCAGCCCCATGCGTTTCCGCGTGCGCGGCTACGACAACCAGTACAGCAACTACTACATCAACGGACTCCAGCTCAACGACCTCGAGCTGGGACGCTTCGGCTACAGCATGGTGGGCGGCATGAACGACGCCACGCGCAACCAGGAAGGCGTCACCCCCTACGACTTCAACCGCTTCGGCATTGCCGGCATCGGCGGAGCCACCAGCGTGGATGCCCGCGCCAGCCAGTTTGCCCAGGGCAACAAGCTCACCCTCTCGGGCTGCAACCGCAACTACGTGGCCCGCGGCATGTTCACCCACGCCACCGGCCTCCTGCCCTCAGGCTGGGCCTTTGCCGGACTGGTGGGCTACCGATGGGCCAACGAGGGCGTGATCGAAGGCACCTTCTACAACTCGCTCTCCTACTTCCTCTCGGCCGAAAAGCGATTCGGCACGAAGCATGCCCTCTCGCTCGTCACCTTCGGTTCGCCCACCGAGCGCGGACAGCAGGGCGCCTCCACCGAGGAGGCCTACTGGCTAGCCAACTCGCACTACTACAACCCCAACTGGGGCTACCAGAACGGCGAGAAGCGCAACTCGCGCGTGGTCAACGACTTCGAGCCCACCGCCATCCTCACCTGGGACTGGAAGATGCGCGACAACATGAAGCTCACCACCGCCGCAGGCTTCAAGTACTCGATGTACAGTTCCACCGCCCTCGGATGGAACGGCAACGCCTACGACCCGCGCCCCGACTACTACAAGAACCTGCCCTCATCGGTGTTCGGCATCTACGATGCCGAGCAGAACAGCTACGAGTGGCTGCAGAAGAACCCCTGGGCCCTGGAGGAGTGGAACCGCCTCTACGACCACTGGACGTCATCGAAGGCCAACCGCCAAGTGGACTGGGACCGCATGTATGCCGTCAACCGCGCCGCAGCCGAGCAGGGCGATGAAACACTCTACTACCAGGAGCGCCGCCACAACGACCAGATGGTCGAAACCTTCAACACCATCTTCAACCACGAGGTGAACCGCCACCACAAGTATGCCCTCGGATTCCAGTACAACCGCACCAAGGGCATGCACTACAAGACCATGGCCGACCTCCTCGGTGGCACCGTCTACACCGACATCGACAAGTTTGCCGCCAACGAGTACGGACGCGGCAGCCAGGAGGCACAGAACGACCTCAACCATCCCAACCGCCAGATCGGCGAGGACGACAAGTTCGGCTACAACTACAACATCTTCATCGACAAGGCCCGCGCCTACGGACTCTACCAGTACAACGAAGGCCCGTGGCAGTACAACCTCCAGGCATTTGCCGAAGGCACCCAGATGGAGCGCGAAGGCCTCATGCGCAACGGCCGCGCAGCCGACAATTCCTACGGACGCAGCGGCAAGGCACACTTCCTCGGCGGCGGCGGACGCTTCGGCCTGACCTTCCGCCCCAACGGCTCGCACGTGCTGAGCGCCAACTTCGGACTGGAGAGCAACGCTCCCCTGGCGCGCAACGCCTTCGTGGCCCCGCGCATGCAGAACAACTATGTGGACAACCTGCAGAACGAGCGCATCTTCCACGCCGACCTCTCCTACCTCTTCCGCTTCGGCAACCTCAGCGGCAAACTCAGCGGCTACTATAGCCACTTCTCGGGAGGCGTGGAGCAGACGGCCTTCTACAACGACGACGAGTCGCGCTTCACCTACCTCACCATGAGTCAGGTGGAACGCGAGCACTACGGACTCGAAGCGGCCTTCAACTACCAGATCACCTCCAACTTCTCCGTCAACCTCGTCGGAACGATCAGCGAGGCCAAGTATGTGAACAACCCCCTCGCCCAGGTGGCCTACGAAGGCTCCAACGCCTCCACCCTGGAGGCCCTCAACACCTGGACCAACCCTGTGAACTCCTCCGTCACCATGCCCATGCGCGTGCTGGCCAAGGGCATGCGCGAGAGCGGGTCGCCGCTGGCCGTGGTGAGCCTCGGCTTTGACTACAACACCAACGGATGGTTCTTCAGCGCCAACCTCAACTACTACGACCGCGTCTACATCGACTTCTCCGAATACCGCCGTCTGAGCAAGTTTGTCGACCACTACACCGGCAAGATGCAGAACGGTGCCCTCATTTACGACGTGACGCGAGCCGAACTCGACGAGAAAGGCGGCATCCTCTACGACCCCGACGGCAACATCGTCAGTGCCTACGGAGCCAAGCAGGAGAAGGCCAAGGGCGGATTCATGCTCGATGCCTCCATCGGCAAATACATCCGTCTGAAGCACGGCAAGAGCCTCAGCATCAACCTCTCCGTGCAGAACATCACCAACAACCGCAACCTCAAGACTGGCGGCTACGAGCAGAACCGCTCCGACAGCTACTCCACCGGCAACGACCGTGCCTACAGATTCTCGAAGAATTCGAAGTACTACTACGCCAACGCCGTGAACGGATTCCTCAACATCGGTTTCAAGTTCTAAGTCAACCCCCAAAACATCACACAATGAATCTCAAGTTTCTAAGCATCATAGCCCTGGCGGCCGGCTGCATCCTTGGCACCACCTCGTGCATGGACGACCACGATGCGCCCGATGCCAACAAGGTGACCGTCACCAGCCCCACCGACATCGGCGATGTGAACGCCACCATCCTCAGCGTGAAGGAGACCTACTGCAAGGACAAGGACAAGGCCGACTACTCGCGCAACTCCTCCAACTTCTACACCAAGGTCAACGACAACGTGATCATCGAAGGCGTGGTCTGCGCCAACGACATCAGCGGCAACCTCTACCAGACGCTCTTGCTGCGCCACATCGATGCCTCGCTGCCCGAATCCGACCCTGCCCGCGACCAGAGCATCATCCTCTCGGTGAAGAGCACGGCTCTCTATCCCTACTTCCGCCTCGGTCAGCGCGTGAAGGTCAACCTCAAGGGCCTCTACGCCGGCATCTACAGCAAGACACCGCGCATCGGCATGCCCACCGTGTCGTCGGCCGGCAACATCAACCTCGGCCCGATGCTCTTCGAATGCCTCGCCACCAACGTGCAGCTGGTGGGACAGCCCGACCCCAATGCGCCTGAGCTCACTCCGCTCAACCTCACAGATGCCACGGGCAAGGCATGGCTCCGTGCCTCGGCCAACAAGACCTATGCCAACTCGCCCCTGCTCGCCACCGTGAGCGGCGACATCAAGGAGGCTTCGGCCGAAAACCGCGACAAGCTGGACAAGGGCACCGCCAGCGACGTGCTCAACAAGGTGGAAACGCTCTCGGCCAACGGCAAGAAGATCTTCGGCCCCTACGAGCTGCACGACGACGGCTACGGCGTGACGCGCAGCCTCCAGCTGGGCAACGGATCGACCGTCGACATCCGCACTTCCACCAAGAACCGCGTGTCGTTCGTCGAACTGCCTGAGGACACCCGCTCCTACACGGGCATCCTCACCTACTACTCCAACTGGCAGCTCCAGCTGCGCGACACCACCGACATTTCCAAATGACAAACCGCAAACAACCTCACACAATGAAAAAATACATTCTCTGCCTGGCAGCAGCAGCCCTCACCATGGGCTTCACTGGCTGCGAAGACGTGCCCGCACCCTACGGCATCAACTCCGGCAAGCCCGACACGCCCGACACCCCCAACCCCGATGGCGTGCTGATCGACGCTCCGCTCAGCTCCACACTCGACGGCTTCACCGCCATCTGCACCGAAGGCAACTACCCCTTCGCCATCGACGGCTCCTACGGCTACGTGAAGGTCACTTCCTACGACTCCGAGTCGAAGGAGAACCATGCGGCTCAGAGCTGGCTCGTATCGCCCACCGTGTCGCTCAAGTCGGTGGAAAAGGCCCACGTCACCTTCGACTACATCCTGCGCTACGCCAATGCCTCTGAGCTGAAGACCAACTACCTCGTGCGCTTCAGCAAGGACTACGATGGCGACCCCGCCGCAGCCACTTGGACCGACGTGACGTTCAACCCCGTGCAGGTGGCCGACTGGAAGACCTGGACCACGGCCGACGTGGATGTGCCCGCCGAATTCATCGGCCAGGAGAAGGTGACCGTGGCCCTCTACTACAAGACCGCCGACAAGGCTGCCACCTGGGAGCTGAAGAACTTCAAGCTGCAGGAAGGCTCCGCCGCTTCGGCCGACGACAACCAGGGCGTGCGCCAGCTGCCCTACTCTGAAGCATTTGCCACCGAGATGGGCGGATTCAAGAACTACACCACCAGCGGCGCAGGCGAATGGACCATCGACTACAGCACCGCCAAGGCCACGGGCTACAACAACACGACCAAGGTGACCACCGCCGGCACCTACTACCTCGTGAGCCCCGAAATCTCGCTCGAGAACCAGACCGCTGCCCACGTGGCCTACGAGTACATCCTCCGCTACAACAAGGCCGACGACAACCAACAGCTGCTCATCTCCACCGCCTTCAACGAGAACAACCCCGCAGAAGGCTGGACCGTGCTCAACGGCAAGCACACCGAAGGCTCCGACTGGGCCACCTTCGAGAAGGCTGACGTGAACATCCCCGCCGAATACATGGGCAAGAAGATCCGCATCGCCCTGCGCTACAACACCAACGCCGAGAGCGGATCGACCTGGGAAGTGAAGAACTTCAGCATCGCTGCCGGCGAGGCAGGCGGTTCCACCACCCCCGACCAGCCCAGCCAGCCCGACACGCCCGACACGCCCGCAGGCGAGAACCTCGTGGCCAACAGCGGATTCGAGGCTTGGAGCGGCAGCACCCCCGAAGGCTGGAAGTCCACCAACTCGGCCTCCAATGCCACCCTTGCACAGAGCACCGATGCCCACTCCGGCAACTACTCCGTGAAGGTGGGATTCACCGCCAGCCAGAACAAGCGTCTCGGCTCGAAGGAGTACACCCTTGCTCCGGGCACCTACGTGATGAGCTTCTACGTGAAGGGCGACGGCCAGGTGCGTGCGGGCTACGTGCCCACCGGGGCCGACGGCAAGCTGGGCAGCTACGTTTACGGCAGCTTTGCCAACACCACGGCTTCCGACTGGACCCTCGTGACCTACGAGTTCACGCTTGAGGCCACCACCGTGGTGAACTTCCTGATGATGAACCCGAAGACCTCGGACTTCGCCGCGGCATCCGAAAAGCTCGTCGACGACTTCACCGTGGTGAAGAAATAAAGCCGGAACAACCATTTTTGATTACCTGAAAAGCGGTGCTTGGGCCACAACACGGCCCAAGCACCCTTTTTCGCCTCATCTCTCCCCCCACACACTCCCCTTATGAACAAGCACATCCTGCATCTGGCCCAAAGCCGCTGGCAACTGCTCCTCGCCCTATGCCTCACCCTGCTGGCCGCTGCCTCGTGCGACGACAACAGCAGCAACATACACCTGGGCGGCAACACCGGTGGGCAGACCACCGTCACCAACAACATACGCGCACGCATGGAAACGCCCGCCGTGCTCGACAACGGCACCACCCTGCTCCTCTCCCACTCCACCGGATCGGGACGCAACGAGGTGATGACCTACTCCGTGGAGTACGACCTGCAGAAGCTCCACTCGCGCTGGGTGGCCTTCCGCTTCGACGGCAACACCCGCTCGCGCGCCAACGGCCGCAGCGACGAACCCTTCAAGGACGATCCGCAGCTGCCCGCCAGCTACCGCATCGGCAGCAACAGTTTCCGCTCGGCCGGCGACTACGACCGCGGCCACCTCTGTGCCTCGGCCGACCGACTCTACAGCACCGAGGCCAATGAGCAGACGTTCTACATGACCAACATGTCGCCGCAGCTCTCGTCCTTCAACCAGTGCTACTGGGTGACGCTCGAAGGACTCGTGCAGCGGAAGGGACGCGATGCCTCCTTCTCCGACACGCTCTACGTGGTGAAGGGCGGCACCATCCGCGCCGACCAGCTCAACGGCTATGCCTCACGCCCCAACGGCAAGCGCGTGGCCATCCCGAAGTACTACTACATGGCCCTGCTCAAGGTGAAAAACGGCGTTTACTCCTCCATCGCCTTCTGGATGGAGCACAAGGACTATGGCTACAAAGGGAACAACAAGGCTCCCTTGAGCGAAATGAAGAAGCACGTGGTGAGCGTCAACCGCCTCGAGCAGCTCACGGGCATCGACTTCTTCCCCAACCTGCCCGACAATCTGGAGGAAACCGTCGAAGACGAGAACCTGCCCGGCAGCTGGGGACTCTGATCCTACCTCCCGAACGAAGTGCGAGTGACAGCAAAAGGCCCTGTCGCATGAGGAATGCGACACCCCTCGCGCGCGCATACGCGCACACCTATACAGGGGAATCTGCTTTTTTGCTGTCACCCGTCATTTTTCCCCTTCCAAGCACCGCTGTGAACAAGTCCCCTTGGAATTTCAACAAGTCCGGGACTTTTTTGCACACCACCGGCATGCCGTCGGACAACGCTTGGGGCTTCTTTTCACGGCAAAGTGACGGATGAAAGCAACAAGTGCAATTCGCTGGAAACGCGCGCGCACGCGAGAAAACGGCCCTTCGTGTGACATAATGCACGGAACGGCACATTTTTCCACATCAAACGAGGCCACTTCGCATTTGTTTTACTACTTTTGCGCATCGGAAACTTTCCGTCCGCCCCAAGCCCGGAAAGCGCCCCCTGACCAACAAGCAAAAACCAACACACACGGAATGAAAAATATTCTCCTGCTTCTGTTTCTCCTCGTGGCCGGCACGGCCTGTGCCCAACGCGGCTACGGAGACATCGATGTCGACCAGGTGCGCAAGCTGCAGATGGCCCAAGTGGCCATCACCAGCCTCTACGTCGACAGCGTCGACCAGTCAAAACTGGCCGAGGATGCCATACGCGGCATGCTCGACAAGCTCGACCCCCACTCATCGTACACCAACGCCAAGGACACCAAAAAGCTCAACGAACCCCTTGCTGGCAACTTCGAGGGCATCGGCGTGAGCTTCAACATGGTGAAGGACACGCTCCTCGTGCTGCAGGTGATCAGCAAGGGCCCGTGCGAGAAGGTGGGCGTGCAGGCCGGCGACCGCATCATTGCCGTGAACGGCGTGAAGATTGCGGGCGTGAAGATGGACCGCGACAGCATCATGCAGCGGCTGCGCGGCCCGAAGGGCACGGTGGCCAACCTCGAAGTGGTGCGCCGCGGAGCCAGCGGCGTGCTGCGCTTCAAGGTGGTGCGCGACAAGATTCCCCTCAACACGCTCGATGCAGCCTACATGATCGCCCCGGGCGTGGGCTACCTCCATCTCGACTCCTTCGGGGCCACCTCGGGCGAAGAGGTGCACAACGCCATCGAACGCCTGCAGAAGGAGGGCATGAAGGACATCATCCTCGACCTCAGCCTCAACGGCGGAGGCTATCTGAACGCGGCACAGGAGGTGGCCAGCGAATTTCTGCCCAAGGGTTCGATGGTGGTCTACACCGCTGGGCGCACCGGACGCGGCCAGGAGCTGCGGGCCGAGGGCGGAGGCCTGATGCCCACCCAAGGACGCGTGGTGGTGCTCGTGGATGAGTTCACCGCCTCGGCCGCCGAAATCGTGAGCGGAGCCGTGCAGGACCACGACAGAGGCACCATCATCGGCCGCCGCACCTTCGGCAAGGGACTCGTGCAGCGCCCCATCGACCTGCCCGACGGTTCGATGATCCGGCTCACCGTGGCCCACTACTACACGCCCTCGGGACGCTGCATACAAAAGCCCTACGTGAAGGGCGAGAAGGAGGAATACAACCGCGACCTGGAGGACCGCTACACACGCGGCGAACTCACCTCGATCGACAGCATCCACCTCGACTCGACCAAGGTGTACCGCACTCTCAACGAGGGACGCACCGTCTACGGCGGGGGAGGCATCATGCCCGACATCTTCGTGCCGCTCGACACGACCACCTACACCCCCTACTACCGCGCGCTGCGCCGCAACAACGTGATCAACGAGCAGGTGCTCCGCTACGTGGACGAGAACCGCCGCGCGCTGAAAAAGCGCTACAAGAAGTTCGACGACTTTGCCGCCAACTTCCAGGTGCCCGCATCGCTCACCGACTCCATCGTGGCTGAAGGACGGCGCAAGAAGGTGGAACCGAAGGACGACAAGGAGCTGCAGGCTTCGCTCGACGACCTCCGCTTCACGCTCAAGACTACCATCGCCTACGACCTGTGGGACCGCAACGAGTACTTCCGCCTCGTGAACGAACGCAACGACATCGTGAAGCGCGCACTCCAGTTCCTCAAGGAGGGGAAGTGACGAACTCCTTTCTCGCGCACAATGAACCCAACGACAGGGCACACCCACTTGCGGTGTGCCCTGTCGTTGGCGTTTCGGGCAGGGATTTGCCTATGCATTCGGACATTTCGGCAGCATGTTGCCTATGCATTAGGCCATACTTCACCTAATTTTGCCTATGCATTAGGGCATTTCAGCAGCATGTTGCCTATGCATTAGGCAATATTTCACCTGATTTTGCCTATGCATTAGGAATTATCCTTACCTTTGCAAACACGCAACAACCTAATTCACAATGATATATAGAACTTTAACGGAAGAACTCACTCGATGGAGCCTTCAGGAGAACCGAAAGCCACTCGTGTTGCGAGGCGCCAGACAAGTGGGCAAAACAACACTCGTCGATGAATTCAGCCGACACTACGACGTATACATCAAGCTGAACCTGGAACAAAGCAAGGATGCCGCCATCTTCCAGCACACCGACAATGTGGAAGAAATCTACCGCTACATCTGCCTGACGAAGAAGCTGCCCATCGACAGCTCGAAGCGCACCCTGCTCTTCATCGACGAAATACAATGCGAACCCAAAGCCGTCGGGCTGCTACGCTATTTCTATGAAGAGATGCCATGGCTGCACATCATCGCCGCCGGATCGCGACTGCAAACGCTCATCAAGCAACGCATTTCATTTCCTGTCGGCAGGGTGCAGTATCTGTCGCTGCGGCCCTGCTCGTTTCAGGAATATCTCTCCGCCATGGGCGAAGAGGCATTGCTGCAGATGGTCCGCGAACATCAAGTCAGCCCACTTTGCCACGACCTGCTCAACAAGCATTTCAACACATACACACTCGTAGGCGGCATGCCGGAGGCCGTTGCTGCATATGCCAAACACCAAGATGTGGTACGCCTTTCCCCCATCTACCGCTCCCTGCTCGACGGATACAACGAGGATGTGGAAAAATACGCGGTCAGCAACAACCAAACGAAGGTGATCCGACACATTCTGACCCACGGATGGGCTGAAGCGGGGCAAAATATCACCTTCGCCCGATTTGGCGGGAGCAACTACAGCAGCAAGGAGGTGCACGAGGCTTTTGAAGTGATGGAAAAGGCTTTCCTCCTCAGCCTCGACTATCCAGTCACCGCCATCAAGGCTCCTGCCGTGCCGGCCCTCACAAGATCGCCGAAACTCATTTGGGTGGACACGGGCATCATGAACTTCTCGGTGGACATACAAACGGAATACTTGCACAGCCAATCGCTGCTGGATGTTTGGAAAGGACATGCAGCTGAGCAGATTGCTGCCCAAGAACTGCAAGTGCTGCTCGACCGCAACTACCGCAGGGAACAATACTTTTGGGTGAGAGACAAAAGAGGCTCGAATGCCGAGGTAGACTTTGTGTGGCAACACGGGACGGACATCCTGCCCATCGAAGTGAAATCGGGCACCAACGCGCACCTGCGTTCGCTTCATGCTTTCATGTCGCAACCCGACGCACCGACAGTGGCCATCCGCATATGGCCGGGGCCTTTCAGCATCGACAACGCGGTTTCGCCCACCGGACATGCTTTCCGGCTCATCAACTTGCCTTTCTACCTTATCGGGGAACTCGACAGGATCCTGCTGCAAGAACTCTGAACATGGGCACCGCGCTTGACGCGCTTCACAAGCGGGAATGTCCCGAACCCTTCGGGCACCTGTTGCTGGCTGACGACACAACCCTTTGCATTGGCTGCATGGCCCCCGCGGCCGCTTGACCACACCTAAGGGATTTAGATCAATGAAAAATATTTTCCAAGGAAACTTTGGCCGATTGGAAAAACATTCGTAAATTTGCACCGCATTTTAGGCATTCACGTGCCGCAGGATTGTTCCATGGTGTAATGGCAGCACTAGAGTTTTTGGTTCTCTCAGTCCCCGTTCGAATCGGAGTGGAACAACTTCCCCTTCCCCTGAGCCCAGCGCATTATTGTCTCCATCCCCTTCGCGCTGGGCTCTTTTTTTGTTTTTACACATTCCCCCTATCTTATACACCCAACGCGCCTCCATTGGCTTTCCTCCTCCAATTGTATCCTCGCCAGATGACGAGTTCCAACGTGGCAAAGCCCCCATCCCCAAGGCCTTTGCATCCCTTAGCGGTCCTTCACGGTAAAATCATCCGCAACACCACACAGAAAACCACGCACACACTTGCACATCCGCTTCCCAAAATGCATCTTTACAGAAGCATTCCCTCATAAAAGTGTGCGGACATAGGGATTATTCCTTCATAAAAGTGTAGTTGCACGTCGATTATTCCCTCATAAGTAGGTGTTCAGAATTATTTTTAGATTAGAAGTGCTTTATCGGGATGCAGCT
>DAIRWG010000028.1:0-7730 GCA_036802405.1 Alloprevotella sp.
TGATGGCATGGTACACGCGCTCACCGTGCTCGTTGAGCACCACGTTGGTGAAGTTGTCGTACTCATCGATGATGAGATAGAGACGGCAATTGCGCTTCTTCGACTCGTCGTTGATGAGATTGAGCTTGTCGGAGGCATGAGGCGTTTCGTGCACGGTACGTACGAAATCCTCCGTGTAGAAATCACGGTAGATGTCGACAAAGCTATTGAGCTTGACACCACAATAACTGTCGAAATTCTGCTCCAGCGTGTCGATGGTTCCTCCCACTTGCGAGAAGTCGAGATAGAGCACCTGATAGCATCCCTGCAAGGGCGTGGGGTTGCTGCCGATCCAGAGCGAACCGAAGAGCGACTGGAACTTGTCCTTCTGCCGGCAGTCGTAGTAGGAATAGAGCATGCTCAGGAAGATGCTCTTGCCGAATCTGCGCGGACGGATGAAGAAGAGGTTGCGCGGCTGGCGTTCGATGTCGGGGATAAACATCGTCTTGTCCACATAGTAGAGATCCTGCTCCATCACTGTGGCAAAGTCTGCCACGCCATATGGCACTTGCTTGATTTGCTGATTCATGATCAATGGGGTCTTGGTTGGTTTTGGAAATTCACTCGTTCCCCTTCAGCGCGGCCGCGAAGGCCTTGGGCACGCCCGTTTCGAAGTGGAGCGGTTCGCCCGTGATGGGGTGGTAGAAGTTGAGGCGGAAGGCGTGCAGCGCGAGGCGTCCGATGGGGTCGTCGCCGTTGCCATACTTGATGTCGCCGCACACAGGGTGGCCGAGATCCTGCATGTGCACGCGGATCTGGTTCTTGCGTCCCGTTTCGAGTTTCAGTTCCACCAGCGTGTGGCGTCCGTCGGTGCGTATCACGCGGTAGTTGGTCAAGGCATACTTGCCCGTGCCGTCGTCGGTGGGCATGGAGTAGGTGAAGAAGGCCTTGTTGTCCTTCAGCCAGCTCTCCACGCGTCCCTGCTTCTGCTCCATCTGTCCTGACACGAGGGCCATGTAGCGGCGGTCGGTCACGATGTCGCGCCAGTTGTGTTCCAGGATCTGCTCGGCCTCGAGCGTCTTGGCATAGACGAGCAGGCCCGAGGTGTCGCGGTCGAGGCGGTGCACCACGTGGGCCGTGCACTTCTGGTGGGTGCGGTGGAAGTAGTCGTCGAGCACCTGCTTCACGCAGAAGGCGTGGTGTGAGGTGGCCATCGAGAGGATGCCCACGGCCTTTTCCACCACGATCACCTGCGCGTCCTCGTAGACGATCTTCACATACTTCGACTTGAGTTCGCCCTTGGGCTTGCGTTTCGACACCTCCACCACCTGTCCGGGCTGGAGCATGAGGTCGAACTGGCGCACGTTCTTGCGGTCGACTCTCACGCCGCCTCCGCTGAGGATGGCTTTGGCGCGGCTGTGGCTGATGCCGTCGAGGGCATGCTGGATGAATGCGAGCAGGGGGGTGGCTTCCTTCACTCGGAAGGTGGTATAGCGCAGGGCTGATGAATTGCGTGGCATAGGCGGATGGGGTTGGGGGGAGATGTTTGGGATGTTATACTTTTATCTGTTGTGCAAATTTACGATGTTGCGCGCGATATTCGCACACGAACGGGCGGAAATGTGCGTTTGGGCACGGGCGAAGGAGTGTGGCTGACGATTCGCTCCAGCAAAAAAAGGGCGGATGCCGGATGCATCCCGCCGAAGGGGAGCATCGGGCATCCGCCGATGGGATGGATGGTGGTGCGCAGCGCGGGGCTTGCGCCGGCTTCCGCTTACTGGAGCTTCTGCTTCACTTCCACTTCCTGGAAGGTTTCGATGATGTCGCCTTCCTTGATGTCGTTGCAGTTGGTGAGGGAGATACCGCACTCGAAGTTGGTGTTCACCTCCTTCACGTCGTCCTTGAAACGCTTGAGGGCGTTGATCTCGCCGGTGAAGATGACGATGCCGTCGCGGATGAGGCGTGCCTTGTCGGAACGCTTCACCTTGCCGTCGAGCACATAGGCACCGGCCACATAGCCCACCTTCGAGATGTGGTAGACCTGGCGCACTTCGACGTTGGCGGTCACTTCTTCCTTGATCACGGGCTCGAGCATGCCTTCCATGGCCTCCTTCACGTCCTCGATGGCGTCGTAGATGACGGAGTACTGGCGGATTTCCACACCGTCGCGCTCGGCCAGCTTGCGGGCCTGCTGCGAGGGACGCACCTGGAAGCCCACGATGATGGCTTCGGAGGCGGCGGCCAGCGTGACATCGTTTTCGCTGATCTGGCCCACGCCCTTGTAGATCACCTTCACCACAATCTGCTCGGTGGAGAGCTTGATGAAGGAGTCGGCGAGTGCTTCCACCGAACCGTCGACGTCGGCCTTGACGATGATGTTGAGTTCGTGGTAGGAACCCATCTTGAGGCGCTTGCCGATCTTCTCGAGGGTGAGCACCTCGCGGGTGCGGAGGTCCTGCTCACGCTGCAGCTGCTCGCGCTTGTTGGCAATCTCGCGTGCCTCCTGCTCCGTTTCCATCACGTGGAACTGGTCGCCGGCCTGCGGTGCGCCGTTGAATCCGAGCAGGGTGGCAGCCATGGAGGGGCCCACTTCCTGAATGCGCTGTCCGCGCTCGTTGAAGAGCGCCTTCACGCGGCCGTAGTTGGTGCCGGCCAGCACCACGTCGCCCTGGCGGAGCGTGCCGTTCGACACGAGCACGGTGGCCACGTAGCCGCGGCCCTTGTCGAGCGACGACTCGATGACGGTGCCAGTAGCCTTGCGGTTGGGGTTGGCCTTGAGCTCGAGCATGTCGGCTTCGAGCAGCACCTTCTCGAGCAGTTCGTCGACTCCGGTGCCCTTCTTGGCCGAAATGTCCTGGCTCTGGTACTTGCCGCCCCACTCCTCGACGAGGAAGTTCATGGCAGCCAGTCCCTCCTTGATCTTGTCGGGGTTGGCGTGCGGCTTGTCCACCTTGTTGATGGCGAAGACGATGGGCACGTTGGCAGCCACGGCATGGCTGATGGCCTCCTTGGTCTGGGGCATGATGTCGTCGTCGGCAGCGATGATGATGATGGCGATATCGGTGACCTGGGCACCGCGTGCACGCATGGCGGTGAAGGCTTCGTGGCCCGGGGTGTCGAGGAAGGTGATGCGTCGGCCGTTGTCGAGCGTCACGTTGTAGGCACCGATGTGCTGGGTGATGCCGCCAGCCTCGCCGGCGATGACGTTGGTCTTGCGGATGTGGTCGAGCAGCGAGGTCTTGCCGTGGTCCACATGGCCCATGACGGTGACGATCGGTGCGCGGGGCTCCAGATCCTCGGGAGCATCGGCTTCCTCGGCAATGGCTTCCTGCACGTCGGCCGACACGTATTCCGTTTTGAACCCGAACTCTTCGGCCACGAGGTCGATGGTTTCGGCATCCATGCGCTGGTTGATGCTCACCATGATGCCGATGCTCATGCAGGTGCCGATCACCTTGGTGACGGGCACGTCCATCATCTGTGCCAGCTCATTGGCCGTCACGAACTCGGTGAGCTTGAGGATCTTGCTCTCGGCCTTGGCTTCGCGGCGTTCCTCCTCGGCACGTGCGTGCTGCTGCTCGCGCTTTTCCTTGCGGTACTTGGCGCCCTTGCTGCCCTTCTGCTTGTTGGTGAGGCGTGCGAGGGTTTCCTTCACCTGCTTGGCTACGTCTTCCTCCGTCACTTCCTGCTTCACCTCCTTGGCGCGGCGGTTGCGGTCCTTCTGGTTGCGCTTGTTGCCTCCGTTGTTGCCCCCGTTGTTGTTATTGTTGTTGCGGCGGTTGCCGTTGTTGTTGCCGTTCTGCGAGGGCTGGTTGGCGGCGTTGTTCACGTCGACGCGCTCGTTGCCGATGCGGTTGCGCTTCTTGCGCTGTCCGCCGTTCTGGCCTTGTGCGTTGTTGCCGGCGTTGTTGGCATTGTTGGAGTTGGCGTTGTTGCCGTTGTTGCCTCCTCTGCCGCGTCGGCGGTCGTCCTTCGAGCGCTTCTTGGGGCGTGTGCTGGTGTTGAGTGCACTCAGGTCGATGGTGCCGAGCACCTTCGGTCCGGTGATTTCGCTCTGGGTGTGGAGCTTGAACACGCCGCCCTGCTCTTCGCCGATGGCAGCGGCACGTTCCTCCACCGAGGCACGCGGCTTCTTCTCTTCGGCGTGGGGGGTGGGCTTGGCAGCTGGCTGTGCCGCCTTGGGCGCAGCCGGGCGGCTTTCGGCTTGTGCGGGTCGGGGGGCTGCAGCGGGCTTGCCGGCAGCGTCGAGGTCAATCTTGCCTTTGGTCACCACGTGCGGGCGCATGCTTTCGGGCACGGTTGTCTCCACCATCTGGGGGGCGGGGCGTTCAGCCTTGGGCTGGGGGGCAGGACGCTTCTGGCGGTTCTGCATCAGCTCCTCGGCCTTGCCGCGCAGCTCCTTGTCGGCACCGAATTCTTGCTTGAGCAGGTCGTACTGCTTGTCGCTGATCTTCTGGTTGAGGTCTTCTTCGGTGATGGGACAGCCTTTCTTTTTCAGGAATTCGGAAACGGTGGAAAGTCCGACGCCGAACTCTTTGATTACTTTATTTAATCTGATATTCATGCAGTTGTTTGGGGGTTTATTGTTGGGGCGGATTCACACTCTCGACGCCTGGCCTTGCGGCAGCCCGGGTGGTGGTGCCCAGGCCCGTTGTGCCTTGGGGCGGCTCAGTGCGTGCCGCCCTGTGGCCAACGTGTGCCTGCCTTACTTGGCTTCGGCGTTGTCGTCGGCTGCGGGTGCAGCTTCGGGTGCGGCTTCGGGAGCCGATTCGGGAGCGTTGTCCGCTGCGGGAGCGGGTGCCTGCGGGGCGCGCTGCTCGTCGTTCTCGAATTCGGCGCGGAGGATGCTGAGCACGTCGTTGACGGTGTTCTCCTCGAGGTCGGCCTTTTCGATGAGCATTTCGCGGGGTGCGTTGAGCACTTCCTTGGCCGTTTCGAGTCCGATGCCCTTGATGGCATCGATCACCCACTGGTCGATCTCGTCGGCAAACTCGTCGAGGTAGATGTCCTCCACGGCTTCTTCACCCTCCACTTCGCGGAACACGTCGATGGTGTACTCGGTGAGCATGGAGGCGAGCTTGATGTTCATGCCGCCCTTGCCGATGGCGAGGCTGACTTCCTCGGGACGGAGGTAGACGTCGGCCTTGTGCAGCTCTTCGTTGAGCTGGATGCTGTTGATCTGTGCGGGGTTGAGTGCGCGCTGGATGAAGAGTGCGGTGTTGGTGGTGTAGTTGATCACGTCGATGTTCTCGTTGTGCAGCTCACGCACCACGCCGTGGATGCGGCTACCCTTCACGCCGACGCAGGCTCCGACGGGGTCGATGCGGTCGTCGGTGGAGGTGACGGCAATCTTGGCACGCTCGCCGGGGATGCGTGCGATGCGCATGAGGCGGATCACACCGTCGGCGATTTCGGGGATTTCGGCTTCGAGGAGCCGCTGGAGGAACACGGGTGAGGTGCGCGAGAGGTAAATCTTGGGGTTGCCGTTGGTGTTGTCGACGCGGTCGATCACGGCGCGCACGGTGTCGCCCTTGTGGAAGAAGTCGCGGGGAATCTGCTGCGACTTGGGCAGGTAGAGCTCGTTGCGCTCCTCGTCGAGCAGGAGGGTTTCGCTCTTCCAGGTCTGGTAGACTTCGGCCACGATGATTTCGCCTTCGCGGTCCTTGTACTTGTTGTAGAGGGCATCGTGCTCGAGCTCGAGGATCTTGCTGGCCAGGGTCTGGCGGAGCGTGAGGATGGCGCGGCGTCCGAAGTCGGCGAAGTTGATCTTTTCGCTCACGTCTTCGCCCACCTCGTAGGTGGCATCGATCTTGCGTGCTTCGGTCAGGCTGATCTGCTTGTTGTCGTCGCTCACTTCTTCGTCGTCAACGACCACGCGGTTGCGGTAGATTTCGCAGTCGCCCTTGTCGGGGTTGACGATCACGTCGAAGTTTTCGTCGGAACCGAAGATTTTGGCGATCACGCTGCGGAAGCTCTCTTCGAGCACACCGACCATGGTGGTGATGTCGATGTTCTTGTTTTGCTTGAACTCCGTAAAGGTGTCAATGAGACTGGCGGTCTCCTCTTTTTTCTTGGCCATATTTTGATGTCGTTTTTTGTCGGTGGTTGGAACGTTCGGGAGGGGGCGTCCTCCCGTGGTGTTACCCGTGGTTTTACCCGTGGTTTTACCCGTGGTTTTACCCGTGGTTTTACTTGAAGTCGATGATGTACTTGGTCCACTTCACGTCGTCGTACTTGAGCACGATGTCGCGGTCGACGAGTTTCGGTCGTTTGGCCCCTTCTTCCTTCACTTTTTCCTGCACGGTGAGCTGGAATTGCTCGGGCGTGACATCGTGCAGCACGCCTTGCAGCTTCTTGCCTTCCTTGGTGAGCGTCTCCACGCGCTCTCCCTGGTGGATTTCGAACTGTCGGAGCACCTTGAAGGGCTGTCCGATGCCGGCGCTTCCCACTTCAAGCTCGAAGTCCTCCTCTTCGCGGTCGAGTTGGCTTTCGATGAAGCGGCTGAGCTCCACGCAGTCTTCAATCCACACACCTTCCTCATGGTCTATTTCCACCACGATGCGGTCGTCTGAACTGATGGTGAGGTCGGTGAGGAAATAGTCCTTTCCCTCGAGCCACTGGTCCACCAGGTTCTTTACAAAATTCTTGTCGATCATTCGTTGTTGTTGAGTGGTAAAAATGAAGAGTGAGGAACTTTCGAAAGCCCCTCACTCAATCTTGTTGCAAAGGTACGAACAAATCCTTTGTTTTCCAAACATTTGTGGCACAAAGTGCTGATTTTTCTCTGCCGTGGTGCGCTGGCGGGTTTTCTGCGGGCGGAGGGGCGTGCAAGCGTCCGGCCGGAGCGTCAGCCTGGAGGGTTGGAGAGCGGTTCGACGTGGGTGTAGATGTAGGTGTGCCATCCGAACTTTTCGCGCAGGCGGTCCTCGATCTCGCGGGTGGCCTGGTGGGCCACGGCGATGGTGGTGTCGGGGTTCATGCGTATGTGCACGTCAATGGCGGCGTAGTTGCCGATGCGGCGGGTGCGCAGGTTGTGCGGGTCGTGCACGCCGGGCTGTGCGAGGATGGTGCTGATGATGAAGTGCTCGTCGTCGGCGGGCAGCGACTTTTCGAGCAGCTCGCCCATGCTGGGCACGAAGAGCTGGAGCGCCACCCGGAGGATGAACACGCTCACCACCACGGCTGCCAGGGGGTCGAGCACGCGCCAGCTTTCGCCCAGGGCGATGGCTCCCCCGATGCCGATGGCGGTGCCTATGCTTGAGAGGGCGTCGCTGCGGTGGTGCCAGGCGTTGGCCACCATGGCCTGCGAGTTGAGGCGGCGTCCGCGCCGGGCGGTCACTTGGTAGAGCACTTCCTTGGCCGCGATGGAGATGAGGGCCGCGGCGAGGGCCACCATGCCGGGCTGTTCGAGGCGTGCGCCGTGGAGGAAGTGCCAGATGCTCTGTGCGCCGTTCCAGAAGATGCCGCAGCCGACCACGGCAAGCATGATGCCGATGATGGCGGTGGCAAGGGTCTCGTATTTCCCGTGGCCGAAGTCGTGGTCTTCGTCGCTGGGTTTTTCGGAGATGTGCACGAACAGGATGACGATGATGTCGGTGACGAAGTCGGAGAGCGAGTGTACGGCATCGGCCATCATGGCCGCGCTGCCGCCGAGCAGTCCGGCCGTGAACTTGAGCACGAGCAGCAGGAGGTTGACCGCGCTGCCCCAGAGGGTGATGCGGCGGATCTCGGCTTCGCGGGCTTGGGAATTG
>DAIRWG010000028.1:7830-19300 GCA_036802405.1 Alloprevotella sp.
CTCAGAAAGTAAGTGCCCGGCACACGCGGTCCTGGAAGTTGCGCCCGGTGCTGGTGTGGCGCACGCCCTGGTTCATGATGCTGAAGCAGAGCACGTTGCCCGAAGCGGCGGTGCAGTAGCCCGAGAGCGTGCTCACGCCCTCCACGGTGCCCGTCTTGGCCACCACGTTGCCTTGGGCCGAAGTGCCGCGCATGCGTTTGCGCAGCGTGCCGTCCTCGCCGGCAATGGGCAGGGAGGGGCGCAGATGGCGGTAGATGCCCTCGTCGCGGTAGGCAAAGCGGAGCAGGCGGCCGAGCAGCTCGGGCGTGAGGTAGTTGTAGAGCGAGAGGCCCGACCCGTCGGCAATCTGGTAGTGCTGCGGGTCAAGCCCCACCTTGGCGATGAGGCGGTCGACCGCCTGGGCGGCCCGCCGGCGGGTGGCAGGCTGTGCCGACTCGTGGGCGGCAATCTGGTAGAACATCGATTCGGCCATCGAGTTGTCGCTGTGCTTCATCATGGGCAGCAGCACCTGGTCGATGTGGTGCGTGCGGGTGCAGAGGGGTTGGGCCGATTCGGGCACGCGGCCTTCGCTCACGGTGCCCGACCACCCGATGCCGGAGCGGCGGAGGGCCTGGCGCATGCCTTCGGCAAAGCGGTCGCGGTTGTCGAGCAGGAGCGGCGTGAGGGGCACTTCCTTGTCGTCCCAGCACCAGCCCCAGCCCAGACGCTTGTCGTCCTTGAAGGAGAGGTCGGTGCGCACTTCACCCTCGATGCCGCGGATGCCGCGCGAGCGGAGCGAGTCGGTCACGGCACGCAGGTCGTCGGCATCGAGCAGCGGGTCGTAGCCGGCGCGCACCCAGAGGTGGCCGTGGAGCACGGAGTCGCTGACGGTGCCTTCGGTGTAGAAGCGTGTGCGGTACTCGTAGTTGGTGCCCAGTGTGTGCAGGGCGGTGATGGCCGTCACCACTTTCTCGTTGGAGGCCGGGCGCATGCACTGCCGCTCGTGGTAGGCGAACACGAGCGTGTCGGCCGTGAGGTCGTACACGTAGAGGCCCACCTGCGTGCGCTGGAAGATGTCGTTGTCGAGCAGGCGCTGCAGACGCACGCTGATGGGGGCGTGGTCGGAAGCGTCGTCGGCCTCGGCCGGCTCCAGGGCATCGCCGTTCTCGCCGTTGTCGGCAGCGGCCAGCGAGTCGGGCATGATGCTGTCGGGATGTACGGCGACGGCGGCGTGTGACGCGGCGTGCGAGGAGGTGTCGGCTGCAGCAGCCCGGGGCAGGCGGCCGCGTGTGCCGGCGGCCCATGCGCTGGCCGTCAGGATGAGGGTGATGAGGATGAGTTGGAAACGTGACTTCATGAGCGTGAGGGGACTGTTGTGGTGTGAATCTCGTGTGTGATGACATGCATCAGAGCGGCGGAATGCCCTCTGGGGAGGGTGCATTCCGCCGCTTCCGGCTGCAAAGTTACAAAGAAAATGCTTTGGGCGTATGCCCCGGCTCGGGGCTTGGGCCGTGCTTCCCCGGGGAAACCGGCGTCGGAAGCCTCAAGACGGCTTCCGCTCCCGCTATGCGCTGGGGTGCGGAAGCCGCCTTGCATGGGCATTGGATGCGGGGCAATGCGGTTGCGGCGAGGCTATTCCCAAGTGCCGGTCGACACTCCGGCGCGCCAGATGCCCTTGAGCTGCACGTCGAACACGAGGGTGGAGTAGGCCGGCATCGCTGAGCTTGACACCGAGCCGTAGGCCATCTCCTGCGGCAGATACACCCGCACGCGTTCGCCCACGTTCATGTGGAGAAGCAGCGTGGTGTAGCCCTCCACGAGGTTCGACACGGCAAACGAGGTGGGGATGGAGAACGAGGGGCTGAACACGCTGGCCTCGTCGTCGTAGAGTCCGCTGTGGTCGAACACGCGGCCGTCGGCATACGACTCGGTGGGGATGAGGCGCCCGATGTAGTTCACGCGCACGGAGTCGGTGTAGAGGGGCAGTGCCTTGCTGCCCGTGCCGCGCTGCACGATGCGGTAGCAGATGGAGTCGGTGGTGCCGATGCTCGGGCCGTCGACCTTGGCCCAGCTGCGTTCCACGCGCCAGGGGCAGTGGTCGGCCCAGTCGTTGCCGTAGGCGGCCTTGGCCTCGCTGATGGCTGCCTTGGCCTCGTTCATGCGGTCGAGGAAGTACTGCGCGTTGCGCTCCTTCCAGCGGTCGGTGAATTCGCTGTTGTCCTCCTTGCCGGCATTGTCCTCGCACGAGGCCAGGCCTGCGGTGCAGCACAGGAGCGAGGCGAGGGCAAGCAGCATGGTGCTGAGGCGTTTCAGGGAAAACTGTGTCATTCGCTTGATGGGGAATGGGGGTGGGTGAAAACGGGACTGGGCCTCAGCAGGCTCATCGGAGCGCTGGGTGCGTCAGTCCCGTTGTGGTTGGATGGTGAGAAGTCGGGTGGGGGGATTACTGGATCTTCTTGAGCAGGCTGGTGAGGCTCACCTTGTCCTCGATGAGCGAGCGCAGGTCGGCAATGGCCACGCGGGTCTGCTCCATCGTGTCGCGGTCGCGCAGCGTCACGCAGTTGTCGTTGAGCGTGTCGTGGTCGATGGTGATGCAGTAGGGGGTGCCGATGGCATCCTGGCGGCGGTAGCGCTTGCCGATGGAGTCCTTCTCGTCATACTTGCAGTTGAAGTGGAACTTCAGCTCCTGCATGATCTCGTGGGCCTTTTCGGGCAGCCCGTCCTTCTTGACGAGGGGCATGACGGCCAGCTTCACGGGAGCCAGGGCTGCAGGTAGCTTGAGCACCACGCGCGTTTCGCCGTTGTCGAGCTTCTCCTCGCAGTAGGAGTGGCACATCACGCTGAGGAACATGCGGTCCACGCCGATCGACGTTTCGATCACATAGGGCGTGTAGCTCTTGTTCTCCTCGGGGTCGAAGTATTCGATCTTGCGGCCCGAGAACTTGGCGTGCTGCGAGAGGTCGAAGTCGGTGCGCGAGTGGATGCCTTCCACCTCCTTGAATCCGAAGGGCATCTTGAACTCGATGTCGGTGGCGGCGTTGGCGTAGTGGGCCAGCTTCTCGTGGTCGTGGTAGCGGTAGTACTCCTCGCCGAAGCCGAGGGCCTCGTGCCAGGAGAGGCGGAGCTGCTTCCACTTGTTGAACCATTCCATCTCGGTGCCGGGCTTCACGAAGAACTGCATCTCCATCTGCTCGAATTCGCGCATGCGGAAGATGAACTGGCGTGCCACGATCTCGTTGCGGAAAGCCTTGCCGATCTGGGCAATGCCGAAGGGAATCTTCATGCGGCCGGTCTTCTGCACATTGAGGTAGTTCACGAAGATGCCCTGGGCCGTTTCGGGACGCAGATAGATGGTGCTGGCGCCTTCGGCGGTCGATCCCACCTCGGTCTTGAACATGAGGTTGAACTGGCGCACGTCGGTCCAGTTGCGCGTGCCGGAGATGGGGCACACGATGCCTTCGTCGAGGATGATCTGCTTGAGCTCGTTGAGGTCCATCTTGTTCATGGCCTCGGAGTAGCGCTCGTGCAGGGCGTCGCGCTTGGCCTGGTGCTCGAGCACGCGGGCATTGGTGGAGCGGAACTGGGCTTCGTCGAAGGCATCGCCGAAGCGCTTGCGGGCCTTGGCCACTTCCTTGTCGATCTTCTCCTCATACTTCGCAATCTGGTCCTCGATGAGCACGTCGGCGCGGTAGCGCTTCTTCGAGTCGCGGTTGTCGATGAGGGGGTCGTTGAATGCATCCACGTGGCCGGAGGCCTTCCAGATGGTGGGGTGCATGAAGATGGCGGAGTCGATGCCCACGATGTTCTCGTGCAGCAGCACCATGGACTGCCACCAGTATTGCTTGATGTTGTTTTTCAGTTCCACGCCGTTCTGGCCGTAGTCGTAAACGGCTGCCAGGCCGTCGTAGATATCGCTCGAGGGGAACACGAAACCGTATTCCTTGCAGTGGGACACGATTTTCTTGAAAACGTCTTCTTGTTGTGCCATTGTGTGATGTATGTCTTTAGTTTGGCGGCAAAGGTAGCAATTTATTTGCGAATGCGGTGCAAGCTTCCCTACATTCATGGGCATAAGCTCCATTTTATGCCCTGCCGAGGCCGGGCCTTCAAGGCTTTTTTGTTACCTTTGCAATATATTAATCCATTAACCACCCAGTTTTCCCCCATGCGCTTCAGCGATGTTATCGGACAAGGCGAAGTGAAGCAGCTCATCGGCTGCATGCTTCAGGAGAACCGTCTGCCCCACGCCCTCCTCTTCGACGGGCCGGAGGGCAGCGGCAAGTTGGCCATGGCCCTCGCCCTGGCCCAGCGCCTCCTCTGCCAGCACCCCACTCCCGAGGGCGAACCCTGCGGGGAATGCCAGGGCTGCCGCATGGCCTCGGCCCTGGCCCACCCCGACCTGCATTTCACTTACCCCGTGTTCAAGCCCAAGGGCAGCCAGACTCCGCCCGACAGCACCCTCTTCATCGACGAATGGCGCGAGATGGTGGCCGACTCGCCCTACTTCTCGCGCCAGGAGTGGATGCAGCACATCGGGGTGGAGAACCAGCAGGCACTCATCAACGTGAGCGAGGCTAACCGCCTCATCCAGGAGCTGAGCAAGGTGAGCAGCCAGAACGGCTACCGCGTGGTCGTCATCTGGGAGGCCGACCTCATGAACACGCAGACGGCCAACAAGATGCTCAAGATCCTGGAGGAACCGCCCGAGCGCACCGTGTTCATCCTCACCACCGCCCACTCCGAGCGCCTGCTCTCCACCATCCTCAGCCGCACGCAGCGCATCGAGTTCCCGCCCATTGCCGCCGACGACCTCGCCCGCGCTCTCATCACCCAGTCGGGACTCGACGAGGCCGACGCGCGCACTCTGGCACGGGCTTCGGCGGGCAGCTTCATCCGGGCCCGCCAGCAGCTCACCAACGATGCCGAGCATGCCCAGTTCTTCGACCTCTTCGTGCTCTTCATGCGCCTGTGCTACATGCGCCGCGTGAAGGACCTCAACGAGTGGAGCGTGCAGCTCTCCTCGTGGGGACGCGAGCGCCAGAAGGCTTTCCTGGAATATGCCCAGAAGCTCGTGCGCGAGAATTTCATCTACAATTTCCACGAGCCCGAGCTCAACTACATGACGAAAAGCGAGCAGGGCTTTGCCGTCAATTTCGCCCGCTTCATCAACGAGCGCAATGTCATTCCCATCGCACAGGAACTGGAGCGCGCCCAGCGCGACATCGAGGCCAACGTGAACGCCCGCATGGTGTTCTTCGACTTCTCGCTCCAGATGATCGTGCTGCTCAAGCAGTGACGCCCAGCGGGCTGCCCCGCATGGGCCCGTCCGCGCGTGCGGCTACCTACTCATTATATATATATATCCCCCCCACTCAAAACACAGACACATCCTCATGTCAGAAGAAACCATCATACCCGCCTCCTGCCCAGGCTCCTGCAACTCGAAATGCCCGGGCTGCGGATGCAGCCGCGACTGCGCCACCTGCCACGGCGGCTGCAACGACTCCTGCCAGTGGGGCGACGCCGCATTGCGCGGCATCGCGGCCACGGGCTGCGGACGCTCCGACCACCAGCTCAACACTTACGACTACCTGGCCGACGTGCCGGGCAACGGACGCACCACCGACTTCGTGGAGGTGCAGTTCAAGAACACACGCAAGGGATTCTACCGCAACGACAACCACCTCGAACTCGTGAAGGGCGACACCGTGGCCGTGGAGGCACAGCCCGGACACGACATCGGCGTGGTCACCCTCACCGGCAAACTCGTGCTGCTGCAGATGCAGAAGGCCAACCTCAAGCCGGGATTCGAGGTGAAACGCATCTACCGCAAGGCCCGCCCCGCCGACCTCGAGAAGTGGGAGGAGGCCAAGGCGCGCGAATACGACACGATGATCCGTTCGCGACAGATTGCCAAGGACCTGGAACTGCAGATGAAGATCGGCGACGTGGAGTATCAGGGCGACGGCAACAAGGCCATCTTCTACTACATTGCCGACCAGCGCGTGGACTTCCGCAAGCTCATCAAGGTGCTGGCCGAAACGTTCCACGTGCGCATCGAGATGAAGCAGATCGGTGCACGCCAGGAGGCCGGACGCATCGGCGGCATCGGTCCCTGCGGCCGCGAGCTGTGCTGCGCCACTTGGATGAAGAACTTCAGCTCGGTGAGCACGGCCGCCGCCCGATTCCAGGACATCACGCCCAATCCGCAGAAACTGGCCGGGCAGTGCGCCAAGCTCAAGTGCTGCCTCAACTACGAGGTGGACACCTACATCGAGGCGGCCAAGGACCTGCCGCCGCGCAACGTGCAGCTCGAAACGGCCGATGCCACCTACTATTTCTTCAAGGCCGACACCCTGGCCCACATCGTGACCTACAGCACCGACCGCCGCATGGCCGTCAACCTCGTGACCATCAGCACCACGCGCGCCCACGAGGTGATGAAGCTGAACGCCGAGGGCGAGAAGCCGCTCACGCTCGAGGGCGAGGCACACGAGGAGGTGAAAGCCCCGCTCGACCTGGCCGAACAGGACGACCTCACGCGCTTCGACAAGGCCCGCCGCCGCGGCGGACAGCGTTCCGACCAGCGCCGCCGCCGTGCCGACAAGGCTTCCGCCCCGAAGGAGGCTGCCCCTGCTCCCTCTGACGGCGCACAGGCTGGCGCAGCACCCGAGGCCGGAGCACAGGAGCGGCGCCGCGACCGCCAGCAGCGCCGCGGCAACAATGGCGGCAACGGCGCGGGCCGCAATGGCGGGAAGAACAACCAGCGTCAGCCCCGCCCGAAGGACGGAAAGGAAGGCCGGGCGCAGGCTGCCGACCCCGCAGTGCGCACCGACAGGCCCTCGGGCAGCGACAATGCCGACCGCCGGCGCGACCGCCGCAACCGCCCGCCCCGTGCCCCGCGCGGCGAGGAGTGACGTTGTGAGCCGAACACCATTCAGAGGTACTGACCACCTTTGGTCTTGACACTATTCCAAACAATTCTGAGCATCTGCTTATGCACTCAATCCGACATGCTGGCCGCAGGGCCATCCGCCTGCTGCCGTGTCTGCTGCTGGCGGCTGCCGTGGCGCAGCTGACGGCTTGCCGCCGGCAGCTCGTCTACTACGACTACCGTCCCACGCCCATGGAGGGATGGGAACAGGGCGACACGCTCCATTACCACATCGACACGCTCCGCCAGTCTGCACGCCTGGCCATGAGCCTGGGCGTGCGCAGCTCGGCCTCCACGCCCTATCCCTTCCAGACGCTTTGGCTCGTGGTGCGCCAGCATTGGCACAATCCAGAGTCCGTGCGCTGCGACACCGTGGAGTGCCGACTCACCTCGGCCGATGGCGACGTGCAGGGCACGGGCGTGAGCATCTATCAGGTGGAGCAGCCGTTCCTGACGTTCGACGCGCCCGAAGGCGCATCGGCCGACATCAGCATCTGCCACATCATGCGGCGCGAAATGCTGTCGGGCATCACCGACATCGGCGTGCGCATCGAAAGGGCCGACTGAAGCCCGCCGCGCGGTGTGCTCCCATCTCCATTTTTTTAAAGAAAAGAAACGACAACTCCCGAAGCATCATCCCAATGAAATCCATGCACATCATCACGCCCGTGAAGGACTCCATCGACTCCACCCTTGCCACGGTGAAGGCGGTGATGGAGAGCCGCATCACGGTGCCGTTCACCTATACCATCTACAACGACTTCTCCACGCCCGAAAACACCGAGCGCCTGCGCCGTGCCTCCGGCGAGATGGGTTTCCGCCTGGTCAATCTGAGCGACCTCACCACCCATCCTTCGCCCAACTATCTGCTCGTGCTGCAGCGCACGCAGCGCGAGGCACTTGAAGCCGATGCCGCCCTGGTGATTGTGGAGAGCGACGTGGAGGTGCGTCCCGACACCTTGCAGCGCCTCTACGACGGTGCGCTCGAGCGCGAGGACTGTGCCATTGCGGCTGCGGTCACGGTGGACGAGGACGGCGTGATCAACTACCCCTACCTCTACGCCCGCGGGCAGGAGAATCGCGTGGTGGCGGTGAAGAAGCACTGCAGCTTCTGCTGTTCGCTGCTCACGCCGCGCTTCATGGCGGCATTCCCCTTCACGGGGCTGGATGCTTCGAAAAACTGGTTCGACGTGACCATCTCGCACGAGGCCTTGCGCCAGGGCTTTGCCAACTATCTCTTCACCACGCTGCCCGTGGTGCACCGTCCGCACCAGAGCCGTCCGTGGAAGCAGCTGAAGTACAAGAACCCGCTCAAATACTACTGGCTGAAGTTTACGCGCGGGCTCGACAAGATCTGAGCCCCCTACGCCGTTCCATCATATTCACAGCTGCCAGCCTCCCCGCACAGGTCAATGAGGGTGATCAAGAGCCATTCCGGCCCTGATCACCCTCATTGCTGTTTCCGCCCAAGGCAATGGTAGGGCCCCTCGCACTCAATGGGGGGCTGCCCCGGCCATTCAAGGGCGATTTTTCGTGTCGAAGCACCGCGGTGAAATAGTCCCGGACTTGTTCAAATTCTACCGCGGTGCCGTAAAAACACTACCACGGTACCGTAAAAATTCTACCGCGGTGCCGTAAAAACACTACCGCGGTACCGTAAAAAGCCCCACGAAGGAGGCAAGTGGACATGGAATGGGCGGGCTGAAAGCCCTGTTCCTGCTTTCAGCCCGCCCGCCTTGACGCATGCTAAGTGATTGCACACAACCGAACATCGTAAATGTTGACTCATGCGAATGTCCGTAGAAGGCAATTTCGTGTAACCCACAAAACAAGGCCACCGGTCATTCGCTTTCGGGAATGCCAGCGGCCTTGCCATGATGAATTAAAAAGATGAAATTCCTTAGAAGGTGGCCTTCTTCGTGAAGACCTTACCGTTTTCGGTCACGCGGATGATGAACACACCCTTGCCGAATGTCGGGAGGGAAGCCGTGCCGTTCACGGTGGCGCTCGTCACGAGCTTGCCGTCGAGGGCAAACACTTCAGCCTTGGCGTTGTGTGCCGTCACGTTGAATGCGCCGTTCTGCACCTTCACGAGTGCTTCGGGAGCGGCAGCCGTGTTGTTCTCAATGCCGGTGGAAGTGTAGTTGATCCAAGCGCAGGCAGAGTTCACCACCTCGCGGGTCTTGTTGTCGTAGAGTACGGCCACCACGTTGCCCGTGCTCTTGTCGAAGTTGGCGGGCAATTGGATTTCAGCGGTGTGCATCACGCCCTTGTCCTGCACGGTGGTGCCGGGCAGCTGGTGGTTGGCAGCGTCGTAGTAGCCCGTGAGATAGAGCTGCTGGCCCTGCTGCTCCACGATGTAGCCCTGCGGGTTGGTGCAGTAGCGCGACACGTTGTTGTAGGTGGCGGTGTAGGTCTGTCCCTTCGAGCAGAGCTGTGAGAGCTCGGTGTTGGCATACTGCTGGCTCTGGCCAGAGTAGTAGTTGGTCTGCGGGGCGGTGAGTCCGCTTTCGGTCAACACATAGCCCACGCTGTATTCGCCATCCTGGGTGGGAGTGGAGAAACGGGTGGAGGAAGTGACAGTCAGCACGTTGTTGGCCTCGTCAAGCTCGGAAGTCACGCCGATGGTGGCCTCGCACACGGGGTTCTGCTTCAGATATTCCTTCACCGTGGCCACGATGCCGTCGGCAGCCTTGGTGGCCGATTGGTTGTCGCCATAGAAGGGGTCGGTGTTGTAAACGCGGTTGATGTAGGCCGAGGGGAGGCTCAAGCCAAACTGCCAGGCGGCGTGTTCGGCAGTAGCGTCGGCCCAGGGGTCGTTGGCGCTGTAGATGTTGGAGTGGTAGGTGAGGATGTTCACATCGTTCTCTTCCTCGGGATTGCCCTGCTCATACTCCTGCTCGAGGGCGTCCATGCCGACGATGCCGCGGGGGCAGTAGCCGCAGGCGGTGTTGGTCCATTCCTCCACGAGGGCTTTGCGCTTGTAGGCATGGTCGCCGAGGGAGTAAACCACGCACTGCGACACGTTGTCGCCGGGATAGCTGTCGTCCTGTCCGTTCACCTTGGTGATGTTGAGCGAGTCAACGCCCCAGCCGCGGAAGTCGGGCAGCAGGGTGGTGACGGGCACGCTGGCGGTGTTGAGGAACTTCAGGGGAGTGGTGAAGTTGTGTGTGCCGCTCACCTTCTTCACGGCCATGCCCCGGCTGTTGAAGAGGGTCACGTCGTAGTCGATGGAGTTGATGTCGTTCGTGCCGAGGTTGGCCACTTGGATGTTGCGTGTGGTCGTGCCGTCCACCTGGGTCGTGCGCAAGGGGAGCGTCTGTGCGGTGTTGGCATCGAGGGGAAGCAGTCCGGCTTCACCTTCAGTCGTGACGAAGATGGGGTTGGTGGCATACATGGGGTTGCCGTTCTGGTCGGCAATCAAGGATGCGTCGGCCGCTATTTGCATGTTCGTCATGTTCTTGTCGGTGATGAGGGCAAAGGCACTGTTTGCACTCTGCGTTTCGTTCTCCAACAAAGGCATGATGAGGCCATATTCGGAGGCATACGGGTCGTCGGCACTGGCGGTGAGGGTGGACACATAGCCGATGATGAGGTTTTCACTGCCGGTGATGGTGTAGTCGCAGTCCACTGAGGTGACGCTCATGGGGTTGACCGTCACATCGCCCACCCAGAGGAACTTGATGCCGGAGCTCGTTTCATTGGCAATGAAGGCCTTGGCATTGTCGTAGTTTCCGTACCAGCTGAGGAACTGGATGTTGGTGATCTTGTTGCCGGCATAGAGCTGCGTGATGTCGGAGGTAAATGCGCAGCAGTAGCCGAACTTGTAGCCGCGTTGGTAGAACGATTGGAGGTCATCGTAGGTGGCGAGCGGCAGGACGATGGCTTCCTCGTTGAGGTTGTACTGGTCGAAGGGGTACATGTAGCTCAGTGCCTTGGCATCGCGCACTTTGGTGGCGCGGGTGGCACGGTTGAGCGACTGGAACTGGTTGGCACCCTTCATGACGTTCTTCAGGTTGGGCTGAAGGGCTGTGCTGCTGAGGGTGCTGTTCAGCTGGAGCTTCTCGGTTTTGGAGAAGCGGTTCTTCTGCTGGGTGAAGTTCAATGTCTGGGCATTGAGCGTACCAGCCATGAAGGCGGCAGAAGCAAGTGCAAGTAGAATTTTATTCATTTGCAAATGGGTGTTATGTGATTATTGTTTTCTTAGTTTTTGTGGAAAAGCTGCAGCGTTCCAAGCGAGTTTCTGCCGCTTGACTGTCTGCTTCGACCGCAAATGTAGCAACTATTTTCGGTTGTGCCTAATGAAAACCGAATTATTTGCCGAAATGTTTTACAAATGTGCGAATTCGCTTCTTGAACACGCGCTATTGTGTGCTTTCTTTGGGGTGCGGGCTTACAATTTGCTATGGGGTGGGTGAGCATGGGGTATGGTGTTAGGATCGTGATCCACTTGCCAACCCGTCGGCTGTGCTTACCTTTTGCAAAGATAGGCTGCGGCTCGGCAATGAAAAAGAAAAATGCTTTTTCTTTTCATTGCTCTCGCCTTGCACTATCTTT
>DAIRWG010000028.1:19400-21042 GCA_036802405.1 Alloprevotella sp.
TTTTCATTGCTCTCGCCTTGCACTATCTTTGCACTTGCTAAGCAAATCGAAGAATCGTCATGTCGCAATCCTCATCCTCTGCAGCGGCGCGCATGGATATGCTCCACGGGCCGCTGCTGCTGAAAATCCTCCTGTTCAGCCTGCCGCTGGCTGCAAGCAGCATGCTGCAGCAACTGTTCAACTCCATCGACGTGGCCGTGGTGGGCCACTTCGTGGGCAGCAGCGCCCTGGCTGCCGTGGGCAGCAATGCCCCGGTCATCGGGCTGCTCATCAACCTCTTCATGGGCATTTCGCTGGGGGCCAATGCCGTCATTTCCAACCACATCGGGCAGAACGACCACGAGCGCATCAGGCGTGCGGTGAGCACCGTCGGGGTGATGGCCCTGGCCAGCGGAATCATCCTGCTGGCGGTGGGCGTGGGCATTGCCCGCCCCATCCTGACGTGGATGGAAACGCCTCCCGAGGTGCTCGACATGGCGGTGCTCTATCTGCGCATCTACTTCATGGGAATGCCCTTTTTCATGGTGTTCAACTTCGGTGCGGCCATCCTGCGCAGCATGGGCGACACCCGGCGCCCGCTCTACATCCTGGTGGCTGCGGGGGTGGTGAACACGTTGCTCAACCTCTTCTTCGTGCTGGTGCTGCACATGGGGGTGGAGGGCGTGGCCATCGCCACGGGTTTGGCCAACGTGGTGAGTGCCGCGGCCATGGTGGTGCTGCTGCGGCGCGAACCGGGGCCGTTCAGGCTGGATGTGCGCCATTTGCGCCCGGACCGCCGCGAGCTCAAGCGCATGCTGCAGATCGGGGTGCCGGCCGGCCTTCAGGGCATGATCTTCTCCATCTCGAACGTGCTTGTGCAGTCGACCATCAACACTTACGGGGCCAGTGCCGTGGCCGGATCGGCTGCGGCACAGAACTTTGAGTACTACTGCTACTACGTGATCACGGCTTTCAACGGGGCGGCCATCACCTTCATCGGGCAGAACTATGGCGCGCACCGCATGGACCGCGTGCGCCGCGTGTTTCTCCTGTGCATGGGCATGGCTGTGGCATTCAGTGCCGCGTTCAACGTGCTGATCGCCTGGCAGGGCGACTTCTTCCTCGACCTCTTCAGCACCGACCCCGCGGTGCACCGCTTCGGCCTGGAGCGCATGCACACGGCGCTTGTGTGGCAGTGGGTGGCCTGCAGCTACGAGGTGGCGGGCTCTTCGCTCCGGGCCATGGGCCGCTCGCTCATGCCTACGCTCTACACCATCGTGGGCACCTGCGTGCTGCGGGTGGTGTGGGTGTTTGCGGTGTGTCCCGTGTGGCATGGTTTCGGGGTGCTGATGTCGGTCTACCCCCTCTCGTGGGTGCTGACGGGCACGATGGTGCTGGCCTCTTTCCTGGTGATTCTCCGCCGCGAGAGCGCAAGGGCATGAGGATGGCGGTGCTTGCTGCAGGGATGCAGCTGAAAGTCTTTCTGCCTTTCGTTTGCGGCATCCTCAAAATTACGCTACCTTTGCAGAAATTCCCATAGGACATTCCCCCTATTTTAATCCGCACCACTTATGAAATTCCCTATCGGCATACAAGACTTCGAGAAAATCATCAGCGGAGGTTTTGCCTACGTCGACAAGACGGCCCTCGTATATGATCTCGT
>DAIRWG010000029.1:0-20852 GCA_036802405.1 Alloprevotella sp.
CCATCCATAACTCAAGCACCGCGCCCCCATCCAGTCCACATCCCCCCCGCAGCGCTATTGCCGTTGTCCAAGGAGGCCATTTCATGGCCGACCATCTGACTTCCTTCTTTCAAGCCCCCGCGGCTGGAAGCCACGGTTTCCCAACTCACATCGACAAGGCCACAATTTTCCACCATAAAATTGGGAAAAGGGGATGATTATACCAATTATTATGACTAACTTTACAAGATATTTAGAATCAACCATTTTGCACGTTTTATCTGTTTGTTCCTATGCTTTCATTATTGATTCCCTCCTACAATGAAGACTGTTCGCAACTTGTTCGCGACTTGCATAGCCAGTGCCAGTGTCTGAAAGATGATTTGGGCAGCGATGTGTTTGACTACGAAATTATTGTTGGGGATGACGCGTCAACAGATCAAGCAAAAGTACAGGCCAATCGTGAGGCGTGCGAAGAACTTGCACATGGTCGTTTCATTTCTTCTAAGGGAAATGTAGGCCAGGCTGTCTTGCGCAATCAGTTGGCAGACTTGGCACGCTTCCCGTACTTGATATTTATGGATAGTGATGCCGCGGTTTGTTCTACATCATTTGTGGCAAACTATTGGGCGTCACGGGATGAAGCAGATGTGGTGTTTGGCGGTGTAAGGAATCCGGATGGTGCTTGCCCTTTAGGCTGTGAGCTGAGGTATCGCTATGAACATCGGGCAGAGCAAATGCGTACGCTTGAATGGCGCAGAGCGCATCCTTACGATGCTTTCACGGCTTTCAACGTGATGATGTCGCATGCAGCCTTCGACAAGGTCCGCTTTGACGAGAGGTGTCGGCATTATGGATATGAAGATGCTTTGATGGGCTTGCAACTGCAGCATTTAGGTTTGACAATGGCACATATTGAGAATCCGTTGATCCATTTGGGCATTGACAGCAATGCTTCCTTTATGAACAAGACGGAAACGGCACTTCGAACGCTCCACAGTTTAGGCCGTCCGATGACAGATAGTGCGGGGCCTTCGCGTTGGCAACAGCGACTTGCCTCCTGGCATTTGGATGGTTGCGCGGTTCGTGCATTTCAACTTTTCAAGCCTTTGCTTCGCAAGAATCTACTGGGGCGTCATCCTTCGGTGCTTTTGCTGAATGCCTATAAGTTGGGCTATTATTGCTCGTTGTGCAGATGATTGCATGGACAACGTATTTGTGTTTACCTTTATTTTTTTAGAAACGTGTTAGTGAGATATATAACTTTGACGGTGGCGGCGGCAGCATGTCTGAATCTTATGGCGCAGGAAATTCGCCCGGTCACTCGTTTGCATCGTGAGAATAGTCCGTATGTGCGTTATTCCAACCAATTCTTGAGTGGTTTTATGCAAACGGCAAGCGCCGACTCTCTGAATGGCGTGCTCCAGATGCCCTATTTGGGCCGCCCGGTGTGGGCCTATGTGGGCGAGAAGGATTCGACACAGTACATGGCTTATGCTTCGGGCTATCGTGAATTGGCTTTCAACCCCTTGGAGCAGCACTGTGAGGTGCGCCTCACGCGCTATGGTGTGAAGGCGGACTTGCGTCAGTCGGGACGGGTGCTCGTGCAACATTATGCCTATCCTGACACAACGGCTGAAAAAGGTTTCCTGATTGACCTGGATCATGTGCTGAATGGTTCGGCTGACTATGACATGGACATCAAGATGGTGGATCACCGCACCATTCGTGCCTACAAGCGGCCGTATGATCAGGGTAAAACGGGCCTCTACTATTATGCCAGATTCTCCCGGCCCTATGAGAGTTACAACATCCGGCGGGAGCATGTGCGTCTGGAGAATGGCGAACGGGAGCAAAGGCTGAAAGCTGCTTTCACCTTCCTGCTGGCAAAGGATGAGGATTTGGTGGTCACTTCTGCGGTTTCTCCCCAAAGTGCGGATGCGGCTTTTGCCTTGGTGGAGGGCCATGCTCCTTCCAGTCCATTTCGCGATGCTGCCAAGCCGCGAAGGAATGAAGAGAACCTGTTGGCTAGCGCTGATGAAAGGAAAAATCAGCCTGTGCGAGGCGTAGCCCGGCAGAGTGCTTCGGGTGCTGCCAAAGCCAAGCAGCCGTCTGTCCGGCCAGTGAGGACGGTAAGCAACAATGCAAAGCTTGCCACAACGAAGAAAGCAGGGCAGGCGGCAACGGGCATGGTGGAATGCATGGAAGTGGAAACGCGCGAAGCTTCCTTGCGGGCAGCTTTCTATGCGGCCTTGAATCATGTGATGGAACAGCCTCAAATGAAGCGTGTGAACGATCTGCCCACTTTCTTGCAACGGTTGACGGGATTGGCACTTCAGTGCACTGAGAATGGCGGTGAATCCGTCAGAATGGATTCCTTGCAGCGTGACTATGCCTCTGGCTGCATGCAGGGAGAGTCGCTTCGGCAGGATGCTGACGGACGAAGGGCTGCCTGGTTTGTGCTCCAGTCCATGGGACTTTCGCCTTTGCCTGTTGAGGGTGATTCTGAGCATGCGGACTATAAGTTGTGCCGCCCGTTGTTTAATGTCGTGACACTTCGCTATCCTGGCAATCGTCGTTTCATTCTTCATGTCAAAAGCAACTCGCCTGCTAATTGCCGGGTGTTGAGTGCTACGTGGAATGGGGTGAGCATGCCACCGAAAGGCACACTGACGCATGCGCAACTGCTGCGAGGGGGAGTGCTGGCTGTGAAGATGGGGAAGTGACCATTGAACAGGTCTTGCTTCTGGCTTAGATAACTCAATCCAAATAGATAAATTCCAAATAGATAAATGCTATGAGAACATCAATCCGAAAGTATGCCCAGCGCCCGGTGGAGGACGCACTGCTCAATCGGCTTTTGGAAGCAGCCGAGCGTACGCAGACTATGGGTAATCTGCAGCTCTACAGTGTGGTGGTGACGCGTAGCTCCGAGATGAAGCAGAAGTTGGCTCCGGCACACTTTAACCAGCCGATGGTGACGCAAGCACCCGTGGTGCTGACTTTCTGTGCCGACTATCACCGTACCACCGAATGGGCCTTGCTGCGCAAGGGGCACCCCGGTTACGGCAATTTTCTGTCTTACCAGAATGCGGCCACCGATGCCTTGCTCTTCTGCCAGCGTTTTTGCGACCTGGCCGAGGAGGCGGGATTGGGCCTTTGCTTCTTGGGCACGACCGTCTATCAGCCCCAACTGATTGTTGATGTGCTTCATCTGCCGCGTTTGGTAATGCCGGTGGCTACCATCACTTTGGGATGGCCCGATGAGCATCCGGAACCGTCGGAGCGTTTGCCGCTCTCGGCAGTGCGACATGAGGAAACCTATCAGCCCGTTACGCCCGAAACGATAGAGCGCGATTACCGAGCTAAGGAGGACTTCCCGGTCAACCAGGAATTCGTGCGGGTGAACGGCACGGAAACGTTGGCGCAGATCTTTACGGACATTCGCTACACGGCCAAGGATTGCGAGAGCATGTCGGTGGGACTGCTGGACTGTCTGCGTCATCAGGGATTTTTGCCGGAACAGTAGGAGCGTGAGAGTTTGCAGCCAGTCGGCGGAGGCAAACAGACGCGAGTATGGAAAATGGGCAGGAAAACGCATCCTCCACGATTGGTGGATGCATTTCCTGCCCATTCTTTGGAATTGAGGCTCGTTGGCTTGGCAGCGTTTGAGTCAAGGTGAGGAGGGAAAATAGGCTTATTCCTCGTTGGCTTGCTTGAGCGCTTCGGCAATCTTTTCTTCGATTTCTGCGGAAAGCTCGGGGTTGTCCTTGATCACTTTTTTCACGGCATCGCGTCCTTGGCCAAGTCGGGTGTCGCCGTAGCTGAACCACGAACCGCTCTTCTTGATGATGCCGCAGTCCACACCGAGGTCGACCACTTCGCCCGTGTGGGAAATGCCTTCGCCGAAGGTGATTTCAAATTCTGCCTTGCGGAATGGAGGGGCCACCTTGTTTTTCACCACCTTCACACGCACCTGGTTGCCGATGGGGGTGTCGCCATCCTTCAGCGTGGTCACGCGGCGAATGTCGAGGCGAACGGAGGCATAGAATTTCAGGGCATTGCCGCCGGTGGTCGTTTCAGGATTGCCGAACATCACGCCAATCTTCTCACGAAGCTGGTTGATGAAGATGCAGGTGGTGTTGGTCTTGCTGATGCTGGCTGTCAACTTGCGGAGAGCCTGGCTCATCAAACGGGCCTGAAGGCCGACCTTGTTGTCGCCCATGTCGCCTTCGATTTCAGCCTTGGGAGTGAGGGCTGCCACGGAATCGACCACCAGAATGTCGATGGCCGATGAGCGGATCAGCTGGTCGGCAATCTCCAAGGCCTGCTCGCCGTTGTCGGGCTGTGAAATCAGCAGGTCGTCCACGTTCACGCCCAACTTGGCGGCGTAGAAGCGGTCGAATGCATGTTCGGCATCGATGAATGCGGCGATGCCGCCGGCTTTCTGGCATTCGGCGATGGCATGGATGGCCAAAGTGGTCTTACCAGATGATTCCGGGCCATAAATTTCAATGATTCGCCCTTTGGGATAGCCTCCCACGCCGAGAGCGGCATTGAGGGCCAAACTGCCTGTGGGAATCACCTCTACGTTTTCGATATGTTCGTCGCCCAATTTCATGATGGAGCCTTTACCGAAATCCTTTTCAATTTTTGCCATGGCTGCTTGAAGTGCCTTCAAGCGGTCGGCATTAGCTGTATTGTCTGCCATAATTTGAATGTGTGTTGCAATATGTGAGTCTTTGCCAACGTGTCTTGCTTGAGCAGGGCAAGTTGACCGCCTATCTTCTGCAAAGATAGTGCAAGGTGAGAGAAAAATGCCAAGCTCGGCTTGAGCGTTCTTCCGAGCCGCCGCCTATCTTCTGCAAAGATAGTGCAAGACGGGCGAAGAACAAAATGAAAACTCAAAAGTTTTCGTTGGGCTTTTCCAAATAATGCCTTATCTCCAACGCGACAAACGAAAGGCAGTGCTCCTTTTTTTACTCGTTTATTTGCCGAATGGCCCTGTTTTGAGAAAAACGCTTGACAATATTTGCAATCGAAAAAAATATTCTGTAACTTTGCCAAAGATGCGGCAAACTTGTCAGCCCGTTCGCTCGGTGTCTTGAGGCGGCATGGCAGAGCAAGCATCCGCAGGCGTGATTTTCCATGGTAAGTAAACTGAAAGTAAACATGCTCGGCTCAGGCAATGTGGCAACCCATTTGGCCATGGCCTTGAATGATGCAGGGCATACGGTATGTGGCATCTATAGCCGCCAAAAGGCGCATGCCGAAGAACTGGCCGGACGGCTGAAACAGTCGTCGCGGTCGGAAAGGGATGTGTGCGCAGTCGACAAATTGTCAGCACTGCCCGTGGCCGATGTCTATGTGTTTGCCGTGCGGGATGCTGTTTTGGCTGATATGGCCGAGCAAGTGCGAAGCTCTCTGCCCGAGTCGGTGTGTCGCAATGCCTTGTTCCTCCATACCGCGGGAAGTATGCCCATCGATGTGCTGTCACAGAGGTTTGCGCTTTCGGCTGTGATGTATCCCTTGCAGACTTTCAGCAAGACGGCTTCGCTCGATTTCGGTCAGGTGCCCTTGTTTGTGGAGGGAAATTGCCCTCAATCTGAGCAGGCTGTGGAGGAGATAGCCCACAACCTTTCCTGCAAAGTGACGCATTTGGATGGAAATGGCCGCAAGCGCATCCATTTGGCGGGCGTGTTTGCCAACAATTTCACCAATCATATGTGCCAAGTGGCATGTGATTTGCTGCAAGATTCGGGAATTGATCCGACTTGCTTGCTGCCTATCTTGGATGAAACGGTACACAAGTTGCACTCGATGCCTCCTCGGCAGGCACAGACAGGACCGGCCGTAAGGTGGGACCGGAATGTGATGGACATGCATCGCCGAATGCTGGACGGGCAGCCTGCTCTCCGGCAAATTTATGAGGATATCAGCCAAAGTATTCACCAAACTGTCATGAGCCATGATCAATTACGACCTGACAAAAATTAAAGGACTGGCCTTCGATGTCGATGGTGTGCTGTCGGACAGCATCGTCAATCTGCTCGGCGACGACGGGCAACCTTGCCGTACGGCCAACATCAAGGACGGCTATGCTTTGCAGCTGGCTGTGAAGTGCGGCTTGAGGCTGGCCATCATCACCGGCGGACGCACGCAGTCAGTGCAACGCCGATATGAAGGACTCGGGCTGCAGGACATCTTTATGGGGGTGTCGGTCAAGATCACATGCTTCGAGCAGTGGCTGGCCTCCAACGGGCTGCAGGCGGAGGAAGTCATCTATATGGGTGACGACATTCCCGACTACGAAGTGCTGCGCCGCTGCGGATGCCCCTGTTGTCCCGCCGATGCCGCCGAGGAGATCAAGGCTGCTTCGCTCTACGTGAGCCCTTACAAGGGCGGACAAGGCTGTGTGCGCGATGTGGTGGAGCAGGTGCTCAAGGCACAAGGGCGATGGATGAGCAATGCCGAAGCTTTCGGCTGGTGATTCCAGCTTTCGCTCAGTCAGATATAAGAATTGAGAACATAAAACAATTTCAGATATGCTTGAGAATTTAAAGAAATACAATGTGGTGTTGGCCAGCAATTCGCCACGCCGCAAGGAACTGCTTCAGCGTCTTGGCATTCCATTCAGAGTGCGTACGCTCTTTGGCATTGACGAAAGTTACCCCGACACGCTCCGTGGTGAGGATATCGTTCGCTACATTTCACGCAACAAGGCCAAGGCCTATCGTACATCTATGGCGCCCAACGAATTGCTCATCACGGCCGACACCATCGTGTGTCAGGGTGGTGAAGTGATGGGCAAGCCCAAAGGCGTGGATCAGGCCAAGGAAATGCTTCGTCGCTTGTCGGGCAACGTGCATCAGGTCATTACGGGAGTTACCATCGTGGCAGGAGAGCAGATGGACAACTTTGCCGTGACGACCCACGTGAAGTTTGCCGAATTGAGTGACGATGAGATCAACTTCTATGTCGACAACTACCTGCCCTTCGACAAGGCCGGATCCTATGGCATTCAGGAATGGATCGGCTTGGTGGCTGTGGAGGAAATCCGAGGCAGCTATTTCAATGTGGTGGGACTTCCCGTACAACGCCTTTACCAGCGGTTGAAGGAATTCTGATGCGATGACCTTCATCCAGACCGATGAACTGCGCAAATCATTTTTCTCCATATCCCCCTATTAGCTCAGATGATGCTGAAACTCTACTCCAAAAACAATCCGCCCGAGCGTATCGCCCAAATCGTGCGGGTGCTCAATGACGGCGGTGTCATCATCTATCCCACCGGCACCACCTATGCCTTGGGATGTCATGCACTGAAAGAGCGTGCGGTGGAACGCATTTGCCGTATTCGCCAGATTGACCCTTCGGCGCATCCGCTCTCCGTCATCTGCTACGACCTTAGTGCGATCAGCGAATATGCCTTTATCAGCACACCTGTGTTCAAGCTGATGAAGCGCAACCTTCCAGGCCCGTTCACCTTTGTGCTGAAGGGCAAAAACCGTTTGCCTAAGATTTTCCGCACACGCAAGAGCGGCGAAATCGGCATACGAATGCCCGACAGTCAGATTGTGCGTGACCTGCTGGAGGCCTTGGACGCTCCCTTGATGACAGCTTCTTTGCCTGCCCAGACCGACGACGATGACGTGGCTTACTTCACCGACCCCGAACTGATCAATGACACTTGGGGGACGCAGGTGGATCTGGTGATTGACGGCGGCATGGGCGTGATGGGAACTTCCACGGTAGTCAATTGCAGCAGCGATGCCGACGATGTGGAAATCTTGCGCCAAGGCGATGGCGTGCTTTTCTAATGTGATAACCATCCATACAACTGATGAAACATCCTTTTATTCTTTCCGCTTTGGCTTTGTCGGCCTTGGCATTCACTGCTTGTTCGGAGCATACGAACGATGCGGAGTATAGTTCTGAGGCTCCCCGCATTGCTGATCTGACCATTCAGTCGCTCAACCCTTCCCACACGGATGTGCATGTGGGCGACCGTTTCGTGGTGACTGCCGTGCAGCAGAAGAAAGGCCGATTGCTCAACCGCACCACTTACAAGTGGACAAACTCGGCATCGTTTGAGCAGAAGTACACGAACTATACGGCCTACGACAACGGCAATTTCAATCCCACCGACACCTTGGTGGCCACTTCGGCTGGTTCCTTTAAGGTTTCCTTCAGAGGTGACTACAAGACTTCGGGCAGCAACATCAATACTTGGCTGAAAACCTATGGCGCCACCTACACCGAGAAGCTTCCGGGTAACGGTTCTGCCACTTACAATGCCAGCATGAGCTTGTTCGTCGTGACGGCAGAGAAGACTTTTGAGATTCTGCCTTAGTCAAAGCCTGTATTCTTCTATCGAAAAGCGAACGGGCATTCCCTTCCGCATGGGCCATACGATTATAGTGGTGTGGCGTCGGCGAGGGGAATGTCCGTTCGTCTTTTATGTATCTGGAAGTAACTCTGGATGGGGGGCAGAGTTGGCTATGCCTTTTGTTCTTTGCAATCGCTGTTTTGTGCGAAGCTTCTCCCTTAAAAGGAAGCGACCGCATTCCGTTTGGCTGCAGCAAGATGCGTGCAGCAACGGGATGCGGTCGCTTTTTTGTCAGAGACTCAGAGCCAATGCTGCTGGGTCAGTAATGATCAGTTCTCGAAAGTAGGACGAGTCTGGAACATGTCGGGGCTGTTGGAAATGTCTTCCACCATGCCTTCGGGCATCTCCTGAATTTCGCCGGACTTCACGAGCGCCTCCATGTCGGCCTTGAACTCTTCGAACATGTCGGAGGTCAGCACGAAGAAGTAGTTGCCGTAGTCACCGATGCGCAAGGGAGCCTGACGGAGGAAGCCCCAGCGTTCAAAGTAGGGGATGAGGTTGTAGCCCGAGAGGCGGGAAGTCTTGCGGATGTAGTTGAGCACGAAGGGCACTGAATTCTGGAACTTGTCGCTGCTGGCAGTCACATAGTTCTTCTTGATCCACACAGAGTTGGGATACTTGGCCTTCAGCACGGAATACTTGCCGTTCTTGTTGGAATTCTGGGCAGAAGCCAGGAGCTCGTATTTGTCCACTTCACCCTTCTTTTCAATCTGTGAACCGTTCTCGTCGTCGTTCTCGCGGAGCGACTGATACCAGTCGGGAGCGAAGTCGGGTTTGCCGTGAGTGGTGAAGTAGTTGTAGAGCATGATGAACGGGCAGAGCGTTTCACCCACGCCCACTTCGTTGATGGCCAAAGCGTGTTCGGGGTCGGTGGCATAATCCTTTATTTCGAAATCCTTGCTGGCCTCGCACACGGCGCGAAGGGCATCGTTGCCTTGGCTTGTGCGCTCGTTGTAGGCATTCTGACGCATCTCGCTGGTGCGGGTGATGTCGGCATAATTGGCATTCACGAAGTGCTTGCGAGCAGGAGCCCACTGGTTGATCTTGTCGGACTCGCGGAAGCCCATGCGCATGATGTTGTAGTAGGAGTTCATGTTGTTGGTCACTTCGCCCATACCACCCCAGCAGAAGTAAGGCTGCATCTGGTGCTGGTGTCCCCATTCGTGGGAGAGGCCCCAGATGGCATCGTTGTCGGTCGTGATAAGGTTCTTGCAACTCAGCACACGGGGTTCTTGGTCCACATGGAAGGAAACGCCGCGGCCGCCCTGGAACATGTAGTAGGTGAAGTTCACATAAGCCATGGTACGGTTGTCGGGGGCGCAGTCATACTTGTGGAAACCGAGCAACTCGTGTTCCCAGATCACCAAGGAGTCGAGCACATGGATGAACTGGCGGTAGCCGAGGCTCTTGCCGTCCACGGCCACGCAGTTGCCATAGAGGCCATCGGAGTTGATATTGGAGAAATCCTGACGGATGCCACGTGAAGTCCACACGCTATGCACGTTTGTACCCACCACATCCATGCAGACGTTGGGGGCCACGCGGCAGAGTTCGTGCATCTGCTCGTTGGTCTTGTCAAGCGAGAGGAAACCGTTCACCTGTCCGTCGATGAAGTGTACCTTCACCTTGGGCTTGAGCTCGGGGTTGGCCGTAGCGTAGTAGCAGATGTAGGCCAGACCGTCGTAGTTGCCGGTGTAGTTGATGACGTTGAGGCCGTTGCGCAACGTGAATTCTTGCGATTCGGGATTACCTCCATCGAAGTTTCCTCCGACTTTGCCTACATACCAGGCAATCACAGACAGGGGCAGAGACTCGTCTTCATCCAGTCCGGACACGGCAATCACGTGCTTGCCCTTCGTGATGTTGATACCTGTCACGCCCTGGGTCTGGTCGTAATACTTGCCGGGAGCGTTCCAGAGGTCGGACTGCGTCTTGTAGGAAAGCTTGGCCGTATACTCAGCCACGCGGCCCGTGGGGTCGTAATCCTTGTCGAAGATGCGCTGGGCCAGACTGGCTGTGAAGTCATCGTCCAAGTTGTTGATGTCGTCCTGGGTCACCCCTTCGCGAAGAGCCGTGTAGGAACCATCGGTGAAGAGTCCGTAGGGATTTTCGGGGCTCTTGTTGTTGTCAACGAAGAACTGCATTTCGGCGCAGGATGCATTTCCGTTGCTGCCCGAAAGCACCTTGAACTGTATGCGTTTCACATCGTCCAGTCCTTCGCTGGTGAGGTTGATGCGGTGCGTGCCGCTGGCGCCACCCAGATTGAGCGTCTTGAGCAGTCGGAGCTCCGTTTCAAGTCCTGTCATCACATACAGTTCCACCTTGTCGAAGTTACCGTTTTGGTTGCCGTCCTGACGGGTGGTGTAGTTGATGTAGTCGATGTGCGGAGCATTGTTGAAGCGGAAGGTCAGCGTGGCCGGATTCGATTCGCTCACGGCAAAGTTGGGTGTCCACTGGGAATGCCACATGGTGCCCGTGTTGCCATCAATGGCTTTGGCGGCCTCGTTTCCGCTCTGAGAGGTGTTGGCTTCCGCCTGCCACACCTTCACCTGCGTGTCGGCCTTGAAGTCGGGCGTGGCCTCATTGCGTGTCTGCGTGATGGTGAGTGTTTCGCTCAGGGAGTTCTCTGCGTTGGCAAAAGTCACTACGGCCTGGCGGGAAGTGGCTTCGCTGTTGGCTTTCAGGTGAACATACACCTCGCCGTTCTGTCCCTGGCGGATGCTTACCCAGGATGCGTTGGAAGTGGCAGTGAACGGCACATTGGCCGTCACATCGAAGCACAAGGTGCGTTCGCGATAGCTCACCGTCTGCTTTTGTGGAGCCACAATGCTGGGGTAGGAGCCTTCGGGCAGCGTGTTTTGTGCTTGGGCCGGTGCAAACGACAAGCTGGCCACTGTCAGTGCCGTGCAGCCCAAAATGTATTTCAAATGGTTCATTTGATGATTCGTTTGATTGAATGTTAGTTCGTCGAGTGGATGCGGAATCGCCGCGGGCTTAGAGCACCACCTTCTTTCCGTTCACCACATAAACACCAGCGGGGAGATTCAGCTGCACCGTTTCGCCGGCTGCCACCTTCCCCTGCCATACGGCGCGGCCCGAAGTGGCATACACGCGCACATGGGTGTCAGTGCCGGCGCTGAGCGTCAGTTGCTTGTTGGCCACTGTCACGGTGAGCCCGTTGTCACCCGTAGTCACTTGGCCGATGCCCACTGGGGTGTCCTTGCCAGTGCGGAATACGGTCGTCTTGAATGTCAACTCGGGATAAACCGTGCTGGTGAACAGGGCATACACCTTTCCGTAGGGATTGAGGAACGTCACGTTGCCGTAGCTGGTCGTGCTGGTCAGCGGCAGGTAGTCGTTGGTTTTCGCAGCGGTGCTGGCCTTGGTCATTTCGGCCGGCTGGCCGTTCTCGTCAATCTTCATCCATTGGGCCTTGATGGTCTTTCCGCCATCGGGGTCGAGCATCAGGTCGTGGATTTTCAGCACGTAGGGATCCTTCAGACGGTCGTTCCAATTGGTGCACACGTCCATGTAGTAGCCCGTGTCGTCATGCTGCAGCCATTGGGTGATGTCGAGGTTCTCTTCCTGCGGGGTGTAGGTGATGTGGGTCGGCATCGATTTGCTTGAGGGCAGCGAACTGAATGAAAGCTTGTTGCCGCCGCATTCCATTACATCGAGCTTGGTCTTGGCGGGAAGGCCAACAGAGGTCAGCCCGTTGTTTTTACACATCAAGGTGTGCAACTGCAGGCAACTCTCCAGGCTGAGGGTGGGGATCTGGTTGTCGTTGATCACCAGTTTGCGCAGCTTCTTTCCGCCCGAAGACGGCATGGACATGGCCGAGAACTCGTTGCTGTGGGCCACAACCGTAGTGATGGAGTCGGTCATGGTGAGGTTGAGACGGTTCTTCAGTCCGTTGTCGTTGCACACGAGCATGTCGAGCGCGCGGTTGGCTGTGAGATTGAGGGCTTTGAATTTGTTTCCAGCCACGTTGAGGTGCTGCAGGGCTGATCCCTTGTAGTAGAAAGTGGTGCTGGTGCTGGCAGCCTGATTGGTGGCCAATTCGTTTCCGGCCACGTTCAGGTTTTCGATGGCCGGATTGGCCGAGTCTACGATCAGCAGCTTCTGCAGATTGTTGTTGGCACAGTTCAAGTCGGTCAGTGCACTGAGTGCCGACACGTTGAGTGTGGTCAGCTGGTTGTTCTGGCAATAAAGGGAAATGAGGTTGGGCGCCTGGCTCACATCGAGTGCGGTCAGTTCGTTGCCGTCGCACACCAGTGTGTTGAGCTTCTTGTCAGCCTTGAGGGTGATGACCGTGCCCTTTGTCGTGCCTTCGATCACGAGCAGGTCGTCGTTGGTGGCAGCATAGCTCACGGGGTTACCGTCGCCCCAGTCCACCGTCACTCCCTTTTTCAGCTGGTTCACGCGGAGCGTCACCTTCTCTCCGTTAGCCTTGGCCGTGGTGAGGGTCACCACTTGGTCCTGTGCCATGCCTTGGCTGGCGCAGAGCACTCCGGCTGTCAGAAGAGATGCATAGAGTAAGTGTCGTTTCATTGAAATGCTTTACGTTTATGATTGATTTAGAATATAGGGTTCATGCTTACGCACAGTAGGCATTGGCGCGCATCGGTTTTCCGATGTGACGTGCAAGGCATGCTGTTCGTCAGCCTGTGCTTTTCTTTCTGAAATGTGGCAGTCCCGTGGGTGCTTAAGGTTGGCATACGGGCACATTTCCACTTTCTTCTACAAAAGTGCGACTATTTCTTGGATGTTGCAAATTTTCGAATTGAAAATATGTGCGTTTGGCTTCTTCGGGGACATAGTTTAACAATTCTACGTTCACCCGTGCGCCATTCCGCCCAAGACGCGAATGCCTGAAATGGCAGTGCGCCCCATGCCTTGGGCCGTTGCATGAGTTGGTTGCAAACGGCACCGGGCAAGGGCGCACTGGTAGGGGGAAGGAGGGGAATCAGAATTTGAAGTAGATGAACGGCTGCACATCGCTGCCCTTCACCTGCACCACCCAGATGATGATGCCGATGAGCAGCAGGGCATTCACCACCAGCGGAGCGCGACTTAAGCACTGGCTGACCTGCTCGTTCCATCGGGTGGGTAGGAAATGCAGCACAAAGCCCAGGAGCATGAGCATGGTCACTTCCGGGTAGCCTGCCACGAACTGCATGATCAGCTGCGGCTGGAAGTTCGTGAAAATTTGCTTCAGCATGTGGCCCGAAGCCTCGAATGAAGTGCCGGCAAAGAACAACCAGCTGAAGCACACCACATGGAAGGTCAGCACGATGGCTGCTGCACGCCGCCATCCGGAGGAATGGTAGTGCTTGTCGTGGCCGAGCCGGTCGCGCAGCCATTTGTGGCCGCAGAGGGCCAGCCCGTGCACCGATCCCCAGATCACGAAGTTCCAGGAAGCGCCATGCCACAGTCCGCCGAGCAGCATGGTGAGGAACTGGTTGAGATACATGCGCCACTTCGAGCAGCGGTTGCCTCCCAGCGAGATGTAGAGGTAGTCGCGCAGCCAGCTGGAAAGCGAGATGTGCCAACGGCGCCAGAAGTCGGTGATGGAGTCGCTCTTGTAGGGGGCGCGGAAGTTGGCCGGAATGTGGAATCCCATCCACAGTGCAATGCCGATGGCCATGTCGGAATAGCCCGAAAAGTCGCAATAGAGCTGCAGGGCATAACCATACACGCCAATCAGATTCTCCAACCCGGAGTAGAGCGAAGGGTCATCGAAGATGCGCGACACGAAGTTCACGCTGATGTAGTCGGAAATGATGCATTTCTTGAACAGTCCCATCACGATGCACCAGGTGCCGGCCCCCATCATTTCGTGCGTTACCACCACGGGTTGGCGCAGCTGGGGCAGAAAAGTGCGTGCCCGCAGAATAGGGCCGGCCAGCAGGGTGGGAAAGAAGCTGACGAAGAAGGCAAAGTCGGTGAGCGAATGCGTGGCGGACATTTGCTTGCGATACACGTCGATGATGTAGCTCATCGACTGGAAGGTGAAAAACGAGATGCCGATGAGCAGCGGCAGGTCGAGTTGTTGCCCTTGCGGCACGAGCGACAGGTTGCCCAGGGTGGCGAGGGCAAAATTCGTGTATTTGAAGAAAGCCAGTTGCCCGAGCATGAAGGTGATAGCCCCCCATAGCCAGCATTTTCTGGCCCGTGGGCTGCTGGCCCGCTCCATGCGTTGTGCACAGACAAAGTTCACCAGCGTAATGATGGCCAGAAGCATGCACCAGGCTCCTGCATTCTTGTAGTAGAAGTAGTAAGAGCAGGCAGTCACGTAGAGTAATCGCAAGGCGGTGGTGCGCTTGCCGCTCAGCAGTGAGTAGCCCACCATGAAGGCGAGGAAGAAAAATAGGAAGAAACAGGTGTTGAACAGCAGCGGGTCGGTGGCTGAATAGGTTAATATGGGTGGCATAAGTTTTTAGTTGGCAGGTGGAGGTTCAGTTTTCAATCTCGCAGCGTGCAAGTGCCCGGATGAGGGCATTGCCCAGCAATCGGCCTTGCACCTTGTAGCCTTCGGGCTCAAAATGGATGCGGTCGGCACGCATCAGGTGAGCGCTGACCCAGTTGCGCTGGGCCGTGCCACCTTCGCCGCCGCATTGGCTGAAGAGGTCCCACACGGGCATGCCGTGTGCTTCGCCGTATGCCACGATGTTGGCCGCACAGCGTGCGTTCATCGGATTGGGACGGCTGCTGCGCTGCACCACTTTCACACGGCGGCGCGAAGAGCGTGAAGTGCGCCGGTAGTTCACATAGCTTGTGGTCAGATAGTCCCCGGGAGGGGTCGACATCACGATGACTGCCTGTGGGCAGGCTTCTTTCAGCTTGTCGAAAAACAGATCAAGTTGCCGGTTGTGTATGTCCTCCCTGTATCCCATGCCGTGTGCCTCGTTTGTGCCCAGCGAGAGCACAATCAAGTCGGGGCGGCATTGCGCAAACCGCTCCATATAATCATCCGTCAGAAAACGGCTGGAAGTGGCACCGTTGCTGCCCACATAGCTGAACCACACGCCCTTTCCTTCATCAGCTGAGGAGGCAGCGCCGAGACTCGCCTGCAATGCTTCCTTCAATGCAGCCGGAAAGGACTTTCCTGCCACGTGGGAATCGCCGATTTGAAGCACCCGAAGCGGGCGTTGGCCTTCGAGCAGGATGCGTACGGCAGGGGCAAGCCATTCGGCATGGCTGATGGTGGCTTCCTTTGTGTGGATGAAGTTCTTGGGCCAGCTCATGTTGAGCTGTGTGGTGTCGATGTCGAGCCGCTGGCTGCCCGTGTGCTGGGCCGCACCATTTTGCGGTGAGGATGAAGCATCGGCATGGCGGAATGCCTCGGGCACGCTTTGCACCTTGGCGGAAGTGCCGTCGCAAGTGTCGCTGGTGGCGGCTGCCACGGCCACAGTGAGCAAAATGCCCCATAAGGCCAGCAGCAGATAGAGCTTTCGCCCGTCGTTTCCTTCCGTTGGCATGCCCGAGTCTGAGCGCACGCTCCATTTCGGAGTCGGTGTGACCGTGGCTTGCAGGATGGGCTGCTTAAGGCTCCGCTTCGTATTTCTTTCGTCTTTCGTATTGCTCTTGTCCATACACCATAGTTTTGAATAGGATTCCAGCCAGACGTCGCCCGCCGTGGGCATTGATGTGCGTATAGTCTTTGCCGGCTTCGGCGGGGGTCTGTTCGGCCATTCGCTTGATTGACCCTTCTCCGCCCATGGCTTGGTAAAGATTCCAGAAAGCCACATGGCAGTCGGCGGCCAGATTTTGCTGGTAGCGCGAGAGGGCCACGATGCCTGGCATGGTGTGCAGTTTTCCGTCGGAGAGCTTGTTCTCGCGGTCACCCACTCCGACAATCAGAATGCCTGCTTGCGGAAAGGCCCGTTTCAGCATTTCCACCACAGTCTGCATCTGCTGGGCATACAGGCTGTAGTCTGTGCGTTTCTTGTCGGCCACGTTGAGGCCGAATCCCAACACGATCAGGTCGTAGGGGCGTGCCTCGTTGAGTTCTCGGAGCGTCTGTTCGGGAATTTCGCCAATCGTTTTCCCCGAACTTCCTCTGAGCGAGAAATTGTCGACCGCCACTCCGCTGGCCGACTCTTCCACCGCTCCCCAGCACACCATGCCGGGAGCCGCACCGATCTGCCATTTGGCTTTGCCGGCTTTTCCTCGGTAGGTCACAGCCTCCACGCGGCCGTTTCCTCGGGTGCGGAGTGCCATCATCGGGCCGTTGTCCAGTTTCAGTCCCACATGGGCAGGGCCATTGGTGCGCAGCAGCAGGGTGTGCACTTCGGCCGAGTCGAGCCTCGGTCGGTTCACTCCTTTGATTTCCGTCCAGGCCGTACCTTGTGGCAGAAAGTAGCGTTGGCCCACGTTGAGCTTCGATTTCTCGTAGCGGCCCTTGTCGAGCACGCAGTGTGTGCTCCATCCGCCCGATTGCTGACGCACGGTGGGCCGGTTGGCTGCATAGGGCGGGTCGATGTCGAGAAATCCCACACCGCTTCCGCCGTAGTGCTCTTGCAGCATGGTGCGCAAGTCGCTGGTGAGGATGTCCACTTCGATGAACGAGTCGCCGAAATAGGCCACGCGCACCGGACGCTGCAGCTCCTTGCGTTGCAGCAAGGCCTCGTAGAATGGGGTCATGCCGCGCTGGGTGTCGTCAGCATAGTCTTCGATGCATACCATGCCTTGCGGGCAGGAATCGCGGAATGCCGGCTTTTCCACTTTGGGAAGTTCTGAGGTCTGTCCTGTCAGGGCGCTCTGTGGCAGCATGTTGGCGGGCAATACATCGGATAAAAGTCCTACGGGCTTGGCCTCGAAAGTGCCGAGGCTGAACGAGGGCATCCATTGCAGCGGAAAGAGCACGGCTACAACGACAAGCAGCAGGATGACAATGCGTATGGGGGAATGTTCTGGAAGGCTCAATTTGTTTGTTCTTGTGAGAATGTGGTGAATGGGAAGGTGGGCTTGATTCTTTTCGGTCTTGGCTCAGGCGGCGCAAGTGCTGATTGCGTCAGTCTGCGATGTGGCATGCTTCGCGGAGCGCGTCGCGCAGTCGGAAAAGAAAGTAAATCTGTCCGCTATAGGTGGGGTTGTCTACGTGCAGCAGGGCCACTTCGTTGTAGAAATGCACCATTTGGGGCAGATTGTTGAGGTGGGTGGCTTTGTCGAGGTCGAATTCCTGTGGAAACTGGTCTTTGTGGCTCTCCATCCAGCTTGTCAGTTCCTGCACTTCTTCTTTGGTATATTGTTTCTTGAATTCCATGAAGTTCTTGTCTGTTATGTAGGGAATTGCGTCGTGCCGTTCCGAGCTGGAGTTTCTGTACGTAATTTATTCCTTGTCACGGGTGGTTGGCAGCTTCGCAAAGCCTTTGATTATGAGAGTGCAAAGTTACGGATTTAATCGTATAAAAGAAAATTTGTCGTTTCGCTTTTTTCAGAAATCGTGTTGCGGGCCATCGCTGCCTATATGGTGCCGTTGTAGCGCTTCAATTTGACCGCGTAGGTTGGGGTAGGGGCAAAAAAAATTGATTGTCATCACGACAACCAATCTTCACTAACCTTAAATCTAATACCATGAAAAACGATGCAAAGGTAGCGGGTTGTCGGATTATATGCAAGTTTGAAGACCTAAAACTTTATGTGGTTAGCGTATTTTAGATAATTTGTGCTGATATTGTAATGCATATATTTCTAATTTGGCTTCAAGACTGTCTTTGTACTTTGAGTGCCGCTACGCTGTGCAAATCCGACAAATATGCCAATTTCCTATGCCCAATCAAGGCGTGCCCTTTTTCTGCTAAAAAATCAGAAAGTCCCAAAGTCCCAAAAGTCCCAGTCCTATATAAAAAGAGAGAAAAGAGGTAACTCCTTGATAATCAATAATTGCATAGAAGCGTCCCACCCCCTGGGACTTTGGGACTTTGGGACTTTCGTGGGATAAACGTGCCCGATTGGATAAAAATAGTGAAATGACAATCATCGGAAGAGGCACCAAGAATCCGAGAAATAGAACAATTAGCCTCCTGCTCGTTTCCGTTCGGCGCTTCAAGCTGACGCGATGGGTGGTTGCGGGCAGATTGGGCGTGTGCGCTGCCTTGGTGTCGTAACACCAAAAGGCTTAGGTTCCAAACATCCTATTTATATATAGGTGTGAGTTGCAGAGAAGAAGTACGTTCGAAAACATCGAAGAATAAAATCCGCGCAATGCTTGCACAGATAAGGAAAAAATCGTAAATTTGCAGCCGATTTGTCCCTGCGGAGGCCGTTGGTCTCACGTGTGATGGCGAATTAAGCGAAAGCATACCCGTCGAGGCGGAGGCGTTTGGTGCGTCAGAAACACGGTGGGGAACACTTAATTTAGAGTAACACATTTAATAATTAAAAGCAAAATGAAGCAAATTGCAATCAGCGGTTCCGTACGTACGGACCTCGGCAAGAAGGCAACAAAGGAAGTTCGCAAGAGCGGCAACGTGCCTTGCGTGATTTACGGTGAGAAGAAGGATGAGAACGGCAATCCCGTGGCTCTCCACTTCACTGTGAGCGAGAAGGAAATCAACAAGTTGATCTACACTCCCCACATCTACCTCGTAGACATCAACATCGATGGCGAGGATCACAAGGCTGTGCTCAAGGAAGTGCAGTTCCACCCCGTGAAGGACAACGTGCTGCACGTTGACTTCTACGAGGTTCACGCCGAGAAGCCCATCGTGATGGGTGTTCCCGTGGTGGCTAAGGGCTTGGCTGAAGGTGTACGTGCCGGTGGTCGCTTGATGATGATGGTTCGCAAGCTTCAGGTTCGTGCCATGTACTCCGCTATCCCCGAGAAGCTCGAGGTAGACGTGACTACTCTCGCACTCGGCAAGAGCATCAAGGCTGGCCAGCTCAGCTTCGAGGGCTTGGAAATGGTGACCCCGAAGGAGGTGATCGTTTGCACCGTTAAGATGACTCGTGCCGCAATGGGTGCAGCTGCTGCTGCTGCCAAGCAGGCTTAATGGCTGTCGCGTAAGGCAAGATTTTTCTTGAAAAGACCAGGCTGCCGGCCTTTCGTTTCAGAGCGAAAGCATTTCGCGGCCGATATGGCTTGTGAGGTTGTGCGATTTTTATGATACCTTGCTTTCGGCGGTATTGCCGTTGAGTGTTGGCATTCATAAAAGGGCGCAACCTCACAATTCTTCTATTCGGGCGTTACCCGTCGATGAGGGGGATGCGCCTTCCAATCAAAAATGAAGAAATGAACTATTTGGTAGTAGGGTTGGGCAACATCGGTGATGAATATGCCCGCACCCGTCACAACATCGGATTCCGCGTGGTGGATGCTTTGGCTGAGGCTGGCGGCGTGACCTTTGAGGACAAACGCTACGGATTCGTGGCTACGCTGAAGGTGAAGAACCAAACGCTCACGTTGCTCAAGCCGTCCACCTACATGAACCTCTCGGGCAATGCCGTTCGTTATTGGATGAATGAGAAAAAGATTCCGGTGGAACGCTTGCTGGTGGTGGTGGATGATCTGGCACTACCTTTCGGACACTTGCGTCTGAAGCCCGGTGGCAGTGAAGCCGGTCACAACGGGCTTCGTCACATCACTTCAGTGCTTGGCACGCAGCAGTATGCCCGCCTTCGCTTCGGCATCGGCAATGATTTCCCGCGTGGCGGGCAGGTGGATTATGTGTTGGGCGAATTTGGCGAAGAAGATCTGCGCACCATGGACGAGCGCGTGGCCTTGGCCGGAGATGCCGTGAAGACGTTCTGCCTGTCGGGCATCAATGTGGCCATGAATCAATTCAACAACAAATGATCACCCCTCTTTGCTTGAAATGACAATGGAAGCACGTTTGGACAAATGGCTGTGGGCCGCGCGCATCTATAAAACGCGTACCCTGGCGGCCGATGCTTGCAAAAACGGGCGGGTGTGCATCAATGGCGCTCAGGCCAAACCTTCGCGTACGGTGAAGGACGGCGATGAGGTCAGTGTGAAGAAATCTCCCGTCACCTATACTTTCCGTGTGAAACAGGCCATCGAGAAGCGGGTGGGCGCGCGCCTGCTGCCCGACATTTTGGAAAATATCACTTCGGCCGAGCAGTATGAGCTGCTTGAAATGAGCCGCATCAGCGGTTTCGTAGACCGTGCCCGCGGCACCGGACGCCCGACGAAGAAAGACCGTCGTGCGCTCGATGATTTTGCAGACACCGCGCCTCTTTTCCTCGAGGACGACTTCGACCTCGATGACGACTGATGCCTCGTGTCCTTCTGGGGCGCATGGCCTTGCTCACACCTGTATAGCCCAAGACTTCTTCTCCTCACACAACATCGAAGAATTCCCACATATTCCTCATATCCCAATGAAACAAACAAAATGGGCATCAACCGTTGTGCTGGTGGATGCCGACTATCTTGATGCGGTGGCAGCCGATATGATCGTGAACTTCGGTCGTATGATTGGCCGTCCGATTCCCCAAGCCGACCTTTGCCATTGGCTCA
>DAIRWG010000030.1:0-20532 GCA_036802405.1 Alloprevotella sp.
TCTGTAACCAGGCATGCGGGTGCCCCGCATACCTGGCTACCCAATTTCACCCCTAACGGGGTGACCTACGGCATGGGATTGGGATGAAGAGAGCAGATACTACCTACCCCCCTATGGATTAAACTTTAGGTTTTCCAAAATTTTGTTTGACTATAGCATGCGTCAAGTACGGGCTGAAAGCCCTTGACGCATGCTAAATGAGTACACCAAACTGTACCCCCGATACAAAAAGGTGATACATGGTGCAGCAAAGGTGATACATACGTGTCTCTGCTGGTCAGGGCACTCATTGGCGCTTCACACAGTAGAGGGTGCCCTTTACGGTGTGCTTCTTCCTCACCTGCAGGAAGGTGAGCTGGCGGCCGAGCTGGCAAGGCGTGCCCGCGAGGATGCGCGAACCGAAGGCATCCTGCAGCATCTTGAAAATTTCGGTGGCCGAAAGCCACTGGGCATCGCCATCGGTGCGGTCCTCGTCTTCGGCAGCCAGAAAGAGTTTCCGGAAAGCCTCGGCAAGGGCCGACGAGCGGTAGTAGGCACGGTTGTGCTGCTGCACAAGGGCCTCCTCGTCCTTGCTCAGGTAATAGGGACGGCCCTGGGCCAGCTCATGGAGCAGCTGGGCATAGAGCTGGGCGTAGTCGAGCGGTGTGTCGATGTCGATCAGGCGGTCCACCTCCTGGCAGTAGAAGCGGCGCGAACCCGTCGGGTCGGTCAGCAGTTCGCCCGTGTTGCTGGTGCCGATGAATGAGGCCGTGCGCCGAAGCTGCTCGAAGTGGCGGGCCCGCGGACGGCGCACGTTGAGCATGCCGAGCTGCATGAGATTCTTGAGCTTGGTCATCTGGGCAGGGGAATAGCGGTCAAACTCATCGAGGTTGACCAGCGCAAAGCGGCAAAGGGGAAACTCCAGGTTGGCGCGCGCCACGAGTTCAAACTTGTCGGTGTAGTAAGTGCGCAGTTCCTCGGGCAGCAGCATGCGGCAGAAGCTGCTCTTGTGCAGTCCCTGCTCGCGGCTGATGAGGATGAGTGCCAGCTGGTTCGACGGATCTTGCCCGTCGGCGGCTTCCACACACGTCATCCATTGGCGCACCATGGCACGCATCCAGCAGGCGAAGGACGTGAGCCAGAGCCGTTCGTCGGACACGCGGCGCGCCAAGGGCGTGAGGCGGTCGGTGCCGTCCCAAGCAGGCAAACTGCTGAGGTAGTCGCTCAGCGGATGATACTGCGGCATGAGGCGCGAATGCAGCAGGCGCGACACGTCGCGGTCCCAACAGGGAATGCCGCACTCGTGCAGATGGAGCACGATGGTGTTGAGCGTCACTTCGTTGACGGGGTGAAACGCCTGCACAGCCGGCAGTCCTTCTCCTTCGCTTTCCACACCAGCACGGTGACGCACCTCGGCACAGTGGTCGAGCACGTTGTAGCGCACTTCGTAGTGCTGCTGCAGAAATGCTTTCACCTGTGCCGTGTTGCATTGCACCTGCAGGCCGTAGGCCGAGGGGGCGGCAGTGTCCTGCTGCGTCATTCGGGTGTTTTTTCCCCTTTCGGTGGTCGGGATGTTGGGTGCTTCGGCATGTTCCGCTGGCTGCACACGCGATTGGCCGAGCAGTTGGCCCGAAGGCCAAATGCCTCGTTCGCGCAGCTTGCGCACAACGGCCATCACCATTTCCACGGTGAGGCAGGCACAGCGTGCCAGCACTTCTTTCACTTTCTGAAGCACGTCCTTCAGTTTCGGGGCATGCTCGTGGGGGAGGGTTTCGTTTTTCATGATTTCATCTCTTCATTTCATCCGTTTCAATCGGCATGCGCGGAAGTAGTCGTGCGCCGTGTAACGGATCATTAGGTTAGTGGTTGTTTTGACGATGCAAATGTAGTGACTTTTCCAGAAACTGCAAAATTTTCTGTCGCGTCTGCATACGAATGTCACACGATGGTACCTTGACAGTATGCATCCTCTCCTTCGTGCGCGCGTTACAGCGTAATTGCACTTTCTGCTTTCATCTGTCAAAGGCCTGCAAAAAGGCGTGCGTGCACCGCGGTAGTGTTGTGAGAGTACCGCGGTAGTGTCCGTACGGTACCGCGGTAGTGTCGTGAGGGTACCGCGGTAGTGTCCGAACAAGTCTGGGACTTGTTCAGACAGAGGCTTGAAAGTAGGGCTTTTGACGGATGACAGTAAAAAACGTGATTGCATAGTATGTGTGCGCGTGCGCGCGTGAAGAGCCATATGAGCCATCAAGCACCGCAGCGTGTTCCGTGATGTATGTGTGCGCGTGCGCGCGTGAAGAGCCATAGCTTCATCTGCTGGGCTTCGTGCATCTTCGTGTCCCTTAGTGGTAAGAACTCAGCCGCATGGCTTCGCGTTTCTTTGTGGCCTTTGGGCCCTTCGCGTAATATACTGCCGCAAGGCTTCGCGGCCCTTAGCGGCCCTTCGCGGACAAACACATTCCGCCGCATGGCTTCGTGCGTCTTTGTGGCCCTTAGTGGTAAGGATGCAAAGCCTTCGTAGGTACAGCGAAAGATTCAATGAAGCAAAACAAAGCGTCTGCCGGCATCCGAGCTGCCGGCAGACGCGTAAAAGAAAGGAAATGGGTTGATCGCAGGCCTATGTCGGCCCAATGATTTCGCGGTTTAGCCGAGGGCTTCGGCCAATCCGACGAGGAAGCCGATGAAGCCGCAGACCACGCCGACCACGGCCGACACGATGGCCCAAGTCTTAGCCTTTCTGGAGGCCTCCATGGCACCGGCCACATCGCCGGCACGGAACTTGGAGTTCACTTGCGATGCGAACACAATGCTCACAATGCCGAAAATCGGTGAACAACAGATGGTGGAGAGGATGGCCCACACCAGATAGTTCTGCGGCGGTGCCGGATAGGGCGCGCCGGATTGTTGATAGGGCGGCATGGGCGGCTGCTGGCCATTGCCGTAAGGTTGCTGGCCGTAAGGCTGGTAGGGCGGGTTTGGGTTGTTCGTTTCCATGATGTTGAGGGGAGTTGAATGTTAGGGCGACAGATGGTCAGTCGGCGCAGCATAAGGCAAATGCCAGCAGACACATCAGGTAAATTGCAATGCATGCCGCTGAAGTGGCGGCCGACACAATGGCCCAAAGTTTGGCCTTGCGCGAATATTCCATGGCTTCGTTGTAATGGCCTTCCATGTAGCGTGATTCCACACGCGCGGCATACACGATGGACACAATTCCGAAGGGCACACAGCACAGCACGGTGGAGAGGATGGCCCACACCAGATAGTTGTCGGGACAGGGTGGGGGCGTGGGGCGGGGCGGACAGCCGTTGCCGGGCTGCTGCATCGATGGGGAGGGAGCAGCGGAGGGAGACTCCTGCTGCTTGGCATAGGGGTTGAAGTAGTCGTTTTCCATGCGTCAGCGTTGTTTTTGGGATGAAATGCGGGGGCTCAGTCGAAGATGGCGTAGAACACGCCGCTGACCACCGACCATATGATGCCCGCCACGAGCGAATAGATGCACCAGTCCTTGGCATCGGAGGATGCGATGAGTGCCTGGTCGTAGTGTCCGCGGTTGTAGAGGCTCGTCACCCTCGCCGACTTGATGATGGCCACGATGCCCAAAGGCATGCAGCAGCACAGGGTGGAGAGGATGGCCCACACCAGATAGGTGTCGGGACAAGGCGCATAGGGGCCGAAGGGCGGTGTGGCGTAGCCGTTTCCCTGCTGCTGGGGTTGCTGAGGCTGCTGGCCGTAGTTGTAGCCTTGCTGCTGGTTGGGTTGGCCGTAGTTGTAACCCTGCTGCTGGTTGGGTTGTCCGTAGTTGTAACCCTGCTGGTTGGGCTGAACGGAGTTGTAGCCTTGCTGCTGCGGTTGTTGAGGCTGCTGGCCATAGTTGTAGCCTTGCTGGGGCTGGGCAGGTGCAGCCGGATGCTGGGCAAACCATTCCTTCAGTTCAGCCACCGAATCGGCCGGTTGCCAGTTGTCCATGCCGTTGCACCACACGAGGGTGGAAGGAGTCACGCCGTTTTCCGCAAACTTCTCCACCACGATGGGGCCGTGCTGCTTATTGTTCGAGTCTAAATAGAAATAGCTATTCATACGCTGATTCGTAAGTTTTAGTTTGCAAATATAGTCAAAAGAAATTGATGTGAGGCTTTCACTGCGTTTTTTCTTCCACTTTTTGGAAAAACGTGCCATACTGTCGTTCGGCGGTCAACATCCGAGCACGTTGCGCACGATGCCCCAGATCACGTAGAGCGCCACGTAGAGCAGCAAGGCCCGTGGGCTTTCCAGCACCGATCGGAGGCGTTGCTGCACCCACCCCCAAGTGAACCATTCGGCGGCAGCCACTCCCAGCAGATAGGGCAGGGAGTAGATGAGAAAGCGGTTGTAGGCCCATGCCTCGGCCCATCGCCCGTGCAGGGCGGCGTGCACCGCGCGCTGCAGCCCGCAGCCCGGGCAGTCGAAGCCTGTGAGCTGCTTCACCATGCATTTGGGCACCCACTCGTGGTCGGTGGGATTGACGGCAAAGAGCATGGCCAGCACGGCCAAAAGCACGGGCAGCAGCAGCCATCGGCCATAGGTCAAGGCCCGCTTTGAGGCAGATTTGTCAAAATTCATGCTGCAAAGATGGGAAAAAGAAAGCAATCGGGGGGCATTTACCGAAAAAACCGCTAACTTTGTGGCTCGGACAAGGTGAGCATTCGGGCATGGAAGCCCGAATCGCTGACGGGATGCGCCGACGGTGGCACACCCTCGCATCCCCGCCACCCAAGGAAAATTCAAAACTTATTCCACACATACACACACTATGAACAAAGGAAAAGTGGATGCCCTCCTCGGCATCGTGTTCGGCGACGAAGGTAAAGGCAAGGTCGTTGACTATTTCACTCCGCGCTACGACGTGGTGGCACGCTTTGCCGGTGGCCCGAATGCTGGCCACACCATCATCTTCGACGGCAAGAAATTCGTGCTCCGCTCGATTCCTTCCGGCATTTTCGATGAAGGAAAGGTCAACATCATCGGCAACGGATGCGTCATTGCCCCCGACCTCTTCATGGCCGAGGCCCACGAGCTGGAGTCGGCCGGCTACCAGCTGACCGACCGTCTGCACATCAGCAAGCGCGCTCATCTGATTCTGCCCACCCATCGTGTGCTCGACCGTGCCTACGAGGCCGCCAAGGGCAAGAACAAGGTGGGAACCACCGGCAAGGGCATCGGCCCGACCTACAGCGACAAGGCTGCCCGTGTGGGCCTGCGCGTGGGCGACATTCTCAACGGATTCGAGGCCAAGTACCAGGCCCTGAAGGCTCGCCACGAGCAGATTCTCAAGGATCTGCACTACACCGACTACGACATTGCCGAAGAGGAGAAGAAGTGGCTGGAAGGCGTGGACTACATGCGCAAGTTCCACCTCACCGACACCGAAATCGAAATCAACCGCGCCCTCGCTGAAGGCAAGAACGTGCTGGCTGAAGGTGCGCAGGGTTCGCTGCTCGACATTGACCACGGCACCTATCCCTACGTGTCGTCGTCGAGCACCACGAGCGGCGGTGTGTGCACCGGACTCGGCGTGGCCCCCAACACCATCGGCCACATCTTCGGCATATTCAAGGCTTACAGCACCCGCGTGGGGGGTGGCCCGTTCCCCGTGGAGCTGTTTGACGAAACGGGCGACACCATCCGCCACATCGGCAACGAGTACGGAGCCGTGACGGGACGCAACCGCCGCTGCGGATGGCTTGACCTGGTGGCTCTCAAGTATGCCATCATGATCAACGGCGTGACCGACCTGGTGATGATGAAGGGCGACGTGCTCGATGCCTTCGGCACCATCAAGGTGTGCACGGCCTACACGAAGGACGGCGTGACCACCACCGACATGCCTTACGACACGGAAGGTTGGCAACCCGTCTACGAGGAGCTGCCGGGATGGAACACCCCGCTCACGGAGCTGCGCGCTGAGGCCGATTTCCCGCAGGCTTTCAAGGACTACATTGCCTACATCGAGCAGGCCACCGGCACGCCCATCAAGATCGTGAGCGTCGGCCCCGACCGCGAGGCCACTATCATTCGCTGACGTCATCGGGGCACAAGGTGTGACCCCCGCAACACTCTGCCACACTCAGAATTACGAGGCCACGGATGGATCGAACACTGGTTGTTCGTTCCATCCGTGGCCTCTCGTTTGTGTGTGCCGCCCGACAGGACAGCGGTCATCCGTTGGTAAACAAGCGCTTCACGGTGCGCATGTCGCTGAGCAGCTTCAGCAGCTCTTGGCGTTCGGAAGAAACCTTTCCCTGCTTCATCAGCTTCTTCTGGTATTTCCACCAGTTGAGCAGTGCGCGGCCTTCTTCCTTCTTCTTGTCGGGCAGTTGCCGGTGCTTCTCCACATAGCCTTTCAGGGCCACGTAGTGGGTCAGCCAGTTTAGTACGGATTTCTTGATCATCGGGTAAATGCGAGGTTTGACAAATAAAATGCGAATTACGTCAATATTCCCGACATGGGCAAAGGGATGCCTGATTATTTTTGCTAATTTTGCGGTCAAACGGATGCATCGGCTCTTATGCCCTAGGCATCCACATTCTAATCCAAACGCAAAAACTATGATGACACTTCGTTCCCTTTCAGTAGCCTTCCTCGGTCTAGCCTTCAGCACCATGCCCGTGAACGCTCAGCGCCCCAGCCGCCTGCCTTTGCCCGTCAGTCCCGAAAAGCATGTGGAGGCCATGGCCCGCCAGCTGGCCGACTCGCTCCAGCTCGATTCGGCGCACACGCAGCTTTTCTTGGAGGCTTACCGCCAGCAGATGAAGGACCTGCATGGCCGTCTGCCGCAGGAAGGTGCGCAACGCCCCGATGCCGACTTGCGCCGCACAGCACGGGCCCAGCGCCCCGACACGGCCCGCTCAAGGCAAAGCGGTGACGAGCAGCGCAAGGCACGCCTGCTCGAACGCTTGAAGGGCTACGACAAGCTCTACACCGCCTTCCTCACGCCGGCGCAGATCGACCGCCTGCACCAGCTGCAGCTCCAGCTGATGAACCAACGCCCGCCCCGCCGTCAGCGTGGATATGCTTTTCCCGGCAGCGGCGAGGAGTGAGGATTTTGATTTTTAGGAGTTCCGCAAGAACGGGTGTGAGTGAACAAGCCGGGCGCCCGGTTTTCGTTCGCTATGGTGCCCAATTTGTTGTCCGCATTTCCGATTCATCGGGCATCCGAATGAGTGTGTACGTCAAGGGCGGGCTGAAAGCGACAGTAGTGCTTTCAGCCCGCCCTTGGTGCATGCTGAAGGAGTACGCCAAAATGGAATACGCTATTTGTTTGACCCAAAAGCCGTGTGCTGCAAGCTGTCCTTTGCAAATCAAAGACTATAGCATATGTTAAATTTACAAACAGAGGCATTCTTTTGCATCGAATCTTAAAAGCATTTTCTGAAGAAATCCCTATTTTTGTAGTCCAAAATCACTAACGCAAGGCGTTTCCGCGCAGCGTCCCCCCGAGGGCAACGCCTGCCGGAACGTCGGCACATCTAATCTTTATGGAGTAACCCTCCCTTAAATCGAACAGATATGTACAGACCCATCCAGACAGTCAGTATGTCGCTCCTCGCGGCAGTGATGGCCGGTGTACCCTTCATGGCATTCCCCACGGCAGCCAAGGCCGAAACGACCCTCGTGCAGCAACAAGGCGTGGTGAAAGGTGTGGTGAAGGACCAGAGCGGAGAACCCGCCATCGGCGCCACGGTGCTCGTGGTCGGCACGAAAAACCTCACGACCACCGACCTCAACGGTGCTTTCACCCTCAAGAACGTGAAGCCGGGTGCCACCATCCGCGTTTCGCTCATCGGCTATGCCCGCCAGGACGTGAAGTGGAACGGCGGCAGCATGAGCATCGTGATGCAGGGCCAGGGCAACAACCTCAACGAGGTGGTGGTGACGGCCATGGGCATCATGCGCAAGGAAAAGTCGCTGACCTATGCCACCCAGCAGATCAAGAACGACGACCTGACCAAGGTGCAGGACGTGAATGTGGTGAACAGTCTGGAAGGTAAAGTGTCGGGCATCACCATCACCCCCAGTGCCGGCGGTGCGGGCGGAGCCTCCAAAATCCAGCTGCGCGGCGCACAGTCCATTCTGGGCAACAACGCCCCGCTCATCGTGATCGACGGAGTGCCGATGACCAATGAAACGCGCGGACAGCTCAGCGGCGGCGATGTGGCCACCACGCTCACCCAGCGCGGCAGCGTGGCCGAAGGCAGCGACCCGCTCTCGATGATCAACCCCGACGACATCGAATCGATGAACGTGCTGAAGGGTGCCAACGCGGCCGCACTCTACGGTTCGCGGGCCGCCAACGGCGTGATCATGATCACCACCAAGAAGGGCAAGGAGGGACGCGTCGACGTGAACTTCACCTCCAACATCACCTTCGACCGTCCGCTCACCACACCCAAGATCCAGAACATCTACGGCGCCAGCGTCAGCGACAACGGCGTCATCTCCATCGACTCCTGGGGCGGACGCATTGCCGACCGGGCCAACGACCAGCTGGTGGTGAACGCCCCGATGGGCAAGGACTTCAAGGGAGGGACGCGCCAGGTGCATCTGCGCAACTCGGCCGGCAACGATGTGGACGACTTCTACCGCACCGGAGTGACCACCAACAACTCCATCTCGCTCTCCGGCGGCACGGAGAAGGTGAAGTCCTACTTTTCCTTTGCCAACTCGCACAGCAACGGCATGCTCGAGGAGAACAGCTACAACCGCAACACCTTTGCCTTCCGACAGAGCTACAACCTCTTTAAGCGTGTGCACATCGAGGCTTCGATGAACTACATGCAGACGAAGACGAAGAACCGCGTGGGCGGCGGCACAGCGCTCAACCCCATCTACGACCTCTACACCATGCCGCGCAACATCGACTTGGCCTACTACAAGGACAACTACACGCAGCAGGGCGAATGGGTGGCCCCCAACCAGCGCTACTACAAGTTCGACCCCACTTCGGGAAAATACGACTATGTCACGGCCGATGCCCCGCTCAGCGGCCTGAGCCAGCAGTGGGCCTACCAGTCGGCCGGGCAGAACAACCCCTACTGGCTGCTCAAGCAAAACCGCAGCCTGCAGAAGGAGGACCGCGTGTATGGCTACGTGTCGGGCAAGCTCGACATCTACGACGGACTGGCCTTCCAGGCCCGCGTGAGCATCGACCACACCAAGTACGACGGCGACAGCCGCCGCTATGCCACCACCCAAGGACCCAATGCCAAGGATGACTTCGGACACTACTGGAAGGACATCTACCGCACCAACGAAATCTACACTGACTACCTCCTGAGCTACAACAAGACGCTGCGCGACTTCTCCCTCTCGGCCACGGCCGGATGGGTGGGCCACGTGATCAACGGCACCACGCAGAAGACCGACGTGCAGGCCACCTACCTCTCGGGCACGCTCAACAAGCTGCCGACCGAGATCAACCAGTTCATCACCTCGGCTGGCGGCATGGGAGCCACTTCCTACGGCCGCAGCTACAACTGGGACAAGGCCGCACTCTTCACCGCCCAGGTGGGATGGAAGGATGCCGTGTATGTCGACGGTTCCTACCGTCGTGACTGGTACCGCGCATTCCGTCAGTTCAAGCACCGCGGCACCCCCGACAACTACGGCTACTTCTCCTTCGGCGGCAGCGCCATCCTCACGCAGCTGGCCAAGATGCCCGAATGGCTCAACTACCTGAAGTACCGCATCTCCTACTCCGAGGTGGGTAACTCCATCCCCAACCAACTCTACAGCACCTCGGCCTCCAGCTTCGGATCGGGGGCCAGCACCGTGAGCTCCTACATCATCCTGCACCCAGAACCCGAGAAGACGAAATCCTTCGAAATGGGCTTCGAGTCGCAGTTCTTCAACAGCCGTCTCGGACTGGACTTCACGTTCTACAACACCGGCATGCACAACTCCTACCTGCTGCGCGGTGTGGCCGGAAAGACGGAGGCCGTGAACTCGGGTTTCATCCGCAACCGCGGATTCGAGGCCACGCTGAGCTACAACTTCTCCTTCGGCGACGACTGGCGCTGGCGCACGGCGCTCAACGCTTCCTACAACAAGAACAAGATCGTGAAGACCTATCGCAACGAGGACGGGTCGGAAGTGCTGCTGGCCACCGACGTGGCACAGGGCTCGGTGCGTGTGCGCTACAAGGAGGGCGGCTCCTACGGCGACATGTACGTGACCGACTTCCTGCGCTACAAGGAGGATGATGCCGAAGGCCACAAGAAGGGATGGATCGTGACCAATGCCGACGGCACGCCGCGCATGGACACCAGCACCGACGGACTCTATGCCAAGTATGCCGGCAACATGAACGCCAACTGGCAGCTCGGATGGAGCAACACCATCAGCTACAAGAATTTCCAGCTCTTCTTCCTCATCAACGGACGCATCGGCGGCAAGGTGGTGTCGCTCACCGAGTCGTATCTTGACAATCTCGGCCTCTCCGAGCGCGTGGGCAAGGCACGCCAGTATGCCCAGGCCAACAACCTCGCCGTCAACGGCCAGGAGGCCATGTACCTGCCCGACGGCAGCGGACGCCTCGTGAGCATCAAGGGCTACTACCAGGCCACCAGCACCGTGGGTTCGGGACTCTATGCCCCGCAGTACATCTACGATGCCACCAACTTCCGCCTGCGCGAACTCTCCTTGGGCTACACCTTCCGCAACCTCCTTGGCGAGAACAAGAACCTCACGCTCTCGTTCATCGGGCGCAACCTCTTCTTCATCTACAAGGATGCACCGGTCGATCCCGACGTGTCGCTCTCCACGGGCAACGGACTCGGAGCCTTCGAGCTCTTCAACCTGCCTTCGGCACGCTCCTACGGTTTCTCACTCAAGCTTAACTTCTAATCACTCCCAAGCACTCTACATTCATGAAAACTTCAGCATACATTGCAGCGGCTGCCATGGCCCTCGGCACCTGCAGCTTGCAGTCGTGTCTCGACTACATGGATCCCGGACAGGAACTCGGCCCAAATGAGGTGACGGTGGACGACGTGATCTACCAGGGCGAAGCCGACAAACTCGACTACCGGCGCGCCATCACGGAGGCCGGATTCGATTCGGCAGCCAAGGCGCTCGACACCCGTTTCGCGCAAGCCCTCGGCGGCGAATATGCCATGGGCGGCGGCAAGGAGGCACAGTTTCCGGGCGCACATGCCTACCAGCGCATGTTCTCGCTCGGCCCCGACTGCTACGCACAGTACTTTGTGGTGCCTCACTACAACTTCATGTACGGCACGCTCACTTCCACCTATGCCATCAGCCGCGATTTCAACCCCGGCCCCTTCTCGTCCTACGAGATCGTGAAGAATGCCATCGTGCCGCTCATCAACCATCCGCAGATCGACTCCATCCCCGAGATGAAGGCCATCAACCTCCTGCTCTTCGACATCTCTTCGCAGCAGGTGGCTGACCTCTACGGCCCCTTCCCCTATGTTGACTACAAGGGCAACAAGGTGTCGAATCCCTTCACCTACAACGACCTGCGCACCATTTACACCAACATCGAGGCCAACGTCGACTCCATCGTCGACTGCCTGCGCTACTTCGAGCAGCGCCCCGACTGGTACAAGGCCAAGGTGGAAAGCATCATCATGCAGTACACCCGCCTCAACCAGGACTGGTACAACGGTTGCCAAACGCTCGACAACTGGATCCGCCTGGCCAACTCGCTCAAGCTGCGCATGGCCATGCACATGACGAAGGTCGATGCCGAGCTGGCACAGAAGTGGGCCGAGGAGGCTGTGGCCTCGGGCGTGATCGAGAATGCCGACCAGCAGGCCCTGCTGCAGCCGGCCCAGCTCGGATTCGACCATCCGCTGCTCACCATCGTCAACTCGTGGGGCGACCTCCGGCTCTCGGCTTCATTCGAGAGCCTGCTGATGAGCCTCAACCATCCCTATGCCAAGCACGTGTTTGCCAAGAACAGTGTGGACCTGACCAACAAGACCACGGGCGAAGTCACTCCGGCCGAAACCCGCGTGGCCGGCATGCGTGAAGGTGCAGTCACCGGCAACGGACAGAGTGCCGACAACAACCCGCAGATCGGCTATTCCGCCCTGCAGCCCGAAAACATCGTGATGGCCCCCGTGTTCATCATGAAATGGGCCGAAGTGGACTTCCTGCGCGCCGAAGGCGCCCTGCGTGGCTGGAACATGGGCGGCACGGCCGAGTTCTTCTACAACCGCGGCATCGAGAATGCCGACATGGAGGACCCCATGGTCACCGGCGGACAAGGTTTCTACCAGGAAGCCCTGGCCGACTACATGGCCCAGGAGAAGGCCACCGACTACACCTATGTGGACGCCCTCGGCGAGAATCCCGACATGCCGAGCGTGACGAAGATCGGTGTGAAATGGAACGAAGGCGACTCGCGCGAGGTGAAGCTTGAGAAGATCATCACGCAAAAGTACATCGCTCTCTTCCCGCAGAGCTACGAGGCATGGGTTGACCTCCGCCGCACGGGCTATCCGCGCGTGTTCCCCGTGCTCAACCCGCAGGACGGCGACGGCAGCCTGAAGGACGGCGACCTCATCCGCCGCATGCCCTTCCCGGGCTACGACGATGCCAGCATCCAGGACATCCAGTCGACGGGACTCAAGGCCCTCGGCGGTGCCGACGAACAGGGCACCCGCCTGTGGTGGGATGTGGACAAAGGTAACTTCTAAGTTTCCCCAACCACAGCGCCCGCAGCGACGCTCCCCAGCGCCGCATTCCAGCGGCGTTAGGGAGAGGCGTCCAGCGTGATTGCCGTAGTCAGAGTCGGCCATTCCATGGCCGACTCCCTACCTCCTAAAACTGACAACCAACTAACTCTTTAACTCAAACACCAATCATCATGAAGAAGACTACTTTAGCAGCGTTGGCACTCGTGTGCAGCGGCCCCTTGGCAGTCACCACGGTTCCGGCCTTGGCACAGACCATCTCGCCCACCGCAACGACCGACGTGTACGATTTCAGCAAGTTCAGTCCTGAAACGATTCTCAACCTTTTCAACACCGCGCTCGAGGCCGGACGCAACTATCCCACCCAGGCCGAGTTTGAGGCAGCAGGCATCCTGCCCTCCGACATTGCCTTCATCCGCTCGCACGTGCGCAAGGCACCGATCCTCGACCGCACCGACCGACTCGTGCAGAAGACCTACGAGGGACGCAACCTCTGGTGCAACCTCCCGATGGACATCGGCCAGGACGGCCTGGCCGGCTATCCCGACGGCGACTTCGGCAGCGACGTGTTCTCCATGTGGCAGTACACCAACCTCTTCGGCTCGTGGAACCACGGATTCTTCCAGGCACCGGGTGCTTGGGTGGATGCCGCCCACAAGAACGGCACCGACATCCTCTCGGGCATCAAGTTCTTCGAAAGCTGGGGCACCGGCGACGGCAGCTGGACAAACTTCTGCACGGCCAAGAATGCCGATGGCTCCTACAAGTATGTGAAGCCCCTGATCAATGCCCTGATGTACTTCGGTGCTGACGGCATCAACTTCAACTGGGAGGACAACAGCTACTCCAACAAGGATGTGGTGGCCTTCCACAAGGCTCTCTACAAGGAAGCCAAGGCACAGGGCTACGACAATTTCCACCTCGGCCTCTACACCAGCAACTCCGGACTGACGGCCAACCAGGCCAACGCCCTCTACGGCGACAAGGAAGGACAGACGGCCGACCTCATGCTCAACTACTCCGGCGGCGACTTCTCCTACCAGATCGGGCCTTCGGTGACCGCGGCCGAGAATGCCACCGGGTCGGCCGACCGGCTCTACACGGGTGTGTGGATCGTGTCGATGGACCGCGGATGGGACCGCCTCGATGCCAACGCCCAGGCCCACAAGGCCGGCATCTGCCTGTGGGGCGAGCACGGTCAGAGCCGATTCATGAGCTACAACAAGGGTGCCGATGCCATGGAGACTCAGGAAAACTACCAGCGACTGCTTGAACGCGGATTCTCCGGCGGTAACCGCAACCCGGCCAACCGTCCGGCCGTGAGCAAGAGCGGCAACAACTGGGAGGAAACCAACGGCAAACTCCCCCTCTCCACCTTCTGCGGCATGGCTGAATTCATTCCCGAGCGCTCCGCCATCCAGGGCAACCTGCCCTTCAGCACCCACTTCAACCTGGGCAACGGCGACCGCTACAACTACAAGGGCAAGAAGACCGGCGCCAGCTGGTACAACATGGCCAATCAGGACGTGGTGCCCACCTACCGCTGGCTCGTTTACAACGCGGGCACCGAAACGGTGGCCACCGACATCCAGCCCGAATTCTCGCACGCTGATGCCTACACGGGCGGCACTTGCCTCCTGCTCTCCGGCGCCAGCACCGCCACGGGCAACGACATCATCCTCTACAAGACGCAGCTCAAGGTGTCGGCAGCCAATCCGGTGGTAAAGATTGCCGTGAAGAGCGGCAAGGAGGGCACCACGGCTTCCGACCTCTCGGTGATCGTGCGCAAGCAGGGCAGCAATGCCTGGGTGGAAGTGCCCGTGGGCAATGTGGAAGGTGCCAACTGGCAGGAGAAGAAGCTTGACCTCAGCGCCCTGGCCACCAACGACGTGATCGACCGCATCGGCTTGCGCGTGAAGGGCGACAACAGCAGCTACAAGCTCTATGTGGGCAAGCTCGAAATCTCCGACGACTTCAAGGTGGCTCCTGCCGGCGTGAAGGACCTCGTGGCCGAAGTGAAGGCCGAAACGAAGCAGACCATGTCGCTCAAGCTCAACTGGAAGGTGAATGCCACGGCCACCGACCGCGCCAACTGGGATTTGCTCTACAACGACGAAGCCAACATCGACCACTTCGAAGTGTTCTACAAGAATGGCGCCGACGGTCATGTCACCGAAGTCGGCCGCACCACGCAGTGGGCTTCCTATGTCAACCAGATCACTTTCGACGGAGTTGACGACGATCCCTACGTAGGTGTTCGAGCCGTGTCGAAGGACCTCAAGACTTACTCCCCCGTGGAGTGGGTTCACGTGGCACGCGCAGCCCAGGATCAGCTGCCCAACTATCAGAAGGACACCTATGGCATCAGCCAGATGGATCCTGCCTGCGAGGGTGCCGACATTGCCCGCGCCCAGCGCTACGTGACCGATGTCACCACCACGGGTGCTGAAGAGAACCTGGCTTACCATGCCGACGGCCCCGTGGCCGACGGTAGCCAGTATGCCAACGCCCTCGACCAGACACTCAAGGTGAAGCAGGGGCAGAAAGTGGAACTCTACATCAAGTGCTTCGACACCACCAGCAACCACCCGGGCACGAGCGGTGCCGATGGTCTGCGTTGGTGCTTCGCCGGCGGCTGGATGGACCTCGACGGCAGCGGCACGTTCAACCCCGACGACATCACGGAAAATCCCACTGAAGGCGAACGCCTCTTCTTCCTGGGCAAGCTTCGCGCCGGAACGCCCGAATTCGAAACGGAGGGCATCCGCCACGAGTTCACCGTGCCCGCTGATGCCCGCACCGGCCAGAGCCGCCTGCGCATCGTGTTCTCCGATGCCTGGTTTGCAGGCATGTTCCAGCCCACGGGCTTGTACGCCAAGGGCTTCAGCATGGACTTCAACGTGGAAATCGTGGGCGACAACCCGCAGCGTCCCACTCCTCCCGATGCACACGACCAGGGCGTGGCCGAGCAGCCTGAAGGCCTCACCACAGTGCCCGAGGGTATCGAGCAGACCGAATCTGCACTGCCCGGCGTCAGCGTCAACGGTGGCGTGGTTCGCTTCACCAATGTCGACAAGGCATGGGTGTACGGTGCCGACGGCAAGCTCGTTCGCTTCGTGCAGAGCGCACAGGGTTCGGCCACGGGCCTCTTCCCCGGCACCTACGTGGTGAAGATGCAGAGCGGCCAGGTGATCCGTTCGCAGAAGGTCGTGGTGAAATAATCCGCGCACACAATTCCCTTCCGGTCTGAAGGAAACGGCCACCCGTAGGCCCCCTTCCTTCTGCCGCCCGATCAAATGAAGCAGTGGAAACACGTTTACGCACCAAGCGGAACGCTGTTTCCACTGCTTTTTTCAGTTGGCCAATGGACAAGCGGACGAGTTGACGAGTAAACGCGCAAAAAGCCAAGACTTTTGCACAATCCTTTTTGCCTTTTTCACGCTTTGCACTACCTTTGCAACACCAAACGGATTCCTCATCCACAGCTAAGCTACCTTTATGAAGAAACAAATACGCATACTCTTGGCGCTGCTGCTGATTTCGCTCAGCGGATGGGCGCAGAACATGGCCCCAAAACGCGAATTCCGGGGTGCCTGGATCCAGATGATCAACGGGCAGTTCATGGGCATGGACCGTCAGGCCATGCAGAGCAACCTCACCAACCAGCTCAACGAGCTGAAACGGTGTGGCGTGAATGTCATCCTCTTCCAAGTGCGCGGAGAGGCCGATGCCATGTATGCCTCGTCCTACGAGCCCTGGAGCCGTTTCCTCACGGGGCAGCAGGGACGCGCCCCGCAGCCCTATTGGGACCCCCTGGCTTGGATGGTGCAGGAATGCCACAAGCGCGGCATGGAGCTGCACGCCTGGATCAATCCCTTCCGGGCCAAGACCAAGGGCACGAAGGAGCTGGCTTCCAACCACCCTTACGTGAAGCACCCCGAACGCTTCTTCGACTACGACGGCATCTACCTGTTCGACCCCGGACTGCATGAGAACCGCCGCTACATCTGCTCCATAGCCGCCGACATCGTGCGCCGCTACGACGTGGACGGACTGCACATCGACGACTATTTCTATCCCTATCCCGTGGCGGGCGTGTCAATTCCCGACCAGCAGACCTATGCCACCCACAAGAACGGCATCGGCAACATCGACGACTGGCGCCGCTACAATGTGAACCTCTTCATCGAAATGCTGCACGACTCCATCCATGCGGCCAAGCCGTGGGTGAAATTCGGCGTCAGCCCGTTCGGCATCTACCACAACGCAAGGCCCGGTTCGAACCTGCCGGGATCAAAGACCAACGGCACGCAGAACTACGACAACCTCTATGCCGATGTGCTCTACTGGATCAACAAGGGATGGGTGGACTACACCGTGCCGCAGCTCTACTGGGAAATCGGCCACAAGGCTGCCGACTATGCCGAACTCGTGCAGTGGTGGAGCCGCTTTGCCGGCGGCAGGCCGCTCATCGTGGGGCAGGATGTGGAACGCACCGTGCGGGCGGCCGACCTCAGGAACCCTGCGGTCAACCAGATGGGCGAAAAGTTTCGCCTGCAACGCTCGCTGCGCGGCATCCAAGGCTCCTGCCTGTGGTATTCTGCCGCGGTGGTGCGCAACGAAGGCAACTTTGCCACCGCACTCAAGCAGGTGTATCACCGCACACCGGCCCTTCAGCCGCTCTTCCCCTTCATCGACGACAAGGCGCCCAAGCAGCCGCGCAAGGTGAAGGCGGAGTGGATGCCCGACGGCTTCTACCTCTTCTGGACGGCTCCGAAGGCCAAAAAGGTGATGGACGTGGCCCACAACTATGTGGTCTACCGATTCCGCAAGGGGGAGCGCATCGACCTGTTCGACCCCTCGCACATCGTGGCCATCACACCGCAGACCATGGTGAAGCTCCCCTACCATGGCGGGGCAGAAAAGTACACCTATGTGGTGACCGCACTCGACCGTTTGCAGAACGAGTCGAAAGGTGTGAAGAAGAGCGTGAAACTATGAGGCTTTCGCCCGTCGGCTGAAGCCAACCGGGGCCAACGGCCCCTCCTCCAAGCATAAGAATCAAAAGAACGCATGAAAGTATTGAAATTCGGCGGTTCCTCCGTGGGCACCGTCACCCCCATACGCAACCTGAAACGCATTGTCGAGGAAACCACCCATCCCGTGGTGGTGGTCGTGTCGGCTCTCGGCGGAGTGACCGACCAGCTGCTGCGTGCCACCCGATTGGCCGCAAGCGGCGACGTGGCCTATGCCACCGAGCTGGATGCCCTGACCGAACGCCACCACCAGATGGTGGCCGAAGTCATCGCACCCGAAAAGCAGGCCCGCCTCGTGGCCAACCTCGATGCCCTGATTGCCGAACTGCGCAGCATTCTCCACGGCGTGTGCCTCATTCAGGACCTCACGCCCAAAACGGCCGATGCCATCGTGGCCTACGGCGAACGACTTTCTTCGCTCCTCGTGGCCGAACTCATCGAGGGGGCGCAGCACTTCGATTCGCGCCGATTCATCAAGACGATGCCGCAAAGCGAGAGGCACCTGGTGGACTTCGATGCCACCAACCGCCTCATCCGCGAAACCTTTGCCCAGCAGCCCGAGGTGGCCGTGATGGGCGGATTCATTGCCACCGATGCCGAAAGCGGCGTGACCACCAACCTCGGCCGCGGCGGATCGGACTACACGGCGGCCATCATTGCGGCAGCACTCAATGCCGACTCCCTGGAAATATGGACCGATGTCAACGGGTTCCTCACCGCCGACCCGCGCATCATTCCGAATGCCTTCACCATCGACCAGCTGTCGTATGCCGAAGCCATGGAACTGTGCAACTTCGGGGCCAAGGTGGTCTATCCGCCCACCATCTACCCCGTTTGCCAGAAGAACATTCCCATCTATGTGAAGAACACGTTTCACCCCGAGGCACGCGGCACCGTGATCAGCCGTGAAGCTTCGCTTAGCGAACGTCCCATCCGAGGCATCTCGTCGGTGAGCGACATGACGATGGTCACCGTGAGCGGCCCCACGATGGTGGGCGTGATCGGTGTGAACCGCCGCATCTTCACCACGCTGGCCGACGGCGGCATCAGCGTGTTTATGGTGGCGCAGAATTCCTCGGAAACGAGCACCTCCATCTGTGTCACGCCGGCCGATGCCAAACGCGCCACGCAGCTGCTTGATGCCGAGTTTGCCCACGAGATTGCCGACGGGGCCATGAATCCGGCCAGCATTCTCGAGCACCAGGCCAGTGTGGCCGTGGTGGGCGAGCGCATGCGCCACAAGGCGGGCATTGCCGGACAGATCTTCAGCGTGCTCGGACGCAACGGCATCAGCATCACGGCCGTGGCCATGGGCGGGAAGGAGATGAACCTCTCGTTCGTGGTCGACCGCTCGCTGCTGCGCAAGACGCTCAATGTGCTGCACGACAGTTTTTTTCTGAGCGAGCATGAGGAGCTCAACCTCTTCATCTGCGGCACGGGCACCGTGGGCGGCAGCTTGCTCGACCAGATTGCCGCCCAGCGCGACAAGCTGCTCAAGGAGCGCGGACTCAAACTCAACGTGGTGGGCATCGGCGGTCGCCGCCATGCCATCTTCCACCGCGACGGCATCGATGCCGCCCACTTCCGCGAACAGCTCGAACAGGGCAGCGAAGGCGGCGTGGAACGCATGATGCAGGAGATCGAGGAGATGAACATCTTCAACTCCGTGTTTGTGGACTGCACGGCCAGCAGCGAGGTGGCCGCACAGTATCTGCGCCTGCTGCGCCACAACGTGAACATCGTGGCGGCCAACAAGATTGCGGCCTCTTCGCCCTACGAAAACTACCGCGAGCTCAAGCAGACGGCACGCGACCGGGGCGTGAAATACCTCTTCGAAACGAACGTCGGGGCCGGACTGCCCATCATCAGCACGATCAACGACCTTTGCAGCTCGGGCGACCGCATCCTGCGCATGGAGGCCGTGCTCAGCGGCACGCTCAACTATGTGTTCAACACCCTGTCGGCCGACATCCCCCTGAGCCGTGCCGTGCGCATGGCACAGGAAAACGGCTACAGCGAACCCGATCCGCGCGTCGACCTTTCGGGCAAGGACGTGATCCGCAAACTGGTCATCCTGGCCCGCGAGAGCGGTTATCGCGTGGATGTGGACGACATCGAGCGCAGCCTCTTCATTCCGCAGGAACTCTTCGACGGCTCGCTCGACAACTTCTGGCAATGCCTCCCGCAGCTCGATGCACAGTTTGAAGCCGAGCGCCAGCGGCTGGCCAGCGAGCACAAGCGTTGGCGCTTCGTGGCCGAATGGGCCGACGGCAAAGGACGTGTGGGGTTGAAGGAAATCGGCCAGGGCCATCCGCTCTACGACCTGGAGGGGTCGAACAACATTTTGCTCCTCACCACCGAGCGCTACAATGCCTACCCCATGCTCATCCAGGGCTACGGCGCGGGGGCAGCCGTCACCGCAGCCGGCGTGTTTGCCGACATCATGCGCGTGGCCAACGTGTAGGGACGGAAGAAGTTTTCCACCATATCACTTTGCACTTCGACCGCCTTGCAGTAATTTTGCATCGAAAATTCAAAAACAACTTCATAATCACAATGATGACAGCTAACGAAATCCGCGACTCGTACAAGCATTTCTTCGAGTCGAAAGGACACACCATCGTGCCTTCCGCACCGATGGTAATCAAGGACGACCCTACGCTGATGTTCACCAATGCCGGCATGAACCAGTGGAAAGATATCATTCTCGGCCAGCGCGACCCGGAGCCCCGCCGCCGTGCCGACTCGCAGAAGTGCCTCCGCGTGAGCGGCAAGCACAACGACCTGGAGGAAGTGGGCCACGACACCTACCACC
>DAIRWG010000031.1:0-20173 GCA_036802405.1 Alloprevotella sp.
CTTTGAGTCCGCAGTTGAAGTCGTGCAGGTTGTGTATGCCGCTCACCTTGCGTGCCGTGGCATTGAAGAGCTTGGTGGGAATCGTTTTCGACAACGGGTCGTAGCGTTTTTGCTTGTAGCCCGACACGAGATCGTAGCCTTCTTCGGTGATCATACGGAAAAGTTCGGGAATCTCGTCGGGAGAGTCCTGCAGGTCAGCATCCATCGTGATGACCACGCGGCCTTGGGCGGCGCGGAAACCGCAGAAGAGGGCCGGCGACTTGCCGTAGTTGCGGCGGAACTTGATGCCGTGCACGCGTTCGTCCTTTTGGGCAAAGCCTTCAATCACGTTCCAGGAAGCATCGGTGCTGCCGTCGTTCACGAAGATGATTTCGAAGGTGAAGTGGTTGGCGTTCATCACGCGTTCGATCCACGCATAGAGTTCGGGAAGACTTTCGGCTTCGTTGTAGAGGGGAACGACCACCGAGATGTCGTATTTATAATCCATAGGGTTGAATGTTTTCTCAGTTGTTGGCCAGAGTGGCTGGCCTTCGTGTATTGTTGGGCGTGGGACCTTGCACTTTCTGTTAGTGTAAGAGCGGTGAAAGGTCCGATTTCGTAGCAGTGGTGATAGTATATGGAGAAGGCCGTCAGCGTTTGCGGGCAATCAGTCCGATGACGGCCGAAATGACGGGGCCGAAGATGAGTGCATTGTAGAGCGACATGGCGGCATAGTTGGCCGCACCCACGCTGCGCATCACTTCACCGATGCCCGTGGTTCCGTGACCGCCGGTGATGGCATTGAGGCTGGCCATCAGCCCTGTTTGCTGCAGATAGTCCGTCATTTGCGGCGTGTTGAGCGACTGTTCGTAGGCGGCAAAGAGCATATCGTGGTCGAAGTATTGCAAGTAGACGAAAGTGCCTAATGCTACCCAAACCGAGGCATAGAATCCCATGAACAATGCGTGCAGGAATCCGCGGAAGAATCCGAAACTCTCGTCTGGGCGGAGCACTTGGCTGCGAAAACGCAGGGTGAGCGCCAATCCGAGCACAGGGCTTCCCAAAAGCATTACGCCGAAGAGTGTGGAGAAGAAAGGAATGGCGAACGACTCCTTGAATACATAGAGCGATGCCAGACCGAAGAGCCCGAGCACCACGCCGTCCTGCATGGCATAGGCATTGATTTGCCTGACTATATCGTTGTTTTGCATAAGTGAGTGTGTCTGAAAATGGTTGCAGTGAGGCGAATGTGCTCGCTTCACGAAGCAAAGTTACGCATTTTTGTGGGCTTGGAAAAGTTTGCTCCGCAAATGTGATAGGAAATGAACTCAAAGAATGTAGCCAAACTTCCTCAAAGTGAGGGAAAAGGTTCTGATGTTGCCTTCCTCAATGAGGATGGTGTATTGCTCGCCTTTCACAAAGAGGCCACGCAGTTCGGGTTGTGTGAGCAACAGGTGCTGCAGTTCCTTGTTTTCGGCCGGAATGGTCAGCATGAGGTATTTCTTGTTTTCCTGACGTAATGCTCGTGTCCGTTTTTTAGCCTGCAGGATAAAATCCTTCCAGATGGGAGGTTGCATGTCCGTGTTAAAGATTTGGCAAAACAGTGCGATGCGGTCGATGGCTTTCAGGGGGCTGCGGCATCCATCGAACAAGGTGGCAAAATCCATGCGCAGCATGCTGGGCGAAAGGCGTTCCGTCATGCTTTTCAGTATAGCAACCAAGGGGGAGTGTGCATTCTGCACATGAATCAGCAGTCGTGCTTCATCAAGGGTGAAGTTGGACGAGCACTCCGTATTTTGGGGACAATGGTAGTCGGGCTTTTTGCCATAGAGGTGAAGAAACAGGTCGGTGACGCGCACATAGCGGATTCCGCTGAACGGCGAAATGTCCTCTTTCCCTGGTTGTACATAGGCTATCTCCAACATTCCGCTAAGGGCCAAAAGAGCCAGGCATGAGAGTACCGCTCCATCGCCCAAATGGCGCACGTAGCCATCGGGCATAATTTTCTGCTTGGTGATGGTGTTACGCAGTTCTGTGACATTGGAACGTGTGGCGTCGATTATCTGGTAGATTTGGAACGGAAACTTCCCGTTGAAAGAAGACTGCCACTGAAGAGAGGTCAGCAGGTCGTGCTGGATGAGCTTGACGGGTATCCATCGCATTTCAGGATGTGAGCAGAGCCATAGCTCGAGCCGTTGCAGCAGTTGGATCATGCAGGAGTTTGCATAGATATCATTAAACTTTCCCCTGATGTGTGGAAGCATATAGTCGCCGACATTCCAATTATGACAGAAAATGTTTGATGCCAGAATCTTGAGCATTTCTATGGGGCTAGCGGATTCCTTGGAGAAAGATATACTGCACAAGGCGATGATTTTGCAAAGCATCAGTTTGCCGGTGTCGACGGCAGCATTGTGGTCGGATGGGGTAAACAATTCCGGCACTTGGAGCATATCGGCCAGTTTCTTGATCGAGGCCACTGAATGCTTTCGGTCGGACGGATTAATGCCTGCCGCTTTAAGCATTTGGGGCATGATGGGCATGGCATTGAGCAGATGGCCTTCGGCATTGTAGACTTCCAGTTTTTCACGCCATGGCAGGTGTTCCGTTTCGAACGGCCCTTCGGTGGCTTCATCGGGGGTGACGAATGCGTAGAATGCTTGCTGCCAAGGATTGGAAATATGGATGTAGCTGTTCTTTAGGGATGCGTTGCTGCCGTAGGCGTCGAATGAGCATAGTTGGAATAATCCGTTCAAAGGCTCGGTCAGAGTGATGCGCTGATAGAGGTATTTGCCTTCTCTGACGCAGTTTTCCCCCATGATGCGATTCATCCTTTCGGCGGAAACATAGACGTTGTGCATCACTTCTGTCCAAAGCCTTTGGAATTGGGGCGTGAAACACTCGAAGAAAGTGCGGAAATTGGGCTTGTGGCAGAGCAGAACCATGAGGTTGACCCAGTAGGGCTTAAGCTTGTTCCCAGATTTGTTGAACGCTTCGATGGCAGGGTGGGGAACGAAGTGATGGTCTTCGGTCTGAAGGCGAAAAGCATATCTGCTTTGCAGAAACAAGAACATGAGGGCGACCGGTTTGATAGATTCTACGCTCATGTCGCTGATCATGCGCTTGAGGACTTTACGTTCCTGTTCGCTGGGTTCTTCCAACACTTTGACGGGAAGCTCCTTTGATGGAGTAGGGGTGAGAAGTAGGCTGCTATAATCGGGGGTTATCATCATGATGGGTAGGGTAGCAGATGGAAATCGGTGATTTGTGGGGAAGAAGCATTTGCGTTTAGAAGATGTATCCGTGCTTTCGGAGTTCAGCGGTAAACTTCTTGTAGTTTTCTGGGCTGACGGCCAACATGCCGTTTTCGGCTCGCAGCACATATTGATGAAGCTCCGGAGTGGTGTGAATCAGGTGGTCAAGCTCCGGCAAATCTTTGGAAATCTGAAACACCGCATAATCAAAACTTTGGGATTGGAACGGTTGGCAATGTTCCAGTACCTTGTCGAAGAAGGCTTCCCATGTGGGGGTGGGGTGAGGTTGTACGTACTTCTTGAAGAGGGTGATCCGTTGCTCCAATTCTTCACAGTTGTTGATGCCGTTGAGGAAGGAGTTGAGGCTGAATTTGTAGAGATGGGGAGCTACGGCTTGCGACATGTTGGCCACTATGGGTTCGAAGGGATTGTCGTTGGAGAGGGAGCGCACCAGCATATGTTGGTCGTCGGTGGCGAATAGTGCTTCGTGGTTGGAAGTGGGGAGCGTGTATTTGCGGCTCAATCCGAGGACATAGCTGAGCAGTGGCGTGGCGCGCACATAGCGCAGTCCGGCATAGGGCGAGATGGAATCCTTTGTGGGAATGTGGTAAGCTATTTCCGTCAGGCCCAATGCTGCCAGGAGAAAGAAAAAGCCTTCGATGAATGGCAGCGTGATCTGTTCCACCTGATTGCCCATGAGGATGGGTTCGCTTGTCAACTTGTTTTTCAACTTCATGTTTGCCATTTCGTAGTCTGTGAACAGGCAGAGAGGCAGCTCGCTGTCAACAGACATTTCATAGATGGCACGAATCAGCTGCTCTGTAGCAATCCACTGTTGCCCGCACAACTGACGGAGCACCTGCTCCATTTGGTCCAAGAGTTCTTCGCCTGCGATGTTGAATTCCATGTGTGATTTCTTCACTCCACCCAGTTGAGGCATGATGGCGCAGAACAATTCATGGTTGAATTCCTTGTACTCTTGCCAGGCTTCCCTTAGAGCTTTGTGGGAATCGTTCTCCGTGTCTTCAAACTGGCTTGAGAGCGTGAGGCGGTAGTCTGTGTAGAAACTGGCTGCCATGATGGTGGCCAATTGGCGTTGGGCTTTGACTTTCGATTCTGGGAAGAATTCTTTGAGTTTGAACACCTTGCTCAAATTTGCAATTTGCTCAGCAGTCAGTTTGCCGTTATGAAAGTAAAGGTTGTTACTATCGTAGAGATTGGCGAGTACGCCGGTCAGCTGGAGATAGAGTCCTTCGGTGGAGTAGATCGTGAGCTGTTCATCTTGGGGCAATTCGGAGCAGAATTGGAAGGGCAAAGCCTTGGGAATGAAGCACGACCAAAATGCATGCCGGAAGGCTGGGTGAAGGGTGATGTAGGTATAGTAGCAGAAGAGTATATGGCGATTGTAGGTGACACTCTTTTCGAAGTAGGCCTTCAATCTGGCATCTTTGAACTCTTTCTGGCTTCTGTTGCTGTAGTATTCATCTTCTTCCTCCTCTTCGGTAGGAACTTCCCGTTTCAATAGCTCGTTCACCCGTCGGTCTTGAACGCAGACGGTGTGCATGGCCTCACGAATCAGTGGCATTATGTCCTGAGGAATGAGGCTTGAGATGAACTCGAAGTTTCTGGGATGCCACATCACCGAGAGAAATTCAGCCAAATCTACTTTGAGCTTATTGCCCGAGGGGCGCATGAGGGAAATTTCCTTGGGTTCACATAGCTTTCCGTCTTTGTCGGCCACCAAGCGCGTTTTTTTCAGTTCTTGCAAGATGGGAGCAGCGCTTTCTGAGAGCTGAGCTTTGGTCATTTTCAACAGGAGGCGCATCGTGGGTTGGCGTTCTTCTGGCGTGGGATAGTAAATGAGCGTTTTATTCGTGGGAAGTTTGGACATATGGAAAAAGTGCTAAATGGATGGGAATACACAGGGCTGCAGTCTTCCGTTGTATGGAAGCTTGAAACAGTGTGGAAGGAAGCAACTTGCAGCGAAGGGATTATCCGTTAGGGTTCTCCCTCAATCTTCATCAAGCCAGTGGTCGATAAGTCGGCGGGCCAAACTGACTTTGCCGGGAATGGCGGGCAGATTGTTGCGCGAGAACCATCCGCCCTTGTTCAGCTCGGAGCGTTGCAAACGGAGTTCTCCACTTTCGTATTCAGCCGTAAATCCGACCATCAGACCGCATGGGTAGGGCCAAGGTTGCGAAGCAAAGTAGCGTAAGTTCTTGATGTGCAAATGTGTTTCCTCCATCACTTCGCGGTGAACGCACTGTTCCAGCGTTTCACCTGTTTCCACAAATCCAGCCACGAGGCCAAGATAGTCCTTCTTGAACTTGTTGCTCTGAACGAGCAGAATTTCCTTTCCTTCGTGGCGCGTGATAGCCACAATGATGGCCGTAGCCAGAGCGGGCCACACTTCCTTCCCGCAGTTGGTGCAGCGCTTTGAAATGTCGGTGTGGAGCTGCATGGGCGCTCCGCATACACCGCAGAAACGGGTGTTCTGGTCCCAATAGAGAATCTCCTGCGCCTTGCCTGCCATGGCATAGAGGTCGGGGGATAGCACATCAAACGATTCGCGCAGAGGCATCATCATCCATCCAGGTATGACCACGGGGGCATCCACACGTGCCGTGCGGCAATGGCAGCCGTTGAGATCGGGCAGACGGTGCAGCGTGTGCCAGGGTTCCAAATGGACTGGGGGCTGTTCGCAACATGGAATCTCGCCTCGGTCGGTGAGCATGATGTCGCCTTTGCAGAATATGAAATAGTAGGTGGGCATATGGGGGTTGCTGAGAGAATAAATAGCATTGCATAGAACTCCAAAAGGGCTTGCAGGATGTGTGCATCGTGCAAGCCCATTGGAGTGTTCATTCTATGTGGATGGGATCAAAGTCCAAGGCTTTTCTGCACGGCGGAAATCTTTTCGTTGCAGTCAGCCACGGCACCTACGTAGCACTTCGGGCAGTTCATGTGGCCCTTCACTTCGATGTAGAACTTGATCTTGGGCTCTGTGCCTGAGGGACGAACGCTCACCTTTGTGCCATCGGCAGTGTACCATTGCAGCACATTGCTCTTTTCGGGGAAGTCGTTCGGGTCAAGAGATTTTTCCGTGCCGTCGGCATCGTATTCCTTGAGTGCTTCGTAGTCCTTGGTGCATACCACCTGCGAACCTGCAATTTCCGTCGGACGGTTGGCGCGGAAGTTTTCCATCATGGCCTTGATCTCGTCGGCACCGGTCTTGCCAGGCTTCACCACGTTGATGGTCTTGTTGACAGCGAGTCCGTATTCGAGATAGATTTCCATGAGCACATCGTAGAGCGTCTTGCCTTGGTCCTTGGCCCAAGCGCAGATCTCTGCCAACAGCGAGCAGGCCGACACGGCATCCTTGTCGCGGCAGAAGTCTTCGGCCAGGAATCCGTAGCTCTCTTCGCCGCCACCGATGTACTGCAGTTTGCCCTCGTTCAAGCGGATGAGACGTGCGATCCACTTGAAGCCCGTGTAGCAGTCGAACATCTTGATAGAGTTCTTTTCGGCGATAGCCTTGATCAGTTCGGTGGTGACGATGGTCTTCACAATGAAGTCGTTGGGCTGCATCTTTCCCTGAGCCTTGCGGTTCATGATGATGTAGTAGAGGAAAATCATGCAAGTCTGGTTGCCGTCGACGAGCACCCATTCGCCCTTGTCGTTCTTGCAGGCCATGCCCACGCGGTCGGCATCAGGGTCAGAGGCCATGACGATGTCGGCATCGATGCTCTTGGCCAGATTGAGGGCCATGGTGAGTGCTTCGCCGTTCTCGGGGTTGGGACTCTTCACGGTGGGGAAGTTGCCGTCCTTGATCATCTGCTCGGGCACGGTGTGTACGTTTTCAAAGCCCCAGAGTTTGAGCGATTGGGGAATGAGCATCATGCCGGTGCCGTGGAGTGGAGTATAGACAATCTTGAGGTCTTTCTGGCGCTTGATGCATTCGGGGTCGATGCTGAGGGAGTGCACCTTGTTGAGGTATACTTCATCGATTTCCTTGCCGATAATCTGAATGAGGGCAGGGTTGCCTTCAAACTTGATGTCGGACACGCTCACCTTGTTCACTTCGTCGATGATGCCTTTGTCGTGGGGGGCAAGCACCTGTGCGCCATCATCCCAGTAGGCTTTGTAGCCGTTGTATTCCTTGGGGTTGTGGCTGGCGGTGAGGATGATGCCGCTCTGGCAGCCGAGGTGGCGGATGGCAAACGACATTTCAGGGGTGGGGCGCATATCCTCGAAGAGATACACCTTGATGCCGTTGGCCGAGAAGATGTTGGCGGCGGTTTCGGCAAAGAGGCGGCTGTTGTTGCGGCAGTCGTGGCCTACCACCACACTGATTTGGTCGCGATCTTTGAAGTTGAGGTTCAGATAGTTCGACAGGCCTTGAGTGGCAGCGCCTACCGTATAGATGTTCATGCGGTTCGTACCCGGGCCCATGATGCCGCGCAGTCCTCCGGTGCCGAATTCGAGCGTTTTGTAGAAGGAATCAATGAGTTCGGTTTTGTCAGGATTATCCACCAGTGCCTTAACGGCCTGTTGGGTTTCAGCGTCGTAGCAGCTGGAAGTCATCCATTCCTGGGCTGCTTTTTCGCATTGAGCGATGAGTGCTTCTTGGTTTTCCATTGTTGTGTATGTAGTTTCTGGAATGTTTCGGTGTGTGTAGAGTGTACGGGAAATGGTTATTGCAGGGGGAGAATCTCAATCCAATAGCCATCGGGGTCGTTGATGAAGTATAGGCCCATGTCGTGGTTTTCGTAGCATACGCAACCCATGTCCTTGTGGTAGGCGCGGGTGGCATCGTAGTCGCCTGGTACACGCAGGCATAGGTGGAATTCGCATTCGCCCAAATTATAGGGCTGCGGGTGATCGCGCAGCCAGGTGAGTTCGAGTTTGAAGTCGGATTCCTCGTTCTTGAGGTAGACAATCTTGAAGGCTCCTTCCGGGCCTTCAATCTCGCCGCATTGCACCAAGCCGAGCGCTTTCTTGTAGAAGTCGATGCTTCGTTGAAGGTCGACCACGTTGATGTTGAAATGGTCAAAAACTGCCTTGATTTCCATTGTTCGGTGTTGTGTATGGTGGTTCGTTGTGCTCGTCCGCATGGCCCGATTCTTTCGAAACGAGTCACATCGGGGCTAACACTTCGGCAAAGGTAGAAATTTTATTTGTAATTTCGCATTTCAGAACAGTGAATTTATAATGTGGCTTGAACTATGCTGAATACAGTAGTTTTTGATTTGGACGGCACTTTGCTCGACACGTTGGGCGATTTGGCTGCCAGTGTGAACCATGCGCTCCGCTTGCATCAGTTGCCCGAGAGAAGCATGGATGAGGTTCGTTCGTTTTTGGGTAATGGCATCCGCTATCTCATGCAGCATGCCGTGCCAGAGGGATTGGGCGAGAAAGAGTTTGAATCGGTGTTCCTGGATTTCCGCCAACACTATGTGGCCCATTGTCTCGACACCACGGCCCCCTATCCGGGCATCATGGATCTGCTTGAGAAGCTTCGCAGGCGTGGGGTGAAGATGGCCATTGTGAGCAACAAGCTTCATCCGGCCGTGCAGGAACTGAATGCTCGTTTCTTTCAGGGATACATCACGTCGGCCGTAGGCGAAAGTGCCACTGTGCGCCGTAAGCCGAATCCTGATGCAGTTCTGGCTGCATTGGCCGAGTTGCACAGCACCCGGGGCAAGGCCATCTATGTGGGCGATTCTGAGGTGGATTTGGCCACGGCTCAACGGGCTGGGCTTCCGTGTGCATTGGTGACTTGGGGCTTCCGTGATGAAGACTTCCTACGCGGCTTGCCGGGAGCTGAGCATTTTCTTAGTACTCCCGAGCAATTGCTCGAACTGATCGACGACAGCCATGCGTAGGGCCGTGGTCGTGGGGGCCACTTCCGGCATCGGTCGTGAGGTGGCTCGGCAGTTGGCAGGAGAAGGCTGGCTGGTGGGGGTGGCCGGAAGGCGGAAGGAACGTTTGGAACAATTGGTGCAAACCACGCAGGGCATCGAAGCCTACGAATGTCTGGACGTGACGAGTGAAGATGCATCCGATGCTTTGCAGCGGCTCATCGACAAGTTGGGCGGCATGGACCTCTATTTCCACAGTTCGGGCATCGGTTGGCAGAATGTCGGTTTGGATGTAACAAGGGAATTGGCCACAGTGGCGACAAACGGAGCGGGATTCGTTCGGATGCTGACGTTTGCTTTCCGATACTTTGAGGAGGAGCGCGTGAGCGGACACATAGCTTGCATCACGTCCATTGCCGGCACGAAGGGGTTGGGGGCAGCCCCTGCCTATTCTGCCACGAAACGTTTCCAAAGCCACTACGTGCAGTGTTTGGCGCAGTTGGCTCGTATTCGTGGATTGCACATCAAGTTCACTGATTTGCGGCCTGGTTTTGTGGCTACGGACTTGATTGCGGGCAGCCGTTTCCCCCTGCAGATGCAGGCGGATGATGTGGCCCGATGCATGATACGCGCGGTGAAGCATGGTCGCAGGCGTGTGGTCATTGATTGGCGCTATGCCTTGCTCGTTGCCTTGTGGCGATTGATTCCCGATGGACTGTGGGAACGGATGAAGGTGCATGCATGAAATGCTGTACATCCGGGAAGGTCGATTGGGCTTGATGCAGAAGAACCGTTGGTGCCATATGGCATCAACGGTTCTTTGTAGTATATGCCTGCTTATTGCCCCAAATCTGTTCAGCGTATGGCACCGCAAAGGAAAAACGATATGGCAAGCGTAAGGCAGATGCTGATGGCCCATCCATAGGCCTTGGCATGCTTTGCGGTAGTAAGTGTGGCTATCCGCACTTTCAGCACGAGACAGACCGTCAGAGTCAGTACCAGTCCGACTGCCGACCACTGGGCGGCAGAGACGCGACCATCACTCATTTGGCTTAGAATTTGGCTGAGCAACGTAGCGATTTGGTAGCTGATTGTGCTGAACAAAGCGAGGAGGCATGTTGCGATGCGAAGAAGGTTGAAGCCGCGGGAATAACGGAAATGCCATCTTTTCAGATAACCAATTAAGGCTACTCCGAAAATGGCTACACTACCGCTGGTAAGGTCTGTCGCCAGACTTTGGTGCGGATGTATGTAAACCCATAGCCCGATGCTCAACGCGGTCATCAGGGCAAAGACGAGGGACATCGTCAGATTGTCAAATCGTTCGTCTTTGCTCAGTTGGCGAAACGGCTTAGGGCCTTGCTCTTTACTGCAGACCGAAGCAGAGGGCTGTGTGCGATATCCAGCTGATGATTGGGAAAGGATTTGATCGACAGCTTGGCTAATGTTGGCCGATGATGCCATGTCCCACACTTCAGCGGCTTTCTGTGATGAAGACGTGGATGGCTTGCTGGAGGTAGGATGTGATTGCAGAAAGGCATCCTGATAGTGGTGGTAGAACTCCTCCAACTCCGGATATCTGTCCTGTCGAATCCACATCAGCATGCGTATGGCATTGCGGGCCAATGCTTCTGGGTGGTAGATCATGCCCGGTGACTGCTTGATGAAGTTGTCGAGACAGAGGTGAAACAAATCCGTGTCGACAAAGTCGGGAGAATAGCCTTCGTCTTCCACTGTTTTGCGCAGGAGCTGTCTGTTGGACGCATTCAGCCAATCAGCAGGTGCGGTGGATCGAGCCTCCGTTTGCTTGTTGTGCTTCATGAATGAAGGATGTGAAATGATTGGCGAGTGTTGTGAATCAGATGTCACGCTTGCAGAGCGTGACGGTGAGTGATGCGGCTGCAAACAGGATTCCGGTGAGGCAAACGCCGCCCCATCCGGCTTGATTCCAGGCCAACCCCGCGCAGAGCGTACCCAGACTTCCGCCAATGAACAGGTGAGTCATGAAGATGGTGTTGGCGCGGTTGGTGGCTTGAGGCACGAGTTGCAAACAACCGCTTTGGTTGCTGAGCTGGTGGCATTGTGCTCCAATGTCGACCAGAATGATGGCGGCAATGAGGCCGAGGTAGCTCGAACGGAACAGAAATGCCACTCCCCATGCAGCAAATTGCAGAAAGGTGCCGATGAGGCAGAAACGGTGAATGCCAACGCGGGGAATGAATTTGCCAATGCCGCTGGCTGCTGCTGCACCGGCCATGCCGCAGAGTCCAAGCATGCCCACTTTCTCGCTTCCCGCATGGAATGGTGCTTCCGCGAGGTGAAAAGCCATGCACGACCAAATGGTCATCATGCTGCCAAAGGCCAGTCCACCACGGGTGGAATAGATGCGGATGGCGGGCAGACCGTTGTAGATGGTGACGACGGAACGCATGAGTTGCGTGTAGCGCCCACTGAATGTGGAACGCATGAGCGGCATGGTTCTGATGATCCAAAGAAGGCTAATGAACATGATAACCGCAGCAATGCCAAACATGGTGCGCCAACCTGTGAACTCGCCGATGTAGCCGCTGATGACGCGGGCTCCAAGCACGCCGCTCAGCAGGCCTGAAAGCACATAGCCCATGTTGCGCGATTTGTTTTGAGGCAAGGAAAAAACGCCGGCCATCGGCACGAAAATCTGTGGCACCACGGAGCAGATGCCCAGCACGAGCGAAGCAGCCCATATGAGCTGGATGCAGGGGCTGAACGCGATGGCAAGACACATGAGTGAGGCAAGCACCAGATTGGTGATGATGATGCTGCGCCGAGAAAATTTGTCGGCCAATGGAATGACAAAAAGCAAACCAAGGGCATAGCCCAATTGCGTGATGAAGGTGATGAGGTTGGCTTCGATGGCCGTGGCTCCGAGATGTTGGCGAATTTCTTCGAGGAGTGGTTGATTGTAGTAGCAATTGGCCACCGTAAGTCCGCTCACTGCAGACATCATGAAGAGAATACGTCGGGGAATGCCTTTCCCCGGAAACAGTTCAGTCATTCTGATGGGCTGAGTTTTTTTGATTCGTAGATAGGGGCTGTCTTGCACAAGTGCCTCAGCCCGCATTGATCGCATTTGGGTTTGCGGGCCAGACAGGTGTATCGGCCCAGCAGCAGAAGCCAGTAATGGGACGAGGCTACCAGCTGCTCGGGAATGTGTTTGCGCAATTCCATTTCCACACTGTAGGGAGTGGTGCATCGGGTGGGCACCAAGCCAAGCCGATGACTCACCCTGAACACGTGGGTGTCAACCGCGAGGGCTGCCTTTCCAAAGGCTACTGCCTGAACGACGTTGGCCGTTTTGCGTCCCACTCCCGGCAGGCGTGTCAGTTCTTCCAAGGTGGAGGGCACTTCGCCGTTGAAGTCCTTCATCAGCATCTGCGCCATGCCCACCAGGTGGCGGGCCTTGTTGTTGGGATAGCTGACCGAGCGGATGTACTCGTAGATGACCTCAGGGCTGCTGGCAGCCAGAGCTTCGGGAGTGGGGTAGTCGGCAAACAGGGCTGGGGTGACCTGGTTGATCCGCTTGTCGGTGCATTGGGCGGAAAGTATGACGGCCACCAACAGTTCAAACGGATTGCTGAAATGAAGTTCCGTTTCGGTGTCGTCCATGGTCGACTTCAGATAGCTGAGCACTTGCTCGTAGAGTTCTTTCTTTCGCATGATTGAGGTGGAGCTGGAGAATATGTGTGCGAATCCCCTCGTGAGTAGGGGAAAATCACTGTTTCATCAGCAGGTAGCCGAAGGCGGAGAGCATCAGGCCGACAATGAGAGATGTAAGGGCATAAGCCAACGATGCCGCATAACAGCCATTGCGCAGCAGCTGTACTGTTTCATTGGAGAAAGTGGAGAAGGTGGTGAATCCGCCACAAAAACCTGTGACAAGCAGGAGAGAGGCCATTCCCGCCCCCTTACGCTCGAAATAGCCGATGAGCAAGCCGATGAGCAGGCAGCCCAAGGCATTGGCTGCCAATGTGCCCCAGGGAAAATGGTGCGACACGCCTTTCAGCACAAAGCTGCCCAAGGCATATCGGCAGATGCTGCCTGCGCCGCCTCCTAAAAATACGCAGATGAATTCGTTCATGACGGATGAAACGTGCTTATTGCTGCTGTAGTTGGGCCAGACGGCTGATGTATTTGCCCAGGATGTCGAATTCCAGATTGACTGTAGTGCCCACTTCGATGGCGTGGAAGTTGGTGTGTTCGTAGGTGAAGGGGATGATGCACACCTTGAACGTGGTGGCGGTCGGCTCGCACACGGTGAGGCTGACTCCATTCACCGTGACAGAACCTTTTTCCACCGTGAAGTAGCCTTGCTTTACGGTCTCGGGGTCGGAAGCATACTCAAAAGTGTATTCAAAGCTGCCGTTGGCATCGGCTTTGTTGATGCAAGTGGCAGTCTGGTCAACGTGTCCCTGCACGATGTGTCCGTCCAGACGGCCGTTCGTCAGCATCGAACGCTCCACATTCACTTCATCGCCCACTTTCAGCAGGCCCAGATTGGAACGCTTGAGGGTTTCACTCATGGCGGTCACCACATAGCGGTTGCCTTCGCGCTTCACCACCGTGAGGCATACGCCGTTGTGGGCCACGCTCTGATCGATTTTCAATTCATGTCCGAACGGGCACTCCAAGGTGAAGTGCTTGTTGTCTTTGTCTTGCTCAATGGCCACCACTCGGGCCATTTCTTCTATGATTCCTGAGAACATATGTGGTGCTCGTTTTAGGGTAAGATGATTAGTTGAGATATTTGCTGGGCGAAACGGTGTCACCTTTGACGATGAGCCATCCGTTCCGAATTTCGTAGTCCTTCACTTTCTGTTCCAGCTCTGTCAGGTTGATGAGCACGCCTAACGACTCGCCGTTGTCGCGAGTGGTCAGTGCATAGCGTTCGTGGTAGGTGACGCTGCCGTAGATCTGGGCATTGGTGCCATCGTTTGCAGTGCGGCAAAGTTGAAGGGTGTCGCCTTTGTCGGTCACCAGCGAGAAGGTGCTCATGCCGAAGTCTTCGCTGGAAGTTCCGTAAATCGTGGAGTCGGCGGCTTGTTCGGTCATTGTGGTGTCAGCCAAGTTGTCGGTACCATCGTTGCCAGCAGTTTGCTGGTTAGTCGGTTTGCTGTTGCAAGATGTGATGGCCAGCAGGCCGATAAACAGATATGGTGATAATTTGCGTAGCATGATTTGTGTAGTTTTGCTGCGAAGTTACGAAGAAATTCGCACCATAGGGCGATTTTACGGATATTTTAGGCTTCCTTAGAGCCTATGTCGTCGTTAGGGAATGCTGTTACAATGATCTGATAGAGTTGATTTACTGCAAGTGAATGAAAAAAAATCCGCACCTCATCGTGATGATGGAGTGCGGATTTGTGTCAGTCATCGTGAAGCGAGGGTTCGCTCAGCAATGTTCTGGTCGGGAGGAATTATTCACCCTTCTCCAGCTTGGCCTTGAGGGCAGCCAGAGCGTCGTTCTCACCGAGAGAGGTGGTAGCGGCCTGGTTCTGGATAGCGGGGATAGCCTCTTCCTTGCGGTTGTTCTGCTTGCGGGGCTTGCGCTCGCGCTCGGGACGATCCTCACCGCGCTGTGCATCCTCGAAGGTGCGGCTGTGAGAAAGGATGATGCGCTTGCTGTCCTTGTTGAACTCGATCACCTTGAAGGGGAGCTTCTCGCCTTCCTTGGCATGAGAGCCGTCTTCCTTCACGAGGTGCTTCGGAGTGGCAAAGCCTTCCACACCATATTCGAGCTGCACAACTGCACCGCGATCCATGAGGTCAACGATCGTGCCTTCGTGAACGCTTCCTTCAGTGAACACGTTCTCGAACACGTCCCAAGGATTCTCTTCGAGCTGCTTGTGGCCGAGGGAGAGACGACGGTTGTCCTTGTCGATTTCGAGTACAACCACTTCGATATCGGCACCAATCTGAGTGAATTCAGAGGGATGCTTCACCTTCTTCGTCCAGGAGAGGTCGGAGATGTGGATGAGTCCGTCAACGCCTTCTTCGAGTTCAACAAACACACCGAAGTTGGTGAAATTGCGAACCTTGGCGTGGTGACGAGAGCCTACGGGATACTTCACCTCGATGTCCTTCCAAGGATCGTCCTTGAGCTGCTTGATGCCGAGAGACATCTTGCGGTCCTGACGGTCGAGTGTGAGCACCACGGCTTCCACTTCGTCGCCAACCTTCAAGAAGTCCTGAGCAGAACGGAGGTGCTGGCTCCAGCTCATTTCGCTCACGTGGATGAGGCCTTCCACACCCGGTGCGATTTCAACGAATGCACCGTAGTCAGCCATCACGACCACTTTGCCCTTCACCTTGTCACCCACCTTGAGGTTGGGGTCGAGGGCATCCCAAGGATGCGGAGTGAGCTGCTTCAGACCGAGAGCGATACGCTTCTTCTCCTCATCGAAGTCGAGGATAACCACGTTGAGCTTCTGGTCGAGCTGAACGATTTCGTGGGGATCGTTTACGCGGCCCCAAGAGAGGTCGGTGATGTGGATCAAACCGTCTACGCCACCGAGGTCGATAAACACACCGTAAGAGGTGATATTCTTGACAGTACCTTCGAGTACCTGACCCTTTTCGAGCTTAGAGATGATCTCCTGCTTCTGAGCTTCGAGCTCAGCTTCAATGAGAGCCTTGTGGGAAACGACAACGTTCTTGTATTCCTGGTTGATCTTCACCACCTGGAATTCCATCGTCTTGCCTACGAACACATCGTAGTCGCGGATGGGCTTCACGTCGATCTGAGAACCGGGGAGGAAGGCCTCGATGCCGAAGATGTCGACAATCATACCACCCTTCGTGCGGCACTTGATGTAACCCTTGATGACTTCCTTGTTCTCGAGAGCAGCGTTCACACGCTCCCAAGACTTGCTTGCACGAGCCTTCTTGTGCGAGAGCACGAGCTGGCCACGCTTGTCTTCCTGATTCTCAACGTACACCTCTACAGTGTCGCCTACCTTCAGGTCGGGATTGTAACGGAACTCATTTACGGGGATGATACCGTCGCTCTTGTAGCCGATGTTTACGACTACTTCACGCTTGTTGATCGAGATGACCGTACCTTCAACAACCTCGTTCTCGTTTACACGGCCAAGGGTGCTGTCGTAAGCCTTCTCCTGCTCGTCGTGGCTCTGAGTGGACTCTACAGTACCATTCTCGAATGCGTTCCAGTCAAAATCGGAAAGCGGTGCAATGTTCTTTAAATTCTCCATTTAAAATGTTAGTAATAAGTGAATAATGAAGAGCCGGCTTCCGTGGGCATGATCTTCCGTAGGAACGGAGTGGGCACCCGGCCCGAGTGGAGAGGTTGTTCGGACGGTTCCTTGCCTGTTCGGCCTGACTCGGGTGCAAAAGTACAACTTTTTGTCTGAACCTCAATGCTTTTTCTGCATTTTCGGAGATTTTTTCCTTGAATGCAGGCTATTTGCGGCTTGGGGATGCAAAAAAGAGGCAAATGCCCCGTAAGGACACTTGCCTCTTGTGTGTGAGTGGACTGTCAGGCCGTTTCGGAGTTGAAGCGCCCGAAATCCTTCTTGTTTCGTGTGGTGACGATTACTGGATCTTCACAGTTGCACGACGGTTGTAAGAGAACGGAGAGAGGTTGTCAACGCCACCCTTAGCCTCAGTTACGATGTTGTCGCGGCTTACGCCCATCTTCACGAGTTCGTTAACCACAGCGTCAGCACGCTTCTGAGAGAGCTGCTGGTTGTACTGTGCGCTACCAGTCTTGCTGTCGGCATAGCCCGACACCACAATCTTGGCATTGTTGGCCTTGGCATACTCAGCAAGTTCCTTCACGTTCACGAGATCCTTGCGGCTGGCAATCTTCGAAGAGTTGATGTTGAAGAATACGCTGGCAGCAGTTCCCACGAATTCCTTCGTGCTGCTCACAACGGGCTCGGACTTCTGGTTGGCGAGCATGTCGCGGAGGCGTGCGTTCTCAGCCTGCTGCTCGTCGAGCGACTGCTGGAGAGCATCCATCTGCTCCTTGTTCATGGCCATGAGAGCGTCCACATCGGGCACCTTGTCCCAAGTGCACTTGCCGAGGTTGTAAGTCACACCAACGCTGGCACCTACATACTTGTCCCAATGGCGAGCAGTGTACTTGGCGTGGCTGGCCCACTTGTCGGGATGAGCATCGTCGAAGCCGCCTTCGATGGCAGTGGCGTAAACGTCGAGGAAGAGCTGAACGTGCTTGCTCACGCGGAAGTTGTTGAGCAAACCTGCGTTGTAGGAAATCTCGTTGTTGTGGGTGTCGAGGTTGCGAGCCCAGCCGAGACCTACGTAGGGAATGAAGTTCCACACACGCTTTTCGTTGTAGCCGAAGAACATGTTGGAGAGGTTGAACATCACGTCTTCCTGCAGATTCATCATCTTGTAGGAGTGGTGATCATCGCGGGTGTTGACCTGCTTGAGCCACAGACCGTCGAACTTCGTGCGGAGTCCGAGGCCCGGAGTGAACCACTTGCCTACGGCCACGTTGAAGCCGAGTGTACCACGGTCAACGCTGAAGGGGTTCTTGTTGCAGCAGTTTTCCTGAGAAGTGTAAGAGCCATTGGCTTCGATACCGGCGCTTACGAACCAGTTTGCCCAAAATGAGTTCGTGGCAACACTGTACTTCTTGCTCGGAACTTCAGTGTTCTGAGCAACAGCCGATGCGGTCGATGCAAGACCTACAAAGGCAAGTGCAATCATTAACTTTCTCATAATTAGTTGATTTGAAACTATTAATTTAAGTGGATTGTCTGAAAGTTGTGGTGCGCAGCTTCACGCACGTAGGCAAGCTACGTGTAAGTTACGCGATGCAAAGATAGAAAAACGTTTGCAATGGCAGCAACTTTTTTTCAATGAAATTAGGCATTTCAGTGCTTATTGTTCTGATTGTCATTGTCTTCTCTGCTAAAATGCATCCTTCAGGTGGCAAATGTCGGGGATACTTGGATGTGGCTCATCTGGTTTCCTCAGGGTGGCGTGTCAGAACCAGCTGCTGATGCGTTCTTCCGGGAGCATCACCAGGGTGGGGGCACCGTCGGGGGTGATGGTGGGGCTTTCACAACTGAGCAGTTGTTGCAGCAGATGGGCCATCTCTTTGCCGTTGAGGCATTGCCCCACTGGCATGGCCACTTTCTTGGCCAGGGAGTTGGCTATGATGTGGTGCACCATGTCAGCTGCATCGGCCTGTCCGCTCATGGCGTCGGCCAGGATGGAACTGACCAGTGTGGCGGCAGATAGTCCGTCGGTGCCAGACGGCATGGCCAGGATGGAGTAGGAGTTGTTGCCTAGAGGTGAGAGGTCGAATCCGATGTCGGTGAGTTGAGGCATGATGTGTTCGAGCATCACGCCTTCCGAGGGAGAGATGCTGATCATTTCGGGAAATAGCATGCGCTGTGATGGGGCATTCCGCTGCTTCAGCTGCTGGCGGTAGTGTTCGTAGAGCACCCGGGTGTGTGCGCGGTGTTGGTCGACGATGGCCAGGCCGCCGTTGAGAGGCGTGATGAGAAACCGTCCGCAGTACTGTAGGCTTTCCGTGGAGCATTGGGTCCAGTCGTGTCGCTCTTTGTCGGGAAGTTCCTTGAACAGGGGGGATTGGATCGCTTCTTCTGGGCCCTGTGTCGGCAGTGCCGAGTCGATGATTTCGTTTCCCGAGGATTGCCCTTGTCCGATGGTGGAAGGGGCGGCTTGTGGAGCGGGTGTGGCTGCTTGCGTGTTGAGTGTGGATTCGTAAACGTTCTCCCAGTCGATGCCAGTGTGTTCGGGGGTGGCGTGGGAAGGCGTACCGAAGGCTTTTGAGCTGAATGTCGTCGGTGTGCTGCGTAGGGGCTGATTCATGCCGAACGCTTGGCTTTCGAATGTTTCCGGGTGGCTCTCAGTGTTTGGGGCCAATGTGTTGGCTGCTGCATCCGTTGCCGTATTGCCCGATTCCTTGTACCCGTCACGTGTGGAATGGGCGTGTGCATCCTCGTGTGCGGATGACTGCTCAAAGGGGTTGAAGCTGGGGTCGATGTGCACCGTGGGCGGGGCAATCGCTTCCACCGTGGGCTGGGCATTGAAGATGGGCAGGTCGAAGCGTTCCTCATTGTTGAAGTCGATGGCTGGCACGGCGCCGTACTTTCCCAACGACTCTCGCACGGCGGCCATGAGAATCTGGAATATGGCATTGTCGTCCTCGAACTTGATTTCCGTCTTGGTCGGGTGGATGTTTACGTCAATGCGTGCCGGGTCCACTTCAAACCGAATGAAGAAAGGCACCTGCTGGCCATCGGGGATGAGCCGCTCATAGGCCATGAGTATGGCTTTGGCAAAGTAGGGGTGCCGCATGAAGCGCCCGTTGACAAACAGATACTGATGCGCATTCTTCTTGCGGGCAGCACTGGGCATGCCCACGAATCCGCTGATGTGGGCAAGCGTAGTTTCCACATCTACGGGCACGAGTGTCTTGTCGATGCGGTTTCCGAAAACGCCCAGAATGCGTTTGCGGAAATTGCCGGCCGGCAAATCCATCATCACGTTGCCTGCGGAATGAAGGGTGAAGGCAATGTCGGGATGAGCCAGGGCAATGCGCTCGAATTCCGTCAGGATGTTGGTCAATTCCGTTTGGTTGGATTTGAGAAACTTGCGGCGGGCCGGGATGTTGAAGAAAAGGTTACGAACGGCAAAGTTTGCCCCCACCGGGCACGACACGGGTTCTTGTCCGGTCACCTTCGAGCCATCGATGGTGAGGCAAGTGCCCAATTCGGCACCCTCGGGCCGTGTGCGGAGTTCCACTTGTGCCACCGCGGCGATGGAGGCCAGAGCTTCACCTCTGAACCCCATGGTGCTGAGCGCAAAAAGGTCGGTGGCTTGGGTGATTTTGGATGTGGCGTGCCGTTCAAACGACATGCGGGCATCGGTGGCGCTCATGCCGCACCCGTTGTCGATCACCTGCACGAGGCTCTTGCCGGCTTCCTCCACCACCACTTGCACGTGGGTGGCTCCGGCATCGATGGAGTTCTCCACCAGTTCCTTGATGATGGAGGCAGGCCGTTGGATGACTTCTCCGGCGGC
>DAIRWG010000032.1:0-19945 GCA_036802405.1 Alloprevotella sp.
TAGGTGTGGTGCTTGGCTACTTCGGCTTCCACGAAGTTGGCATAGACACGGGCACTCTTGGCGAAGAGCTCGGGATTCTCGCTGGCATTGTGGAGAAGGAGATGAAGCATGATGACATCACCGGCCATCTCCACGAGATGACGGGCACAGAGGTCGTGGTAGGCGGGATCGGCAGCTTCCTTCACACGTGCCGTGGCTTCCTCAAACTTGTCGGCCATGAGCTTTGCACGCTCCTGGAGCGGACGGACGCATTCGCAAAGCTCGGCGGATTCGAATTCGCGCATCTGGGCGAGATAGGAACCGTTGGTGACATAGCGGATGGCAGCCACCACCTGAAGCTGGGTGGTGCCTTCGTAGATGGAGGTGATGCGGGCATCGCGGTAGTAACGCTGGATGGGATATTCCATCATGAAGCCCGAACCGCCGTGGATCTGGATGGCATCGTAGGTGTTCTGGTTGCAGTACTCGGAATTCATGCCCTTGGCCAACGGGGTGAGGGCATCAGCCAGCTTGGCATACTTCTTCTGCTCCTTGCGCTCCTCGGGTTCGAGTTTGCGCTCACGGGCAATGTCGTCGAGGGCCTTGTAGATGTCGACGTAGCGAGAGCACTGGTAGAGCAGGGCACGTCCGGCATCGAGCTTGGCTTTCATGAGTGCGAGCATGTCGTAGACCGCGGGGAAATGGATGATGGCTTTGCCAAACTGTTCGCGGTCGCGGGCATAGGCAAGGGCCTCGTTGTAGGCAGCCTGCGAGATGCCGACGCTCTGTGCGGCAATGCCGAGGCGGGCCCCGTTCATGAGGGCCATCACATACTTGATGAGTCCGAGCTTGCGATCGCCGCAGAGTTCAGCGTGTGCGTTCTTGTAGACGAGTTCGCAGGTGGGGCTTCCGTGGATGCCGAGCTTGTTTTCGATGCGGCGCACGTTGACTCCGCCCTGATTCTTGTCGTAGATGAACATGGAGAGTCCGCGTCCGTCGGTGGTGCCTTCTTCCGAACGTGCGAGCACGAGGTGAAGGTCGGCATCGCCGTTGGTGATGAAGCGCTTCACGCCGTTGAGCAGCCAGCAGCCTTCCTCCTCGCTGTAGGTGGCCTTGAGCATCACGTGCTGGAGGTCGGAACCGGCATCAGGCTCGGTGAGGTCCATGGACATCGTTTCGCCGGCACAGATGCGGGGAATGAAACGGTTGTGCTGATCTTCGTTGCCGAATTCGTAAAGCGTTTCGATGCAGTCCTGCAGGCTCCAGATGTTGCCGAATCCTGCATCGCTGGCAGCCACGAGTTCGGCACACATGGTGTAGGGCGTGATGGGGAAGTTGAGTCCGCCGAAACGGCGGGGCATGGTCATGCCGTTGAGTCCGGCCTTCACCATGGCATCGAGGTTGGCAGCAGTGCCGCTGGCATAGCGCACGCGGTCGCCTTCGTGGTGGGGGCCTTCGAGGTCGACGCCTTCGGCATTGTCGGCAATGGTGGTTCCGGCCAGGTCGCCTGTGATGTCGAGCACACGGTCGTAGTTGTCCATGGCATCCTCAAAGTCGAGGGGAGCATAGTCGAAATGGTCCTTGTCGCGGAAATTGCGTTCCTTCAGTTCCACGATGCGCTTCATGAGCGGATGGTTAAGCTCAAAGCGCAGTTCTGCGTGGTCAGTATAGTTGTTTGCCATTGTGTTTACTTGCTGTTACTCTTGTAATACTTGATCATCTTGGGCACTACTTCCTCCACGCTGCCGGTGATGATGTAGTCGGCGATCTGGTTGATGGGGGCTTCGGGATCGGTGTTGATGGAGATGATGATGCCGCTCTCTTTCATGCCGGCCACATGCTGGATGGCACCGCTGATGCCACAGGCGATGTAGACCTTCGGACGGACGGTGACACCCGTCTGGCCGATCTGCAAGTCGTGTTCGCAGAATCCGGCATCGACGGCAGCACGGCTGGCACCCACCTCGCCGTGAAGCTCATGCGCCAGCTTACGGAGGAGGTCGAATCCTTCCTTAGAGCCCACTCCGTAGCCTCCGGCCACGATGATGGGCGCTCCCTTGAGGTTGTTCTTGGCTTTCTCCACATGGCGTTCGAGCACCTTCACCACATAGTCGGTTTCGGGCACGAACTTGGCCACGTCCTCGTAGATCACTTCGCCCTTGTAGTCGGGATCGAGCACTTCAGCTTTCATCACGCCCGAGCGCACGGTGGCCATCTGGGGCCGGTGGTCGGGATTGACAATGGTGGCCACGATGTTGCCGCCGAATGCGGGACGGATCTGGTAGAGCAGGTTGTCGTAGTGCTTCTGGTTCTTCTTGTCGTCGAAATCGCCGATTTCGAGTGCGGTGCAGTCGGCAGTGAGTCCGCTGGTGAGCGAGGAGGACACGCGCGGACCGAGGTCGCGGCCGATGACGGTGGCTCCCATGAGGCAGATTTGCGGTTTCTCCTGCTTGAAGAGGTTGACCAGAATGCTGGTGTGAGGCTTGGAGGTGTAGGGGAAAAGACCTTCTGCATCAAACACGTGGAGCTTGTCGACACCATAGGAGAGGATGGCTTTTTCCACCTGGCCCTTGATGCCGGTTCCTGCCACGATGGCTTCGAGCTGTACGCCCAGTTCGTTGGCAAGTTTGCGACCCTTTGTGAGGAGTTCGAACGACACTTCCTCGACGGTCGTCTTATCTATTTCGCAATATACGAATACGTTGTTCATGATGTAATTATCCGATGGTATGGCTGTCCAACAATTCCTTTACGAGTCCCTCGACGTCGGCATCCGAACCGGTGAGACGCTTGCTCTCCTTGGCCTTGAACACAATGTTCTGCACGGCCTTCACCTTGGTGGGCGAACCGGCCAGACCGCACTGGTTGAGGTCGCCTTCAACGTCGGCCACGCTCCACTGCGCGATGGTGAGGTAGGGCTTCTTCTCGTACTCCCCGGCATAAGGCAGGGTGCCGTCGGTGGGGCGCTCCATGGGGGCTGAAGCACGCTTGTACTTCATCACGAGTTTGGCATTGCGCGGACGGCAGGGGGCTGCATTGCCGTTGACAGTGAGCAGGATGGGCATGGGAGCTTCCACGCGTTCCATGCCTCCATCGATGTGGCGGGTGACCACCACCTTTCCGTTGCTCACCTCGTCAACACTGGTGACATAGGTCACCTGGTTGAGGCCTAGCTTCTGGGCCACCTGGGGACCTACCTGAGCCGTGTCGCCGTCGATGGCCTGACGGCCTCCCAGAACGATGTCGGGGATGCCGATTTTCTTGATGGCCTGCGAGAGTGCATAGCTGGTGGCGAGCGTGTCGGCACCGGCAAAGGCACGGTCGGTGAGCAGATATCCACCATCGGCACCGCGGTAGAGTCCTTCGCGAATCACTTCCGTGGCGCGGGGAGGGCCCATCGTGAGGATGTGTACGGTGGAACCGGGATTCTGTTCTTTCAAACGAAGCGCTTGCTCAAGCGCGTTCAAGTCCTCGGGGTTGAAGATGGCAGGCAGGGCGGAACGGTTGACCGTTCCCTCGGGAGTCATGGCATCCTTACCCACGTTGCGGGTGTCGGGCACTTGCTTTGCAAGCACAACAATTTTCAGACTCATTGCTTATTCGTTAATTTATGGTTTCATTTGATGATAGAGCCCGCCGCCGCATCGCACCGACTTGGGCAGGAGCGGAGGCTCGCTGAAGGTGCCATCGCAAGGATAGCGTGGCAAAATTACCGTTTTCTGCCAAGCGTACCAAGCAAACGCCTTGTTTTTTACACAAAAATGAGCATCCTGTGCCGATGTCGAATGGATTGGATAAAAAATAGGAAGCGTGCGAAAGCATAAATGCCAACAATTTAATACCTTTGCATGAAACGGGCAACGACTCCGCCAGTGCATGCAAGAAAGCTTGCCAATCCACTTCGGTCGGTGCCCACCACTTTCCCCATTCACTCACTATGATCAACGAAAAACAAGAATTCATAGAAGCCTTGCATGCCTACGTGAGCGAGCAGCTTCGCCTCAGTGCCGAGCCTGCCGACTACAACAGCGAGGCCATCCGCATCGTGGATGCGCGCAACCACCTGTTTGCCAACGTGGGACGGAAGCGCACCGACGAGGAACTGGGCATCTATGCCATCCGCGACCTCTGCCGAGTGGACGAGGACACCATGGAGGTGGTGCCCGACCGGATGAGGTTTCAAGCCATCGCCAAGGACTACTTCTGATGGCCACACACAAGCAAGGGTTCCGCCCGCCACGATTTCGCCATCATTTTTCGAATTTAGCATTCAATCATCTTCTCTACACAGAAACCATATGGACATCAACCATGCCCCCGAGGTGTATCACCACAGTCTGCCGGTGCAGATTCGCTTCAGCGACGTTGACCGCTACGGCCACGTCAACAACAATGCCTATTTTGCCTACTACGACCTGGGCAAGGAAAAATACATGAGCCAGGTGCTCGACGTGGACTACCGCAAGCAGGATGTGGTGCCGGTGATTGCCAACATCAATGCCGACTTCATCATCCCCATTTTCCACGGCGACGACATCGTGGTGGAAACCCGTGTGTCGCACATCGGCAACAAGAGCTTCACGCTTCAGCAGCGTGCCGTGAACACGCGCACGAAGCAAGTGATGTGCAAGTGCTCCACCATCATGGTGTGCTTCAATCTCCGCACGCAGCAGTCGGCCGACATGCCGCAGCACTACCGCGAGGCCATCGAGCGCTTCGAGCTCGGATGAGCCCGATGCCCCAAGCACCACATCCGGCGAAGGGCCTCAACCGGCCCACTCCACGAAAATCCAACACCAAGACTATCCTATGCAAAAAGTCATCTTCTCACAACACTTGCCCCAAGAGGTGGATGCCTTGTGCAGCGACATCCACACCGACCGTCTGTTTCTCCTGACCGACACCACCACCGAGCGGCTATGCACGCCCTTGCTCAAGGAGTGTGCGGAGCTTCAGGGCGTGCCACACATCGTCATTCCGGCCACCGATGCCCACAAGGACCTCAACACCTTGAGCCTCGTGTGGAACGCGCTGAGCACGGGAGGGGCATCGCGCCGTTCGCTGCTCGTGAATCTGGGAGGCGGCATGCCGACCGATCTCGGGGGCTTTGCCGCAGCCACCTTCAAGCGCGGCATCGACTTCATCAACATCCCCACCACCCTGCTGGCCATGGTGGATGCGGCCGTCGGCGGGAAAACGGGCATCAACTTCAACGGGCTGAAGAACGAGATCGGGGCCTTCCGCGAAAGCCGCGCCGTGGTGATCGACACGGAATTTCTGCGCACGCTCGACACGGAAAACCTGCGTTCGGGCTATGCCGAAATGCTGAAGCACTCGCTGCTGGAAAGCGAAGCCATGTGGGCCGACCATCTGAAGTTTGACTTTGCACAGCCCGACTTTGCCCACCTGCAGAAGCTTGTGGCCCAAAGCATCGGCGTGAAGCAGCGCATCGTGGAAGAGGACCCCCACGAACACGGCATCCGCAAGGCACTCAACCTCGGACACACCGTGGGCCATGCCTTCGAGGCCTTGGCGCTCGAAAGGGAGCAACCCGTGCTTCATGGTTATGCCGTGGCCTGGGGACTGCTCTGCGAACTCTATCTCAGCGTGGTGCACTGCCACTTCCCCACTCCGGTGATGCAGCAAACGGTGCGTTTCATCCGCGAAGTCTACGGTCCGTTCGGCTTCACCTGCAACGACTACGAGCATCTCTACGCCCTCATGCTGCACGACAAGAAGAACACCGATGGCGTGATCAACTTCACACTGCTCAGCGACATCGGGACGATCGAACTCAACCAGCACCTGACGAAAGAACAGGTGTTTGAGAGTTTTGACTTCCTGCGTGAAGGGTAGTTCCCCATTAATTATCAGCAAACAAGACACATGAACAAATTCGAATCATTCTATGCCAAGCGCCTCAGCCGACTGACGGAGCACGTGTTGTCGCTGCTGGTGGTGTTTCTGATGCTTCTGGCAGGCACCCTCTGGACCGGGCAACTGTTCGGCCATGCCTTCGGAGAAGAGTCAACTGCTACTACGGGCACGGCAAATGCCTCGCTGGCCATGCCCGACGAACCGCAGCTCAAGCAGCTCGGCCTCCAGCCGCAGGAAGTGAAGCTCACGCCGCGCGACTCTGCCTCCTGGCAAGTGACCGGACACAACGGGGCGGCCCTCGGCGTGGTGGTCAGTTCTGCCCCCTATGCCCCAGAGGTGAAAGGATTTGCCGGCCCCACTCCCCTCTTCATCTACCTGGATGCCGGCGGCCACGTGGCAGGACTCGCAGCCTGCGACAATGCCGAAACGCCCGATTTCTTCCAACGTGCCTTCGGCCATCTGCACGACCAGTGGAACGGGCTATCAGCCGAGCAAGCCTCGCAGCAGCAAGTGGACGGGGTGATCGGTGCCACCTTCTCGAGCAAAGCCATCGTGGCCAATGTGCAGCAATCCATGACTGCCGTAGCTACCCAGAGCCAGCATACGGCAACCGCTGCCCCCACCATCGGATGGCTGCGCACGGCTGCCGTGGCACTGGTGCTGCTCACCGGCATCGTGATGAGCTGGAAGCTGCGAGGACGGAAAACATGGCGCATCGTGCAGCAGGTGCTCAACGTGGGCGTGCTCGGATTCTGGTGCGGACAAATCCTGTCGCTCTCGCTGCTGCGCGGATGGATATCGAACGGCCTCGACCCTCTGGCCTACCTCCCCACCCTGCTGGTGCTGGGCGTGGCCCTGCTCATGCCCTTCTTCCGCCGCAAGCACCACTACTGCTCGTGGGTTTGCCCCTATGGCAGCCTTCAGTCGCTGGCCGCCACCCTGCCTTTGCCCAAGATTCACTGCTCGCCCAAGGTCTACCGCTGGATGAGCCGCATCCGAATGGGCGTGTTCTGCCTGCTCATGCTGCTTCTGTGGGCTGGAGTGGGCGCCAAGGTGCTCGACCATGAACCCTTCACGGCATTCATGGTGACCACCGCACCCAAGGACGTGCTCATTCTGGCTGGCGCATTCGTTGTGGCCAGTTGCTTCGTGCCCCAACTTTGGTGCCGCTGCCTCTGCCCTATGGGCATGACGCTCGACCTGGCGGAAGACACCGCCGTCACCGCCCAGAAATCCCCGACATCCTCTCCTAAAACATCTCAATCATGAACAAATACAAGATCGTTTCCCTGGTGCTCTGCATCGCCCTTTTGGCCACATTGGCGCACACGACCACCCTCTATAAGCGCTTGACAGAAGCCACCGCAGACGCTGTGGCCGGTGCCCCGTCGGAATTGGTGATGCAAAACATCCTTGCGCGCAAGAGTGTGCGCTCGTTCACCCAGCAGCCCGTCAGCCAGGAGCAAATCGACACGCTGCTCCGTGCCGCCATGGCCGCCCCTACCGGCAAGGACATGCGCCCCTGGAAATTTGTGGTGGTGAATGATCCTGAAGCCATGAAGGCTCTGGCCGCCGAACTGCCGAAGGCCAAAATGCTGCAGGAAGCCCCTGTGGCCATTGCCGTGTGCGGCGACCTCTCGGTGGTGGACAAGGACGGAAAGCCCTCCACCAACTGGACGTTCGACTGCTCGGCAGCCACGGAGAATCTGCTCTTGGCAGCCGAATCGATGGGGCTGGGTGCCGTGTGGACGGGAGTATACCCCTACGACGAACGGCTTGCCGCCGTGAAGAAGGCCCTCAACCTGCCCGACCACATCGTGCCGCTCAACCTCGTGCCGGTGGGTCATCCGAAGGGCAACCCACAACCCAAAGACAAGTTCGACCCTCAAAACATCCACTACAACCAATGGTGACTTTTCCACGGATTCTCCCTTCAGCCCTTGCTCGCTCGTGCCCTCGGGCCATCGCCCCACGGCATGAAGCACAGCGGGGAGAGTCCACCTATCCCTTACCACTAATCAGTCTGTTCGCATGAAAAACGAAAAGAACATCCTCACCGGCATCGGTGCCGGCCTGCTGGCAGCCATCTGCTATGGGTTCATCCCCTTCTTCACGCTTCCCATCAAGAAAGGCGATCCGGCCGATCAGCTGTCCGATCCCTCCATCCTGTTCTACCGCTTCGGCATGGCCTCCCTCGTGCTGGGCGCAGTGATGCTGCTGCAGCGGAAAAGTTTCAGAGTGAGCCGGGGGGAACTGGTCACGCTCATCTATCTGGCCTTCATTTCCGACGGTTCGGCCCTGTTTCTCATCGAGGGCTACAACTACATGTCGTCGGGCGTGGCCACCACGCTCCACTTCATGTATCCCGTGGTCACGGCACTCATCATGATGGCCTTCTACCACGAGGCACGCAAGCTCTCCACCTGCATGGCCATCGTGATGGCTGTGGGCGGCGTGGCCGTGCTCTCGTGGGACAATTCAGGCGAAACATCGCTCAAGGGTGTGGTCATCGTGCTCATCTCCGCCGTGTGCTACGCGCTCTACATCATCCGTGTCAACCGCTCGCGTGCCGCCCATATGGACGGGGCCCGGCTGGTGTTCTACGTGATGTTCATCGGTGCCCTCATCTTCGGTGCGGAAGCCCTGCGCCAAGGCACATTCGCCCCGATCACCACCCCGCTCCAGTGCAAAAACCTCATTTCGTTGGCACTCGTGTGCACGGTCGTCACCAATGTGTGCCTGGTCGTTTCGGTGAAACGCATCGGCAGCACCATGACCGCCGTGATCGGTGCGCTCGAACCGCTCACAGCCGTCATCGTGGGCTGCCTGGTGTTTGGAGAGCCCTTCACATGGCAAGTGGTCACGGGCATCCTGCTCATCATCCCCGCTGTCATCATCATCATTTTCACCCGCAGGAGCTGAAGCGGGGGCACCCCGCCAGTTTCCGCCACATTCATCCACACTCACAAATATCGCAGTGAAACATTCCACCCATCGTCCGTTCATCCTGCTCGTAGCGGCCTTGTTCCTGCTCCTTGCGTTGCCGGCCAAGGCCGTGCTCAAGGAGAAGAACCTGCCCTCCACACTGGCTGTGCTGAGGGCCGAGCTCCAGTCCAGCTACAACGAGCAGAAGCAAAACATTGCCCGCTTCAACGCCATGACAGACCTGCAGCACCGCAGCATGGTGCAAATGATGCAGAAGAGCGACCAGATCAGCCTGATGCTCTATTCGCAGAAGCAGGACTTCACCTTCGACATGACCTATGCCTGCCACGAAGCCACTTCGCTCTACCGCGAATTCAGCACTCGGCGCATGCCGTTCACGCAAATCATGAGCCGCATCGACCTGGAGATCGACCGCTACAACAAGCTCATAGCCTCCCTCTCGGCCATGCCTCCCCGCCTCGATGCCGCAGGAAAACCGCAGGCCGGTCCCTTGCCCCCGCATGGGGCTGATTCCTTGCAGCCGAAGAAAAACGGCAACCAGCCCTTCGTGCTTTCGGGCCAGTCGCTCGACGACCGCAATGCCTGCCTCCAGCTGGCACACACCCTGAAGGGCAATCTGGAAAGCATCCGCGCCCGCATCGTGAGCGACAACGAGCACTACCGCATGACCTCGCAAAAGCTCAAGGCCCTCAACGACTATGCCCTCGTGCGCTACAATGCCATCCAGCACAGCATCTTCATCAACGGCGATGCCAACTACTTCCAGGTGCTCAACGGGCTCTCCCGCTATGTGAAGAACGCCAAAGCCGATGTGAACGAGAAATACAACGTGGAGCATGTGCGCAAGGGCGACGGCAAGGTGCACGTGGTGCCCTCGCAATGGCGCGGGCCGATCGTCACGAGCCTCACCTTCTTCGTGCTGTTCTATGTGATTATAGCCGCACTCCTAAGCAACGTGATCATCCGTTTCCTGGTGCCGAAGAAGTACCGCACCGAAGAGTTCATGAAGAAGAAAGTGTGCCTCATCCTGGCCGCAGCCATGATCCTTTTCGCCCTGTCGGTGATGATTGTGCGCACGTTCATGAACCACAATTTCTTCCTCATGGCCTCGCGTCTGCTCATCGAGTACTCGTGGCTGCTGTGCGCCATCTTCGTGTCGCTGCTCATCCGCCTCAAGGGCGACCAGATCAAGAGCGGTTTCCGCATCTACACGCCCATCATGCTGATGTCGTTCATCGTCATCACCTTCCGCATCATCTTCATCCCCAACAATCTGGTGCAGCTCATCTTCCCGCCCATCCTGCTGGTGTTCACCCTCTGGCAGTGGAACGTGATCACGCGCCACAACACCAACATTCCCAAGAGCGACATCTTCTACACCTGGATCTCGCTCCTCATCATGGTGGTGTCGACGCTGGCCGCATGGTATGGCTATACGCTGCTCTCCGTGCAGGTGCTCATCTGGTGGATGTTCCAGCTCAGCTGCATCCAGACGGTCACCTGCATCTACGACCTGCTGGCCGTGTATGAAGAACGCTATCTGGCCAAGCGAATCGGCGAGAAATACACCATCCCCGCCGAGCACAAGCACATCAACATACTCGAGGCCATCCGCACCCGCCACGAGAAGCACATCAACGTCACGTGGTTCTACGACCTGATTACCATGGCCCTTGTGCCCGTGCTGGGCGTATTCTCCATCCTGCTCTCCATCTGGTGGGCTGCCGACGTGTTCGACCTCACGGCCACCGTGCTGCACATCTTCATGCAGAACTTCCTCAACATCCCCGATGTGGTGCAGCTCTCGCTGCTGAAAATCGTGCTCGTGGCTTCGCAGTACTTCATCTTCCGCTATCTGAACTACCTCATCAAGGCCCTCTACCACAAGTATCACAAGTCGAAGATCGTGGTGAACGGCAAGCCCAACTTCACGCTGGCCAACAACGTGATCAGCATCTGCGTGTGGGGCGTTTACCTCATCATCTCCATCAAGATGCTGAAGATTCCCTCCACGGCCATCTCGGTCATCTCCGCAGGTCTGGCCACCGGTGTCGGTTTCGCCATGAAGGACTTGCTCGAGAACTTCTTCTACGGCATCTCGCTCATGACGGGCCGAGTGCGCGTGGGCGACTACATCGAGTGCGACGGCATCCGCGGCAAGGTGGAAAGCATCACCTACCAAAGCACACAGATCGTCACGGCCGACGGCTGCGTGATCGCCTTCCTCAACAGTTCGCTCTTCAACAAGAACTTCAAGAACATCACCAAGAACCATTCCTACGAAATGGTGGCCGTGCCCGTGGGCGTGGCCTATGGTGCCAATGTCGATGAAGTGCGCCAGCTGCTTGTGGAAGCCGTGCAGAAGCTGGAAACGAAGCTTCCCGACGGCCGCGACATCATCAGCCGCAAGAAGCCCATCAGCGTGGTGTTCGACAGTTTCGGCGACAACAGCGTGAACCTCTTCGTTACCTACTGGGTGCTCGTGGAGCAAAAGTTCGTCATGACCGGCCGCGTGAAGGAAGCGGTGTACAACACGCTCAACGCACACCACATCGAGATTCCCTTCCCGCAGCGCGACATCCATATCCGCTCGGTGGAAACCGCCGTACCCGTACAGAAAGCCTGACATCGAGGCCACATCTGCACCTGACGAAAGAAGCCCGCACCTTGGTTGGTGCGGGCTTCTTTCGTATCTGTTCTGTTTGGATTCTATGCCTTGGCAATGGCTCAGAGGCTGCAGTCGTTGTAGAGCATGCCACGGAGCGAGGAGATTGCCAGTTGCGCGTCGCGTTCGGCTTCAAGTTGGGCCGTGCGCGCCGTGTAGTAGAACGACGACTCCAGCAGATAGTCGAGCAGCGAAATCTGTCCGGCATCGAGCGCCTTGTGCAGCAACTGCGCATTGCTGGTACTTTCGAGGTTCTGGCGCAGGCGTTCGGCACTCTCAGCCAGAGTCGTGGCCGTGTGATAATTTTGCGTGAGCTGTGCTGACTGCTGCAAGCGTGCATCCTCGGCATCCATGCGCGCGGCTTCCACCTTGCTCTTGGCACTGCGCAGCTGGCGTCGGGTGCTTCCCCACACGGGAATGCTCATTCCGAGGGAGAAGCCGTTGTAGTTGTTCTCCTTCACATACTCGCCTTGGAATCCTACCGAAAACGTGGGCCATCCCTGCGACTTCACCAAGGCTGCTTCCGCCTGCAGCTGGCCGACAGCCACATCGGCAGCCTTCACCACCACGCCCGACGAAACGGCCGCCTGCATCTCCGAGAGCGAAGGCAACGCACTGTCAGAATAAGGATACACCGTGTCGGCCAATGCCAAAGGCACCCCGCCGTTCAATCGCTGCACATTCTGCAGAGCGGCTCTGAGCTCAGCCTCAGCCCGCTGGCGTTCGGCATGGGCCACCGCCGTGTTGAGCTTCACCTTGTTGAGTTCCATGAGGTGGATGTCGCCCTCGGTGTATTTCGATTCGTAAAGGCGCTGCAGGTCGGCAGCCATCTGTTCGCGGCGGGCCAGTTCGCTGCACAGCTTGTTGCAGTAGATCACCTGCACCAAAGCCTCGTCGGCCTCAGCCATCACCTTCTGCGCCGCCACATGATACTGTGCATGAGCCAAATCGTCGTTGGCACGAGCCAAACGCCGTTTGCGCCCCGTCAGCACACCCCAGTCAAGCGACTGGCTGACGCTCACATTCGTACGGGCCGGCACGCCCTTGGGCGAACCCCAGTCGTGCGACACTTCAGCCTCAGGATCGGGCATGCAGAGTTCGGCACTGTTTTGTTGACGTTCCGACTCAAACTCCCCCTGCAGGGACTTGAGCGTGGTGTTGTTCGCCGCAATCTGCTTCATGGCTTGCGCAAAGTTCACACTTTGTGCCGCCATGTCGTGCACCACGAAGCAGGCCAATGCAGCGATAATAATTCTTGATATGTTCATATGAGTGATTGTTATGTACATGAGTGAACGAGTGGAGTGGACAAACAGACGGGCAGGCCCGCCCAGACCGCGGAACCAACCTTTATGGCATCGCTGCCCGTCAGCTTGTCGGCCCGTCAATTTCTCCGCTTCACCTTTTTGCGTTCCCAAGCCGCCATGATCGGCACGATAAAGAGGTTGAGCAGCGTGCTTGTGAGCAGTCCGCCCAGCATCACCTGAGCCATCGGGCTCTGGATTTCATTGCCCGGCAAATCGCTTCCCAAAGCGAGCGGAATGAGTGCCAATGCCGAACAGAGCGCCGTCATGAGAATCGGCAGCAAACGGTCGAGCGAACCCTGCACGATCGCCTCGTACAACGGAAGGCCACGCCGTGCCAACTCATTGTAACGGTCGACCAGAAGCATGCCGCCACGGGTGGCCATGCCGAAGAGGGAAATGAAACCGATGATGGCCGGAATGCTCACCACTCCGCCCGTCATCACCAAGGCCAGCACGCCTCCGATGAGGGCCAACGGCAGATTGAGCAGCACCACCACGGCCTGACGCCACGAACGGAACTGCAGGAAGAGCAGCAGCAGAATCACGCCGATGCTCACCACCGAGAGGCCCAGCAGCAAGCGCGAAGCAGCGGCCTCGCTTTCAAACTGTCCGCCATACTCCACATGATAGCCTTCAGGCAAATGCACCTTCTGCGCAACGGCACGCTGCATGTCGTTGACCACCGAACGCATATCACGTCCCGAAGCATTGGCCGACACCACCAGTTTGCGTTGCGCATTCTCACGGCTGATGGTGTTCGGACCGGCCGACGACACAAGGTCGGCCACTTCCGAAAGGGGCACCTTCGTGCCGTCGGGCGCATCGATGAGCAGCGAACGCAAGCGCTCGATGCCCGAAATGTCGGCATCGGCCGTTCGCACCGTGAGGTCGAACGTACGTCCGCCATCCTGCACCTGGCTCACCACCTCGCCGCCGATGGCAGCGTTCACATACTCCGCAAACTCGGGCAGCGTGATGCCGTGGCGTGCCAGCAAGGCGCGGCGCGGACGGATGAGCAGCTGCGGACGCTCCACCTGCTGCTCCACGTTGAGGTCGGTCACGCCCTCTATGCCCTGCGTGGCCTGCTGAATCTGCAGCCCAAGAGAGTGAAGCACGTTCAGGTCGGGGCCAAACACCTTGATTGCAATGCCCGCCTTCGTGCCCGAAAGCATGGCATCGATGCGGTGCGAAATGGGTTGGCCAATCTCCACGTTCACGCCCGGCAAGGAGCGCAAGCGTTGCCGGATGTCGGCCGTCACCTCGTCCTTGCTCCGCTTGTCCAACTTGAAGGGCACTTCCATCTCACTGGTGTTCACGCCCAAGGCATGCTCGTCCAGTTCGGCACGGCCCGTCTTTCGCGCCACGGCCTGCACCTCGGGCACCTGCATCAGCAGCTGCTCCGCCTGGCGACCGATGCGGTCGCTCTCGTCAAGCGACACACCGGGCAGGGTGCTCACGTTGATGGTGAACGACCCTTCATTGAAAGGCGGGAGGAACGAACGGCCAAGCGTGAAAAATGCGCCTACGGTCAGCACCACCAACGTGGCGGTCACTCCCACGATCCAACGCGAATGGCGCGGATGCAGCGCGGCCTTGAGCCAGCGTTCGTAGCACCGTTTCAGCGCCATCACCCATCGCGGGCCATCGGCGGAGCTTCCCGCCTTCGCCGCGACCGAAGCAGGCACCTTGAGCAGATAGGAGCAAAGCACCGGGGTGAGCGTCAGCGCCACCAGCGTTGAGGCGAAGAGCGACACGATGAAACTCACGCCCAGCGGAGCCAGCATGCGTCCTTCAAGTCCGCTGAGGAAGAAGAGGGGAATGAAACTCACCACTATGATGAGCGTGGAATTGAGAATCGGCATGCGCACCTCACGCGATGCCTGGAAGATGACGTCGAGCACCCTCTGCCTTTCACCCTCCGGCCGACGCGCATTGCGGCGCAAACGTTTGTACACGTTTTCCACATCCACGATGGCATCGTCCACCAGCGAACCGATGGCAATGGCCATGCCGCCGATGCTCATCGTGTTGACAGTCAAGCCCATCACCTTGAGCACCAATAGGGTGACAAGCAGCGAGAGGGGTATCGTGACGAGCGAAATGAGCGTGGTGCGGGCATTCATCAGGAAAATGAAGAGAATGAGCACCACAAAGATGCCGCCTTCGACGAGCGACTTGCGGATGTTCGAAATGGAGGAATCAATGAAGTCCTGCTGCCGATAGAGCTGGGTGTTCACCTGCACGTCGGCCGGCAGCGAGGTGCGCAGCGAAGCCATGGCCGAATCCAGTTCCTCCGTCAGTTCGAGTGTACTGGTGGAGGGCTGCTTCGTGACGGTGAGCAGCACGCCCGGCTTTCCCGAAATGCTGGCCAGTCCCATCTTCGGACTTTTCGGCCCCATCTGCACTTCGGCCACATCGGCCAGCACCACGGGCAGTCCGGCGGGCGTGCGCTTCACCACAGCCTGCCCCATTTCATCGGTAGAACTGGTGGCCACCATGCCGCGCACGATGTATTCGTTGCCACTTTCGTAAAGCACGCCGCCCGATGCATTGCGGCCCATCTGGCGTGTGGCGTTCATCACTTCGGTAAGGCTCACGCCGTAGTGGCGCATGCGGTCGGGATGCAGCCGCACCTGATATTCCATGAGTTCGCCGCCCATCACGGTCACCTGTGCCACGCCGCCCGCCGAGAGCAGTCGCGGACGGATTGTCCAGTCAGCCAGCGTGCGGAGGTCGCCTTGCGAAGTGCTGTCGGCTGTGAGGCCGATAAACATCACTTCGCCCAGAATGCTCGACTGAGGCCCGAGTGTGGGACTGCCCACACCCTCAGGCAGGGCATCACCGATGGTGGCCAGTTTTTCCGACACAATCTGGCGGTCGCGGTAAATGTCGGTGCCCCAGTTGAATTCGATCCATACCACCGAGAAACCCGTGGTGGATGAGGACCGCACGCGGCGCACATCGGTGGCCCCGTTCACAGCGGTTTCGATGGGAAAGGTGACGAGGCGTTCCACCTCTTCGGATGCCATGCCCTGAGCCTCGGTCATCACCACCACAGTGGGGGCATTGAGGTCGGGAAACACATCCACATCCATCTTGTGGGCCGTCCAGCATCCGATCACGATCAGCAGCACACTGAAGAACAGGATGACAGGACGGTTACGAAGGGAAAAAGATATGATTTTGTCTAACATGGGAATCTATGTGAATTTACTTGTCCACTTAAAAAGCTCGTCATCAATGCGAATGTCCCTCTGGCACGGCGGTGGCATTGGCTGCCAAACGCACCTGTGTGGCGCCTTTCGTCACCACCTTGTCGCCGGTTTTCAATCCGCTCAGCACTTCCGTGCGGCATCCGTCGGTGGCACCAAGGCGCACCTCTTGACGTCGGTATTCGTCGGCACCCACCTGTACATACACAAAGTGAAGGCCCTGTGCCTCGGTCAGTGCCGCATTAGGCACGGCAATCACCCCGCTGCGAGTGGCACCTTGCAGATAGACCTGCGCCAAGGCACCCGGCACGATGTTTCCCTGATTGTTGAATTCAAAAATCACCGGCACATAAGGGTCGGACCCGTCCGTGGATTGGCCTTTCGACACCAAGCGTCCGCCCAAATCACAAAGGGCGTGCACCGATTCCGCACCCTCGTAAGCCATGCGGAAATTGGCCGACTGAATGCGTGGCAGCAATCCGAAACAGCGTTCGGGCACGTCGGCGCGGAGCTGCACCTTGCGGCTTTGTGTCACGGTGGCCAGTGCCTGACCGGCCGACACATAGTCACCCGGTTTCACGAGCAGGTTCTTCAGGAATCCGCCCATCGGGGCACTCATGCCTCGTGTTTGGGATGCACTGCCCAGACTCTGTGCCGTGGCGCGGGCAGCCTCATAGCGTTGGCGCGCTTCTTCCAGCTCTCGCTGGCTCAGAATGTGTTCGGCTGCCAACTTTTGGGCGCGTTCGTAGTTTTGCTTGGCAGCAGCCAGTTCGCTTTGGGCCACTGCCGCCGGGTTTCCGTCAGCCATGGGCTGCGCGTTCACCACAAACAGCGTCTGGCCCTGCCCCACGGGCATGCCTTCCGTCAGCGAGGCCGAAGCATAGCGCACGATGCCGGCCATGGTGGCCGTCACGGTGGCTTCCGATCCGGAGGCTGGCAGCACACGGCCACTCACCTCCACCACTTCGGAAAAATCCGTGGGGCGGATTTCTTCCACCTGCAATCCGGCCGCTTTGGCTTGTGCTGCCGAAAATTCGATGTCATCGGGATTGTGTGCATGTTCATCGGCCGAAGCCTCCTTATGGTCATCTTCATGGTCGTGCCCATGCCCGTCTTCATGATCATGGCCGGCGTGACATGCAGCAAAGAGCATGGCAACAAAAGCTGTCATGCCTATCATCAGAATATGTTTGTTCATTGTGTGTAGGGGTTGTAGGTTGGTAAAACTGCTTCTCAAAGCTGCGGACAAAGAGGCATGAAGGAAGAACAAGTCATGCCTTTAGCCCAAAGAATATGTCAAACGAGAAGCAGTGCCGGTGGCCCACGCCGCACCGGCAGCCTTCCCCACAGGGAAAGCCCACACGACGGCATGCCCATCGGCCGACGGATGCCGCCACAGTCCACGACACAGGGCAACGGCACCCCGATGCCTTCAAACGGAAGAAATGCCCAGCTCAATCCATCGCCCCACACAAGGCGCTGCACCGATGCCGTTCGGTGGTGTTGCTGCCAGAAGCAGTAGTGGGAATCGCGCTGATGGCGGGCATCGTGGCCCGTGTGGCAATCATTCGATTGCCCGTCGAGGGCACACACCTCCGTCACCATGCACACAGCCCCGCCATCATGATGATGGTGGGGAAACAGGCTGAGCAGCAGGAGCAGCGTCACTGCCAAAGCGGTATGGAATGTGCGTACGGAGGATTTCACAAGTGCAAAGTTACGCATTTTGCGCTGCAACTCAATTGCAAACAGAAGGCGAAACGCCCGTTCGTGCATGAATTTTTCGGCATTTCCACTCACAGAATCAGCTTCTGACCGAATATTTGCCCCTCTTGGCTAAATTTCCCCACCTTCGAAGCCCGGTAAAAATGTAATTTTGCCACAAACATTTGGCAAAAGCACCGCCTTGAAGTCAAATGCAGTACAACTTCTACCCCCACAACAAACCGAACGCAAGAATGCAAGCCAATCATTTCATTTTCCTGACGCTGCTATCGGCCGTTGTCGGCCTGCCGGGCTGCTCACCGGCTGAAAAAGCGCTGCTCACGCTGCAGGTGAGCAATCCGCTGAATGACGACCGCATGAACGAAGTGGTGGAAATGGATGCCTCGCTACTCAAAGGCATCCGTTCGGGCTCCTTCTGCCTGAAGGACGAAGCGCAGAAGGAATGCCCCTACCAGTTCACCTCCGACGGAAAATTTCTCTTTTCAGCCAGTGTGGCTGCCAACGGCTCAAGCCTCTACCGTCTGGTGCCGGGCCGACCTGCTCCGGCCGACACTTTGCTCCATGGACGACAGTTCAAAGAGCGCGACGACGACTTTGCCTGGGAAAACGACCGCTCGGCCTACCGCGCCTATGGCCCGGCATTGCAGGCACGGGGTGAACGCGGGTTCGGCTACGACATTTTCACCAAAAGGGTGGAACGCCCCGTGCTCGAAAAGTTCTATGCCAACGCGTGCAACCAGCAAGTGTGGAACGTCATCAACGAGCTTCGCCGCAACGGACATCAGGCTCAAGGCGACAGCTTGGAACGCACCATTTCCTACCACGTGGACCACGGTGAAGGCATGGACGTGTTCAGCGTAGGCCCGACGCTCGGTGCAGGCACCGCGGCACTGCTCGATGCGGAAGGCAACATCGCGTTTCCCTGGTGTTACGAACGCTATGAGGTGCTCGACCAGGGGCCGCTGCGCTTCACCTTCCGCCTGACTTTCCGCCCATTTGCACTGGGGAGTGACCAAGAGGTGGTGGAATCGCGCACCATCTCACTCGACCGTGGGGCATTTCTCAACCGCACGGTGGAACACTTCGGCGGACTCACCGCCCCCACTCCTTTGGCTGCCGGCATTCCCCTGCGCCCGCAGCACCCCGACGGGTTTGCCACCGATGCTCAGCACGGATGGGTGGCCTATGCCGACTCCACCGACAATGCCCAAGCAGGCAACGGGGTGATCTACGTGGCCGCACTTTCGCCCGCATTCACCCGCACACTGGTGCAGCGCTACAAGCCGGAAGAACGCCGCGATCACGGCAATGCACTGGGCCATGTGCTGGCCGTGGGCGACTACGTCCCGCAGTCCGACTTCACTTACTATTGGGGGAGCGGCTGGAGCAAGGGATTCATGCCCGACATGAGGGCGTGGAAGAACTACCTCACCCATTTCAGCCAATGCCTGCGGCATCCGCTGGAAGTGAAAGTAAGGAAGAAATGACGGTGTCGGTCCGGTTGTAGCCGTGCATCGGGCCACACCTGTCAACCCAATAATCCGTAAGTACACAACATTGAAACCAATGAAAAAGATATTCCTATCAGCGGCCTTGGCACTGACGTGCCTCACGGCCCTGCACGCCCAAGTGAAAGTGACGGTGCAAACGGCCTGCCACCCCTCCGATGTGAAGCACTACGACACGTCGACGCTACGCAACCGGTTCATCATGTCGCGAGTGATGAGCGCCGACTCCATTCTTCTGACCTATTCGCTCTACGACCGATTCGTGTTTGGCGGAGCCATGCCCGTGAGCCATCCGCTGAAGCTCGAGACGATTGACCAGCTCAAGGCACCCTATTTCCTGTACAACCGGGAGCTGGGCGTGATCAACGTGGGCGGTAGTGGAGTGGTCTGCGTGGACGGCAAGGACTACGAACTGCACTTCAAGGACGCACTCTATGTGGGGCGAGGGTGCAAGGAGGTGACATTCCGTAGCCTCGATGCCTCACATCCGGCCAAATTCTATCTGAACTCAGCCACAGCCCACCACTCCTATGCCACGCAACTCGTCACGACCGATGGGCGCAAGGGTTCGCTCAAGGCCCACTCGTTTGCCGCAGGCAAGATGGCCGACAGCAACGACCGCGTGATCAACCAACTCATCGTGAACAATGTGCTGAAGGAAGGCCCCTGCCAGCTGCAGATGGGGTTGACGGAACTGAAACCGGGCAGCGTGTGGAACACCATGCC
>DAIRWG010000033.1:0-19918 GCA_036802405.1 Alloprevotella sp.
CTGCATCCCGATAAAGCACTTCTAATCTAAAAATAATTCTGAACACCTACTTACCAAAAAACATTGCCGAAGGACTGAAGATTTAACCATCGGAGAAGTGCTTGTGACATCGTTTGGCAAAATATAGTGCTTCCTTTGCAGCGTGAACATACAACATACACACCAAATACTACACAGAGTTATGACAACGAAAGATGTTACTTCAATCTACGCTCCGCAGCGTGCAGCTGACGGTTTATTCAAGATGAACCCCACCATATGGGTGACGACTCTTTCGCGTGCTTTGGCACGCTGGAAAGTGTTTGCGCAGCTGGCAGCGCTCTATTCCATCCTCTTCGAGGTGAAGGTGGAAGCCTTACAGGCCGTCTACTATTTCTATGCCCAGGTGTTTTGCCTGCTGTTCTTCCTGCCCTTTGCCTACGGCGGCGGATGGCGCATGTGCCTCTTCGTGCTCTTTGTGCTGAGTGCCAAGGCGGCCATGCGGCACGACTTCGACGAGGACCGCTGACGTTTCCTCCCTTCTGCTCTTGACATCATGCAATAGTGCGGATTGACGGAAATACTACAACCCTAATCAAGGAGCCGGCATTTGCCTGACAGAACGCTACAAAGAGATGATGGAAAAACTGATTGCCCAGAGGCTCCTTGGTTTTTACAATTGTCCGTTACGATAGCCCCCCAATGTCGGGGCATGGTGCGATTCACCCCGTTAGGGGGGAAATTGCATAGCCAGGTATGTGGAGAGCTTGGCTCGACACATGCCTGGTTCTTCCCGATTTGCGCGAACCATCACGGGGCACACCTATGGCGTGCCACATCCTCATTCACATGTGTTGATGAACTCAGGCATGCGGAGTGCCTCCGCATACCTGGCTACCCAATTTCACCCCATTCTGGGGTGAACGCAACGAAAAGAAGTGTCCGTAGAATTTCTCCACCTTCCCCCGCCAAGCCGTGCAGCTTGCCGTTTACCGCAAAAAAGAAGGGGCGGCACTTTCGACTGGAAAGTGCCGCCCTTGGAGTGTGTGGGATGCGGAATGCTTACTTCAGCAGCTTGGTGCTGACGGTCTGTCCGTCGGCAGCGTGCATCGTGACGATGTAGGTGCCGGCGGGGTAGGCGGAGAGGTCGACGCGGCAGTCGTTGCCCTGCTTGAGCAGGCGGCCGTCGGTGCTGTAGATGCTCACCGTGCCTTCACCCTTGGGGAATACGGCCAAGTAGGCTCCGTTCCACTTCACCAGTTCGGGTTTGGTGGCCGACTCCGTCTGCTCGATGCCCATCACGCCCGTGATCTCCACAGGCAGCTTGCTGGCATTGATCACCTCCTTCGTGGCTGTGTTCATCACCATGGCCACCACGGTGAGGTTGGAGCCTTCGCCCGTGAGGGGATTGGTGAGCGAACGCACCTTCGAGGGAAGCGGCATGGAGTATTCGGCTTCGTACACCTTGTCCTTCTCGATCTGCTCGGGCAGCATGCCCTTGAGTCCGGTGAAGGCGGTGGAGGCTTCGCGCACCACGTTCACATAGTAGTTGAGCGGCGAGGGAATCGAGCCGGGTAGGTAGAAGTATTCGTTGCCGTCGCGGGTCGACACGAGGTTCTGCTGCGGCACGGGAATGTCGACGATGTTCTCCGTCAGCGTCACGCCCACGGCATAGCGGTTGTTCTCGTTCTTGAGGTTGCCGGCAAATTCAGCCTGGATCTTGGCCTTTACGGTCTGTCCGTCGCAAGTGGCTGAAGCCACGTTGGTGCGGGCATAGCACGGACGGGTGAAGGCCGTGAGCATACGCTCCTCGCGGCCGCTGCCGTCCTCGGAGTAGAAGGAACGGTCGAAGAAGAGGGCGGGCAGGTTGTTGGAGCGGAGATTGGTCATGTAGTCGTAGTTGGCCATCTGGCCCGTGTCCTCACCGTTGTTCTGCGGATACTGGGCCACCACTTCGATCACGCGGTCGCCGTAGTGGTGCTCCATCCAGTAGGCAAAGGGATTCTGCTTCGGGCAGGAGGTGCACCAGAAGGCCGTGTTCTTCTCGTAGAGCAGGGTGCGGGCAAACTGCGATGCGAAGATGCTGTCGGTGGGCTGTGTGTTGACCACTTCGCCCTTGTCGTTGAGCACTTCGAGGGTGTAGGTGGTGCACTTGTTGAGCGTGAGGGGAGCGTCGAAGTGGTAGTCGAACGTGTCGTTGCTCTTGATCATCAGAGGCAGCGTCTTCGTTTCGGTCACGGAGGGCGCGTTCTTCTGCGGGGTGACGGTGGTGCAGCGCAGGGTGTAGCCCTTCACGTCAGCACCGATGTTGCGCAGGGTGCCGTTCACGCCGGTGGGAGCCGATGTGCTGGCAGAGTGCTTCGTGAGGTCGGTGAATTCAAACTTGTTGGCGGGCAGTTCGCCCACGTAGATGTTGTCGAGCGCCAGCAAATACTTGTCGGTGCTGGTGTGCACGAAGGCCACATACACCTTCAGGCCCTGGTATTTGGCGAGCGAGATGAGGTGGTGCGTCCAGAAGTAGTCCTCGGACGAGGTTTCGTACACCTTTTCGAAGGTGTCGAAGTCGTCCTTGTCGGTGCACACATACACTTCGTAGCTCTCGCGCTGGTGGTAGTGCACACTCTGCGCATCCCAGGCCAGCCAGGCGGTTTCGTTCTTGATGTCGAGCTGCGGGGTGTAGAGCCAGTTGTCGGTGGCCACATCGGCGTGGGTGCGCTTCGAGTAGCTCATCATCACGCGGCTGCGGTTGCCGTTCACGCCGTCGGCCATGAACCAGTCGGCCGAAGCCGTGGTGGAGGGCCCTTCGTCCACGCCGCCGTTGTCGTCGAAGATTTTCTTCACATACTGCGACTTCACGCCCATGCCGTCCTCGCACACCCAGGTGTAGCCCTGGGCCTTGGCGGTCTGGTCGTCGAAGTTGGAGTTGAGGTAAACTTCCTGGGCCTGTGCCTGAAGGCTGAAGAGCGGCGTGGCCAGGAGGAGAAGCTTGGTATAGAGTTTCATAAGCTGTGTGTTTGGGGTTGTGGGGGAGCTGCTTCCTGCCGTTCTTGGAAATGGGCAGAGAGGCCGGCTCCGGCAAATGAATGAAGAAGGGCTATAGGACTAACCGTAGCCTATAGCCCCTCTCTTTCAGCAGTCAATCACTGTGCGGGTGCGGATCATTTCACCAGAATCTTCTGGCTCTTCACTTCACCGCCGGCCATCTGCACGCGGAGCACGTAGGCACCGGCAGCGGCAGTGGTCACGTTGAGGGTGTTGCCGTTGGCCTTGGCCACCTGCTTGCCGTCGGCCGATACGAGGGTGAGGCCCTGCACGTCGGCACCGGTCACTTCAATCACCGAACCGTTGCGGCTTACCTCAAGCTGCGACATGGTGGCATCGTTGATGCCCGTGGCTGCGAAGGTGAAGTAGAGGGTGTTGCCCTTCACGGTGCCCTTCACGTCGTAGATGGCATCCACGCGCACGCGGTGGTTCTTTGAGTCGATGGTGGCGGGCTTGTAGTCGTAGGAAGTGGCGTTCTTGTCCACGGCATAGGAGTTGCGCGTGTCGATCACCACCTTGTAGCCCTGGAGTTCGGGCACGGGCTGTTCGTTGCCGTTGTCGAGCTTGAGACCGATCATCCAGTTGCCCTCGTAGTCGTTGTTGTACTTGAGGGTGGAGAAGGACTGTCCGCCGTCCTGCGAGAAGAGGTTGGAGTAGCCGTCGGCCGTGCCGCCATCGTCGATGGGCAGCGGGGTGCCGCCTTCCTCCACGTCGTAGCAGTCCACGTCGAAGGTGTAGGTCACGCCTTCCTTCACGGGGATGGGTTGGTCGAACTTCACTTCGTTCCACTGGTTGGTGGTGTAGCTCTGCACTTCCTTCTCAGCCACCTTGGTGCCGTCGGCATAGAGGATGAGGGTGTAGATGGCATCGCAGCAGGGATAGAAGCGTCCGGCAGTGATGTTGTAGCCTTCGTAGCTCTTGAACCATTTGGGCAGGTACTCGGCACGGGCCAGAAGGTTCCAGTAAGCATCGGAGTTGGTGCTCATGGCGCGCTTGAAGGCACCGTAGGCGTAGGTCACCACGTGGCCGTCGTTGTTCTTCGGAGCCTCCCAGGAGAAGGTGGCACCTTCCTCACCCTTCGGGGTGATGTTGAGCTGGTTGATGGCAGCGTAGTAGTTTTCGTTCTCTTCCACGTTGACAGACTTCTCGGTGGCAGGCGACTTGCGTCCGTCGGCATAGTTGGCCACGATGCCCACGGTGTGGGAGCCGGTGGCGAGGTTGTCGGTGGTGAGGGTGAGGTCGGAAGTGGTGCCCACCTTCTCGCCGTCGACAAGCACGTCGTAGGAAGCCACATGGTCGATGTCGGCCGACTCGTTGCCGGAGGTGAGGATGGCATCGATGGCCCAGGTGTCGGCCGAGGTGTAGCCGCTTTCGGCAGCCTTGTTGTAGGTGGAGTAGAAGGCTTCGCCGTTGGCCGTGAGGCGGATGAGGTCGGTGTAGCCCGGAGTGGTCATGCCGTTCACCTCGCCCAGGATGTTGTAGTCAGCATCGTCGCGGGCATCGATGGCGATGGCCACGTAGAGGTCCTTGTCGGCGGGCAGGTCCTGCGGGGTGGTGAGCACCACCTTGTTCGCTGCGCCGAGGGCAAGCTTCTGGGTGACGGGCTGGGTGTAGAAGAGTTTCGTTTCGCCCGTAGCGTTGTCGTGGGTGTAGAGGTTGACGGTCCAGCTGTTCTGCTCGGTCATGGGGTAGAACTGCACGGCCGAGAGCTTCTGGCCCTTGTAGAGCGAAAGCTCGTCGGTGGGGAAGCAAACGGCTGCCTCGAAGTCGTTGGCACCGCCGCCGAAACCGGTGATCTCGTCGTTCTCGTCGTCGTAGTAGTTCTTGGTGGTGAGGTTGCTCTTCGGGGCATTCCACTGCAGGAGCAGCTGCGACTGTCCCTTCTGGCGGCTGAAGAGGTTGGTCGGTGCCTTGGGCTGGATCTCGTTGAGGGTGATGCTGGCTGCATCGCACACGTCGCTCTCCACAGAGGCGTAGACGGCGGTGGCGGTGTAGGTGTGGCTTTCACCCAGCTTCACGTCGCTGTCAACGTAGCGTAAGGTCTGTGCGTCCACGTCGGCAAGGGCTTTGCCGTCGCGGTAGAGCTTGTAGCTCTTCACGCCTTTCTCGCCGGCCAAGGGGGCCGACCATTCGAGCAGCACGCCAGTGGCGCCCTGCACACGGCTGGCCGTGAGCTGCACGGGCGGACGCGAAGTCACGTTCTCGTCGATGCGGATGATGAGGGGATACGATCCGTAGTCGGTGCCGATGTAGCGGAGGGTGAAGGTCTTCTCGTCGTCGGAGATGCCCATGCCGTTGGTGTCGATGCTCGAGAAGTTGGGCAGGCTCTTGAAGTCGACGCCCTTCGACTCGAGATATTTGTAGAGGTCAACGTGCTTGCCGTCCTTCCACATGAAGAGGTAGGTGCTGTCGCCATCGACGGTGCCGTCTTCATTTGTTTCCTTGAATGATCCCACTTCGTAGCCCACCATGGTGCCGTTGGCATTGATGGCATACCAGTGGATGCCGCCGGGGTTGGGGGTGTAGGGGGGGGTGGTGATCACTTCCTTCTTCTGCGTGTCGTAAGCCGTGTAGCAGCGTACGCCGCTGGGATTGTCGGCCGTGGGCTCACCCTCCAGATAGTTACCCCAATAGAGGGCGTAACGGTCGTTGGAGGTGAAGCGAGAGCAGTTCTGGAAGGGGTGGACGATGGGTGAGAGGCGTTCGCCTACGGGGAGGTCGACCACTGATCCGTCCTTGAGATAGATGACGGGGCGGCGCTCCTGGTCGTTCTGGTTGCGGTAGGCCCAGCCACCGATCATCGAGCCGTCGTTCGACACGCAGTAGCCGCGGTCGAATCCGCCGTTGGGATAGTGGGCGGTCCAGAGAATCTTGCCGTCCTTCCACACGATGGCCTTGTCGCCCTTCGAGTCGCCGGCCATGTATTGGCCGTTGATGCTGATGCCGGCCACGTTGTTGCTCACGCTCTTGGTGCTGCCGCCGTCATCGGGGTCGAGCACGGGGGCACCTTCGGGCATGTCGACGGTGTGCCATTTGCCGTCCCAGTAGCCCTCGTTGTGGATGTTGGCACCATTGGGCAGCAACTGGTCGTCGGAGAAGAATCCGACTACGGTGCCGTTGTTGGCAATGCCGGAGGGCTCGCAGGTGCGGTTGCCGTTGGAGAGCATTTCAATCTTGTTGTTCTTCACGTTCCAGCGGAAACCGTAGGAACTGTTGCCGGGCACGTAGGCACCGTAGGCCCATTCGCCGTTGGCGGAAAGTCCCTTCATGTAGTATTCGGGAGGCCCGACCAGCACGAGCGGGCCGGTCTGCGCCCAAATGGGACCTGCACTGAGAAGTGCGGCCAGCAGGGGATAGTACACTTTCTTCATGTTGAAGTAGTTTTGTGTTTTTTATTTTGGTTGATTTCTGTGCTAATAGAAAACCCTCTCACCCGAATGCTCCACTTGGTTTCCCAGTGGGGGCTTCGGGTGAGGGGAGGAGGTTCTTTAGGGTGGGGTAGGGTGATTAGGGTGATTTAGGGTGGTTAGGGAAACTTAACCGTCAACTTGTTAACCCGCTAACCCGTCAACCCGATTAGCGTACCACCTTGAGGGCTGCCACCTTGCCGTTGCTCTCGACGAGGAGGAGGTAGGTGCCCTTGGGCTGCGATTCGAGCGAGAGGCTCTGCACGCCGTTGGCCTGGTTGACCATCTGTCCGGCTGCGTTGTACACCTTCACGTTGCTCTGCTGCGAGAGGTGCAGCACGTGGGCGGAATAGCTTGTTTCCACACCGTTGGCGGCCGTCTGGCTGATGCCTTCGAGAATGTCGGACATGACTACATCCACGTAGGCGTGCGAGCGGCCGTACTTGAAGTAGCCCTGCACATCCACCTTGTTGGTGTAGGCCTTGTTGTAGGCCATGATTTCCCATTTGGTCACGTTGCCGTAGAGGTTTTGGCCTTCCTGTCCGTCGGGGTCGGCATTGTCGGCGGCACGGTCACCATCGAGTACCACGTCGTAGCGTTTGAAGCCGTACTTGGCTTTGTCTTCCTCGGAGAGGTCATCCCAGGCAAAGTTCACATAGTAGTAGCTGCCTTTCTGACGATAGTTGGTGAGGTGAAGGTTCTGCACGCTGGGCAGCTCGGTGTAGTTGCTGAGCGTGACGGCGTTGGAGATGTTCCAGCCGGTGAATTCCTCTCCCATCTCGTCGCCCACCATGGTGCGCACGAAGTAGTCGTGGTAGCCGTTGCTCAAGGAGTCGTCCACAAAGGTGTAGACCATCTTCTCGGCATCAAACTTCTTGGGGTCGGTGAAGTCGGCCGACTCGACATACAGTCCGTCGCGGTAGAGATCGAAGCGGTACTGGCCGACGAGGGCGAATTCGGGGAAGGTGAATTCGACCTTGTTGCAGTTCATCTTCTCGGGATCCGGGGTGACGGCGATGTGCGTGGAAGCTTCTTCGGCGAGCGTCTGGTAGAGGTAGTAGACGGTGCTGCCGCCTAAATTGGCAGACCATTTGCCTTGTCCGTTGCCATCGTTCATCCAATCGTAGTCGGTGCGCATGTAGCGCATGGGGGTGTCGGTCGGGGTGTAGGCGATGCTGTCGTTGGCCGCGAGGTTGCCGTAGTAGTCCTGGATGTACTCCACGTAGTCCTTGAGCACGCCGTTGTCGTAGTATTCAGCTTTGTAGAGTCCGATGGTCTTCGTCACCTCCACGGGAAGCTCGGTGTCGGGGTCGATGTCTTCAGAAATCACGTATTTCTCCGACTTGGTGAGCTGGCCGAGCTGGTTGTATTCGCGGTTCTCCTCGTACTTGTAGGAGTCGAGCTGCTCACTGCTGCTCACCACGTGGGTGGGCAGGTCTTTGCCGATGAATTTGCTGTAGACTTGGCTCTGGTAGATTTTGTCGCCCGTTTTGTAGCGTTTTTCTTCCTTCACCACGTTGCCGTTGGCATCGTATTCGTAGGTGGTGTAGAAGTATTTCTCGTCCTTGCGTGTCAGCTGCCCTGCCTCGTTGTAGGAGTAGGCCACTGAGTCCTTGGCCACGGGGTTGAGCACCTTGTCAATGCCGATGTCGTAGAGGCCCTTTTGGCGGAAATAGCTATCGGTGAGCTGGCCTTTGTCGTTGTAGATGTAGTAGGTGATCTTGGTCAGGTCGAATTCGTCCGTCTTGTAGTCGCGTCCGGCGCTTACCTGACGGAGCAGGTGGCCCTGGCCATCGTAGTAGTAGGAGTCGCGGTAGGTGAGGCCGGTGGCATCGCCCATGCTGGAGCCTTCGCGCTCGGTGGCCACGAGTACGGGAACGGTGGTGGCGGCGGGAGTGTCGTCGCCGTCTTCGGACAAAATGCCTGAGGGAACGGACTGTGCTGAAAGAGCGCCCGTGGAAAGCAGGGCAAAGAGTGCCAATGAAAGCGGTTTGAAAGTAGAATTACTCATACGCGTAATCGTTTTTTGTGTTGTATTTGTGTTCTGTCCCTTCGCCAAGGTGATAATGGTTGATCTCGTGGTGTGAAACGACGATTTGAAAGCTGTTTCGCCGAATTCTCGGTTTTGTGGCGCTTTTTCTCGGGTTTCACGCTTGCAAATGTACACATTTTGCCCGTAGAACAAAACGAAATCCAAGAAAAAATCTGATTTTTTCTGCATATTGGCGTTTTATGCGTATAAAACGGGCGGTTGGGTATGAATATTCGCTTTGAAAACTGGGCTTGACAATCACTTCATCGCGCTTGGCTATAGTACTTTGCTTCTGTGTCCTGTTGATATAGGCAGGATTCGGACAAGTGTGGCTTGAAGTGGAATGAAGGGACTATTTGCGGTGCGGAAAACAGTAGGACGGAAGCGGATGTGTAGAAAAATGTGGCAGAACGTGTAATTCCCCTTGTGAAAACGCGGAAAACGGAAATAGTTTCTTACCTTTGCAGTGGTTGAATCAGGGGTTAGGCCGTTTCCACCTTATATATATAAAGGTGTAAGACTTGACCTTCGGCCAATGAGAGAAACACTGAAGCACTTTTCGAAAAGAGCAGAAAATCCATATGATGAAATCCACACCCGAACATCACGAAGCCGTCCGGCAGCGCATCATCGAACAGGCAGTGCAAGCCTTTCACCACGTTGGTATCAAAAGCGTGACGATGGACAGCATAGCCCATGCACTGAGCATGTCGAAGCGAACGCTCTACCAGATGTTCTCCGACAAGGAAGAGCTGCTGCTGGCTTGCATCAAATGGCACGACGAGCAGTATGAAAAAGAGCTCACGCAAATGCTCGATAAGCAGGACAACGTGCTGGAGTTCATCCTCACCACCTTTGCCAAACGGCTGGACGAGATGCAGCAGATCAAGCACACCTTTTTCATGGAAATTCTGAAATATCCGAAGGTGATGGCCTATTTCGGCGAGAAGCAAAAGCTGCAGGAGAAGGATGCCGTGGAATTTCTGAACCGTGGCATCGAGCAGGGCTATTTCCGCCGCGACGTGAATTTCCGTATCGTCTACAACCAGCTGACGGAGGGCATCAACACGATGCTCCGCAACAAGGTGCTACAGTCGTATTCACAACGCGAATTGTTTTGCAATACGGTGCTGATCTATCTGCGCGGTTGTGCCACGCTGCGCGGCATCGAGCTGATCGACAAATTCATGGGCGAAGCGGAGGCAGAGTGAGGTCTGGTGGGGGAGAACAGAATGAAAAAGAGAGTCTATTGTACTTGACAATAAACTCTCTTGTGGAAAATCTTCGTGACCCCGTTGGGATTCAAACCCAAGACCTTCAGAACCGGAATCTGACGCTCTATTCAGCTAAGCTACGGGGCCTTTTGCCTGAAAGGCGAAGCAAAGGTACGAAAAGATTTGGATATGGGGTGGATTTGTCTGCAAAAATTGTGTTTTCCCGCTCGTGGAGGAAGGAAAAAGCACGAAGTCAAGGCTGATGGGCTTGGCTTCGTGCTTTTTCAGCTTGTTGGTTGCTTGCTTAGTTGCTTGCCTTGGGCTGTGTCACGTTGATGACAGTGCTGATGCCCTTTGACGTGAGGGTGAGGGTGGCCTTGCGCGCTGCGCCCGTGGTGTTGGGCTGGGCGGAGATTTTCACCTTCTGGGTGACGCTGGGGGTGAAGCCTTGGGTGGTCTCCGGTGTCAGCCAGTCGGCAGACGAGGTGAGCGTGGCTGAGGCATCGTAGACGGTGAACACGACAAACGATGAGGTGGGTTCCGTCTGCTTGGCGCTCTGGAGGCTGAGGTCGAAGGTGATGTTGTTCTGCTCATCCTTCTTGGCAGCGGGTGTGTTCACATTGAGGAAGGGCTGCTGGATGAGCTGCATGCCGATGGTGCCGATCTTGGCATAGGAACTCGTGACCTGGATGGAGGTGCTGCGCTGGCGGCCCGTGGCGTTGGGCTGGAGATGGAAGTCGAGGCGGGTGATGGCGAAGTAGCCTTGGGGAATGTCGACTTTGATCTGGTTGGTCTGTTCGGTGGTGGTGTTCACTTTCACATCCACCCAGTCGGTGGTGTTGCTGAGCGTCCAGGTGTCGTAGCTCTGCACGTGGATGCTGTCGAGCGACTGGTCGGCATAGGTGACGAGTCCGCCACTGTTGATGGGCAGGAAGGTGGTGAGGTGATACTCGTTGGTGCCTTCGTTGCAGGAGGCAAGGCCCAGTGCCGCTACGGCAGCGAGCAGGAGATGCTTGATTTTCTTCATTGCGTTTCTTTTTGTGTTTCTCGTTTGTAATAATAATGGGAGAAACGGGGAAATATTGCTTGGCAGCGGGGAATTTTTTACCAAATCCCCCGCAGAAGCTCCACATCAATACCATTCCACGTTGGTGGAGTAGGAGCTGCGCTTGTCCCACTTCAAGGCATCGGCCAGCTCGGAGGCGGTGGCGCGGAATGTGAAGTTGAACGAGGTGTAGGGCTTGAGCACCACGGAGCCCGACATGCTGAAGCAGTGGAGGTCGCGCGAGAGCGACATGGTGGTCATCGAAATCTCGTGCTGCTTGAAGTCGTAGCCCGAGGAGAAAGAGATGTTCCAACCGTCGGAGATGCGGATGTAGCCCGAAGCGTTGAGCGTTTGCGTGAAGGAGAATGGATAGCGCATGCGGCGCACGTTGATCTGCTTCTGGCGGTCCTCGGCCATCGTCACGCCATACGACAGATTCAGCGACCAGGGGATGCTGAAGGCCAGGTAGCCGTCGTCGTCCACCTTGGCCTTTTCCTTTTTCTTCGTCTGCGGCTTGCGGGTGGCCAGCAGGTCGGGGTCGATGTTGGCATCTTCAAGGGCCGTTTCACTGTCGTCAAGGTCGGAGTCGGCATCGGTGTCGGAGGATTTGCCCTTGCGGCCGTGGAAGAGGTCCTTGAGCTTGGACAATGTCTGGTTGTTGAACGTGTAGGAGAGGTTTTGCGACATGCCTTGGAATCGTCCGAAGCGTCCGTAGCTCCACTCGGTGCGGTCGGAGGTGACAACCTGTCCCTGCTCGTTGAACTTGTAGGCATAGGTGGCAAACACGGCGGCCATGGAGAAGGTGTAGCTCTTGGTGAGCTTCAGTCGCAGACGTGTGCTGAGGTTGCTCCACGGCTGCTGCTTGGCGGCCATGTTGTAGGAGAGGGAGGCGGAAAGCTCGTCGATGAGTGAAATCTTGCGCATGCCCGTGGAGTCGCGGTCGGACTTCACCTTCATCTCGAGGTTGTTCGACACCGACATGGTGATGAGTCCCTGCTTTGTGCCGGAGGGATAGCCGTAGAGGCTTCCGGCATAGGGCGAATAGCGCACGGGCGTGACGTTGCCCTGCGTGTCGATGCGGTCGTAGGTTCGGGTGTAGCCGTAGCGCGAAGCGGTGAAGTCGGGCGCATAGCTGAAGCTGACCGAGGGCTTGAAGACGTGGCGGATGGCAATGATCTTGTCGCCGAAGAGCTTCTTCCACGGTTTGTAGAAACCGTAGAGGGTGGTGTTGGCCGAAACGCCCACGTTCCAGTCGTAGAGATTGTAGAACCCGTAGGTGGTGTCGGCCACTTCGCGCTGCGCCTCGCGGTCCCACGAGCGGTTGACGCGCGTGGCATACATGAGGTCGCGGAAGGAGAACGAGGGCGAGATGTTGATGTACTTGAACAGCTGGAAGGTGGCATCGATGGGGATGCGGTGCTGCATGCCGTTGCGCCAGTCCTTGATGAGGTTGGACTTGAACAGGAGGTTCTCCTTGGTGGTGATGCTGTTGCTGAGCTGGCCGGTGTAGGACATGGAAATCTTCTCATACCACCGTTCGTTGCCCGCCTGGCGCTTGCGGCGGAAGGGGTAGAATCGGGCCAGCGAGATGCTGAGGTCGGGCAGGGTGACGGCCAGCGAAGAGTCGCGCATGTTTTGCGTGAGGTTGGCCGATCCCGAGATGGTCAGTCCGATGTTCTGGAACGTGTGGCTGAAGCTCACGGCGCTGGCACGGGTGCTCTGCGTGTAGGAGAGCGGGTTGTACATGCTCGTGAGGTTGGAACGCTCGTAGTTTTCGGAAGCGAAGTTCACACGGGCTGAGAACGACGTGTTGGGACTGGCCTTCGAGTCCTTGGTGTGCGTCCACTGTATCTTGAGGCTCTTCGTGACGGAGTAGTCGGGCATGTTCTTTTCGCCCTCGACGGTGCGGAGATAGCTGAAGTAGAGGTTGCCGTTGTAGCGGTAGCGCTTGCGGTAGTTTGTTTCGGCGCTCAGGCCCCAGGAGCCTTTGGTGTAGATTTCTCCCAAGAGCTTGAGGTCCATGTAGTCGTTGACGGCCCAATAGTAGCCACCGTCGCGCAGGTAGAATCCGCGGCTCGTTTCATCGCCGTACGACGGCATGACAAAGCCCGAGGAATACTTCTTGTTGAACGGGAAGAACCCGTAGGGCACAGCCAGCGGGAGCGGCACGTCCTCCACCACGAGATAGGCAGGGCCGAACACGGCCTCCTTGCCCGGACGCACCTTGGCGCGTGAGAGCTTGAGGTAGAAGTGAGGGTGCTTGGCATCGCAGGTGGTGTATTGCGCATGCTGCATGTAGAGCGTACCGTCGTCGGTACGCTTCGACTGCTCGCTCTTGAGGAAACCGTTGCCCTGCGTGGTGGCCACGTTGGAGATGAAGCCTTTCTTCGTTTTGAAATTGAACGACATGCGTTCGCTGTCGTACTGGTCATTGCCCTGCTTGTAGACGGGCATGCCGTCGACCACCTGGCCCACAGAGTCACGCTGGGCATCGGCGTGCACCATGCTGCTGTCCATGTTCATGGTGATCTTGGCCGCCTCGAGCTGCATGTTGAGATACTTCACGTTGGCTTTGCCGTAGAGGTAAGCCAGCTTGGAGGAGGCATCGTAGACCATGGAGTCCTGGGCCGTGTACTCCACCGGGGAGTCGAGTCCGGCCTTGCGTGGCTTGAGCGTGTCGGCCTTGGCGGAATCGGCGGCCAGCGAGTCGGCCGGCATGCGCAATCGGGGAACGGCGGCGGAGTCGGCCGATGGCAGGCTGTCGACTGCGGCGGGCCGGGCCGTGAGGCTGTCGGTAGGGGTATGCAGGGAGTCGGCGATGGAATCGGATGCCGGTTCCGCCGCCGTCAGGGGTCGTGGGTTGGAAACGTACACTCGGCCGGCCGTCATGCAGAGTGCGGCCAGGAGTGATGCGAGAAATAGTAACGTTGATTTCAAAACGTGTGGGGAAGTTGCTTAGCTGTCGGTGTGAGTGTGGATGGCCCTTCGCGTTCAGTCGTGCTGGGGAACGTATCCTTCAAACTTTTGTGCCCATGCCAGGAAGATGCTGACCCCTTCGGGGCCGAACTTCTGCAGGCTCTGTGCGGTCTGCCCGATGGTGCGTTCGCGCTCGGGATGGCTTTTGGAGTAGAACTTGTCGGCATAGCAGATGAGCTGCTCTTCGAGCGATTCCGGGCGGTAGTCGCCTTCGGGGAGGGGCAGATGCTGCTCGCGGATGTTTTCGGCGGTGAGGCCGGTGCCCGTGTGGCGCTCGCACACCCGTGCGATGCTTTCCAGTCCTTCCTGGCGCATGAGCTGTGCACCGAGGTAGCCGTGCATGAGGTAGGGGTGAGTGCCGTGGCAATAGATGCCCGGAGCATCGGTGAGGAATATGCCGATGTCGTGGAGCATGGCTCCCTGCTCGACCAAGGTGCGGTCGAGCTGCATTTCGGGGTGTGCATCGGCGATGCGCAAGGCCCGTGCGGCCACCTGACGGGAGTGGTGGAGGAGCAGCCGCCGCAGGTCGTTGTCGGTGGGGTAGTATTTGCTGATGAGTTCCAGTGGGTCCATAAAGGCAAATTTTGCCGCAAAGTTACAACTTTCCCACATTTTATGCTTGATTCCCCGCGGGCTATTTTATTTGGAGCGAATGGCTGGGGCTTGCGTGAGCCGAATGCCGCAGACGGCCGGAACATTTGTGCTATTTTCGACTGCAAAGCCCAAATGCCAAAAGTGGATGGTGTGGCGCAAAAAACGTGTGGCGAAGGGGAGATGGCTGGCAAATGCATGGGGTGCGTGGACATTTTTTTGTAATTTTGCACATTGGAAAACAAAAACAAACTCGAACAGACTGTTGGCTATATGCAAAGGAATCCTCCTCCTACGGTGAGCGAGGCTTTCCGCACAAAGACTGCCTGCTCCTTGCGGCAAGCGGCTCCGATGTGCGTAAACGTCATGGGCTTTGGCCGCAGCCTCTTACATCACACCCACACATTTCAATGACAGAACTCACTGAACTGACGCGTGAGCAACTGATCCGTCACAAGCTTGACCTCTTGCTGCGCACCGGGCAACTCCTTGTGGAGAGTGCCGCCGACACCAACCGCATCATGCGCAACATGAAGCGTACCGCCGCTTTTCTCGGGCTACCCGAGGAACACCTCCACATCTATGTGCAGTACAACATGCTGATGGTGAACCTCAGCGACGACGAGCATTCCTTCACGAAGTTCCAGCGCTGCGACCGCCACGGCATCAACATGACGACCATCTCGCTCATCAGCAAACTCTCCTGGCGCGCCATCCGCGAGGACTACAGCATTGCCCGCTATGCCGAAGAGCTGGAAGCCATTGCCAAGCGTCCGCGCAACTATACGGCCAATCAGGTGGCCATCGGCACGGGCTTTGCCTGCGGCGGATTCTGCATCCAGTTCGGCTGCGACTGGACGGCCTTTCTCTATGCTTCGGTGGCAGCTGCCATCGGCATGCGCCTGAAGGGACTGCTCACGGAGAAGGGCATCAACGTGTATATGGCCATTGCCATTTCGGCCTTCATCAGCACCGTGCTGGCTTGGGGCACCGGGTTCCTGCCCAGCAGCTGGACCGACACCCCGCTCCATCCGCTCTTGGCCTGCGCCCTCTTCATCGTGCCGGGCGTGCCGCTCATCAACTTTGTGGACGACATGCTTGACAACTACATCCAAGTGGGACTGACGCGCGCCATCAACACATTTCTGATGATTGTGGCCATGTCGTTCGGCATAGCCTTCTTCCTCAAGCTGGTGAACTTCGACCTCACGCAGTTCTACACCATTCCGATGATTCCCCACAACTCCTACTGGAGCTATGCGGCCGCGGCTGCCATCTCGGCCATGGGCTTCTCCATGATTTTCAACATTCCGCGACGGCTGCTCTGGGTGGTGGCCATCGGAGGCATCATTGCCGTGTGTACGCGCAACTTCGTGAACCTCGGTCCGAGCAACGGCAACGTGGGACTCGACATGGGCCTGGCCATCGGTTCGCTGGCGGGCAGTGCCCTGGCCAGCCTGATTGCCGTGAAGGCCGTGCACTGGGTGCATGCTCCCAACCACGTGATTTCGATTCCGAGTGTCATCCCGATGGTGCCGGGCGTGCTGATGTATCGTGCCCTGGTTGGCCTGATCGAGATGAACGGCGTGGTGGGCGAGCTGACCAATGCCATGAAGTTTGGCATGGCTTCGGGCATCACCATCATGTGCATCGCGCTCGGTGTGGCCATCCCCAATGTGTTTGCACGCCGCTGGGTGGCCAAGGACCGTCAGCGCAAACTGGATGAACTCATCGAGGAGCGCCGCCAGCGTGGCCACTTCGAGGACTTGAGCCAGATCTGACATTTCAAACATGACGAAAAGCTGTGGAAGGACGGGAACGCTTGCGCTGCCCGTCCTTTCGGTTGCTTTTCCTCTTCTGATATTTTCCAATCCCTTCCCCATTTCCCATGTACCAAGAAGAAACGAACTTTTCGCATGGCCGCATCGAAGTAATCTGCGGTTCCATGTTTTCGGGCAAGACCGAAGAACTCATCCGCCGGTTGAAGCGAGCACGCATTGCCCGCCAGAAGGTGGAAATCTACAAGCCCACCATCGACACGCGCTACTCCGATGCCGATGTCGTGTCGCACGACAGCAATGCCGTGCCTTCCACGCCGGTGGATTCGGCCCAAAGCATCCTCGCTTTGGCCGCCGATGCCGAAGTGGTGGGCATTGATGAGGCACAGTTCTTCGACGATTCGCTCGTGGAAGTGTGCAATGCCTTGGCCGACGGTGGCAAACGTGTGATCGTGGCCGGACTCGACATGGACTACAAGGGTGTGCCTTTCGGGCCGATGCCTGCCTTGTGCGCTGTGGCGGAGGAAGTGACGAAGGTGCATGCCATCTGTGTGAAATGCGGCGGATTGGCCTATCTGTCGCACCGCATCGTGAAGGACGACCATCGCGTGCTGCTCGGTGAGCAGGACGATTATGAACCCCTCTGCCGCTGCTGCTACAACAAGGCTGTAGGAAAAGGGCGCTGAGCGTTGCCGAGGAAGAAGATTACAGGGTGAGTGAGCGTACTTCACCCTCCAAACAAACTTACCCGTCAACCCGTCAACCAATCATGTCAACTACTCGCATTCACACTTATTCTTATGCACAGATTTGGCGCATAGCCTATCCCATCCTGCTGAGTGTGCTCATGGAGCAGCTCATCGGGATGACTGACACCGCATTCCTCGGGCGTGTGGGTGAGGTGGAGCTGGGGGCTTCGGCCATCGGTGGCATCTTCTACATCTCCGTGTTCATGCTGGGCATGGGGTTCAGCGTCGGCACCCAGATCCTCATGGCGCGCCGCAACGGCGAGGGACGCTATGCCGACATCGGCGTGATTTTCTACCACAGCCTGGCCTTCCTGTTGCTGATGGCCCTGGTGCTCTTCATGCTTACGCGCCTCTATGCCCCCGCGCTTCTTTCGCACATCATGAGCTCGACCGAAGTGTGTCGGGCTGCCGACGACTTCCTGCACTGGCGCGTGTGGTCGTTTTTCTTCGCTTTTGTCAATGTGCTCTTCCGTGCATTCTATGTGGCCACAACGCGCACACGCACCCTTACGCTCAATTCCGTGGTGATGGTGCTGAGCAACTTGCTCTTCACCTACTTGCTCATTTTCGGCCACTGCGGCCTGCCCGCTTTCGGCATTGCCGGAGCCGCCATGGGCAACACGTTGGCGGCGGCCACTTCCACCGTGTTCTTTGTGGTGCACACACTGCGCCATGTCGACTGCGAGCGCTATGGACTGAGCCGCTTGCCGCATTTCCGTTTCTCGCTCTTGGGCCGTGTGCTCGGCGTGAGCGTGTGGACCATGGTGCAGGACTTCCTTTCGTTGGCCACGTGGTTCCTGTTCTTCGTCGGTGTGGAGCATTTGGGCGAACGCGAATTGGCTGCCACCAATCTGGTGCGCAACATTTCAGCCTTCACCTTCATGACGGTCATTGCCATAGCTTCCACCTCGAGCACCCTGTCGGGCAACCTCATGGGGCAGGGTGAATATGCCGCCGTGCGTCCGATGATGCGTAAGTGCATCCGTCTGGCTTATGCCATTTTGGTGCCGGTCATTGCGCTGATTGCCGTTTTTCCCGAGAGCGTGCTGTCCATCTTCACCAACGACGAAGCGCTCATCCGGGTGTCGGTCACTCCGCTCCACGTGCTTCTTTCCTCCTATGTGTTTACCATTCCGGCACAGATCCTGCTGAAAACGGTGAGCGGAACGGGCAACACCCGCACGGCCTTGCTGTGCGAAGCAAGCACCTTGGGCATCTACACGATCTATGTGGTGGTGGCCATCCTGATCTGCCGCGTGTCGCTGCCTTGGTGCTGGGCCAGTGAGCACGTCTACAATGTGTTCATCACGCTGATGACCGCGCTCTACATGATCTACGGACATTGGGAGCGCAAACGCATTTGACATGTGGACGAGGCGGCGATGAAGAGCCTTGGCAAACGCCCATATCCCTGCCCGTCAACTTGTCGGCTTGTCAACTCGATAAAAATTCTTTCTTCATGCAATACATTGAATTTACTTTCACCACCCAGCCTGCCACCGAGGCTGTGCAGGACGTGCTCAGTGCCGTGCTTGCAGAAATCGGTTTCGACAGTTTCGTTCATACCGATGAACTTGACCGTGCTGCAGTGCCGCATTGCACAGACCCCGAAAACCCGGCCTTTGAAGCAAAGTCCGACACCGACCATTTCCGCTGCTACATACAGAAATCGCTCTTCTCGCAGCAGGCGCTCGACGAGGCGTTGGCCAACTTTCCGCTGCCCGATGTGCAGATCACTTACGAAAGCTGCGAGCCGGAGGACAAGGACTGGAACGAGGAGTGGGAAAAGAACTATTTCAAACCGCTCACAGTGGACGGCCGTTGCGTGATTGCCAGCACGTTTCACAAGGATGTGCCCCGGGCGGAATACAACATCACCATCAATCCGCAGATGTCGTTCGGCACGGGACACCATGCCACCACCTCGCAGATGATCAGCCGCATTCTGCGCGACAACATGAAGGGCCTTGAGGTGCTCGACATGGGTTGCGGCACCAGCATTTTGGCCATTCTGGCACGTATGCGCGGGGCAGAGCATTGCCTGGGCATCGATGTGGATGAATGGTGCGTGAAAAATTCGCGCGAAAACATTGCCCTCAACCACCTCGACGGCATCGATGTGGAACTGGGCGATGCCTCATCCTTGAAGGACAAGGGGCCGTTCGATCTGGTGATTGCCAACATCAACTTAGGCATCTTGCTGAACGATCTGAAGTGCTACGTGCCGCGCATGAAGCACGGGGCATGCATCTACATGAGCGGATTCTACACTACCGATGTGCCGCAGCTCCGTGCCGAGGCCGAGTGCCAGGGACTGAAGCATGTCGACACGCATGAACTGGACGGCTGGGCTTGCGTGTGCTTCATGAAGCCCTAATGTCTCTGCAACGTTTCGTGCTTCTATGTGGAAAACATGGTGGAAAACATGGAAGTGGCAGCAGGGCATGACCGACGGCCAAATGCCGCATGCGAGCAGCAGGCTCGCAACGGCCATCACCATTTCCACCAGGAGGCAGGCACAGCCTGTTCGCATTCCTTTCACTTTCGGGAACACAGACTTCAGCATCGGGTAGCGTAAGCAAGGGAGGTTTTCGTTTTTCATGTGAGGTATGGAGGTTAGCGGTTGTTTTACACTTGCAAATATAGCAACTTCTTCTGGAATCGCCAAACAATCTGTCGCGTTGCCGTACGAATGTCACACGATGGGACGCTGACAGTAAGCTTCACTAAGCCTCTCTCGCGCACGCGCGCGTTACAGCGTAATTGCACTTCTTGCTTTCATCTGTCAGCCACCGCGGTAGTGTCGCGAGGGTACCGCGGTAGTGTCGCTACGGTACCGCGGTAGTGTTCGAACAAGCTTGGGACTTGTTGAAAATAGCCTTGGCCCTGGTGTAAAGTGCCTGAAAACGAGGGCTGCTGACAGATGACAGTAAAAAACATGATTGCGTTGTATATGCGCGTGCGCGCGAGGCGTGTACACTCGAAACGTTTCAGAATAGGAAATAAGGGCTCTATAACGTTTTGTGTGGGCAGTCAAACCGGACATCATGATTCACTTGAGTTTACCACCAAGGGCCACAAAGATGCACGAAGACATGCGGCAGA
>DAIRWG010000034.1:0-19799 GCA_036802405.1 Alloprevotella sp.
AATTGGGACACCGATTGTTTTGGGGCAATTGTGCGAATTAACTGAAACGCCCTACTTAACAAGCATTTTTAGCACGTACATCTACTCGTAGAGCCGGTGGAAACGCCACAGGCACACGGCCCCGGCAAAAGTGAACGGCACACCGATCAAGGCGGGATAGCTGAAGCCAAGGCCCAACGACACGGGCACCCCTCCGAGGAAAGCCCCGAGCGCATTGCCCGAGTTGAAGGCCGCCTGGATGCAACATCCGCCCAGCATCTCGCCTCCCTCGGAATGCTTCACGATGAGGTACTGCTCCGGCGACCCTACGCCGAAGAGGCTGATGCAGGTGACGAACATCAGGGCCGCCACTGCCCAGCCGCAGGATGACAGGCAGAACGTGAGCAGCAGGGAGGCTGCCGCCATGACCAGATAGCCGCTGGTGACGCGCCCCGGCCGGAAGCGGTCGGACAGTGGGCCGCTGGTGAGGTTGCCCACCACCATGCCCGCGCCGGCCAGCACCATGAGCAGCGATATGCTCCCGGCGCCGAATCCGCCCTCCATCTGCAGCAAGGGGGAAATGTAGCTGAACCAGCAGAGCATGCCCGCACTGCCGAAAAACGTGGCTGCAATGATGAGCCACGGGGCTTGGCTGCGCAAGAAGCGGAACTGTGCCTTCATGCCATTGTTGGGCAAGGCTTCCACATCGGGCACCCATCGGCAAATCATGACGAGGGTGACGAGTCCCAGCACGACCGAGAGGAAAAACGGGGTGCGCCATGTGAAGTGATGGCTCAGGAAGGTGCCCAGAGGCACGCCCATCAGATTGGCAAACGGCATGCCGGCACACATCATGGCCACGGCACTCGTGCCCCTGCCCTCGCGTGCGATCTTCACGGCCACAATGGCCCCGGTGCCGAAGAAAGCTCCATGGGGAAGTCCCTGCACGAAGCGCGCACAGAGCAGCAGTCCGAAACTGGGGGCGACGGCAGCAATGGCAGCCCCCAGGGTGATGAGTGAAGCCAGCAGCATCAGGATGTGCTTGGGTCGGTACTTGTGCATCAGTATCAGCGAGAAAGCGCCTACGCACACGCCCAAGGCGTAAATGGAGATGAGGTGTCCCACCTGCGGGATGGACACTCCCATGTCGTGGGCAATGTCGGTGATGATGCCCTCGATGATGAATTCCGCCATGCCCAGGGTGAAAGTGCCCAAGGCCAAGGCAAAGAGTCCTTTTTTCATTTGTTTTTGTGTTTGTGTTTTTCTAAGTGCTCTATCAGTACTCTGTCGCGGGCGCGTGTGTTCATTCCTCCCCCCAGCAGGGAGCGAGGAATTGCCTCACGCGCCTGGTGTAGCGTTCATGGTGGTCGCGGTAGGCCATGGCATGCACCGAACCGTGGGCCACGAGGCTGTCCTTGCGTCCGTGCGTCTTGGCCTCGTAGAGCGGGCGCAGCATGGCGAAGGGCACGAAGTCGTCGCGGTCGCCGTGGATGAAGAGCATCGGCTTGGTGCTCCGCGCCACCTGCTTCAGCGCACTGGCTTCGCCGAACGACCATCCGTACTTCCAGCGGCACAGGGCCGAAGTGGCCTGCATCAGCGGGAAGCCCGGCAGTCCGAACTGGTCGTGGAGCTGCGCCTCAAACTCCTGCCACACCCCCGTGTAGCCGCAGTCCTCCACGAAGGCTTTCACGTAGTCGGGCGTAGGTTCGCCGGCCACGCACATCACGGTGGCGGCTCCCATCGAAATGCCGTGCAGCACCACCTGCGTGTGGCGGTGGTGCTGTCCGCTCTCGGGCAGGCGGCGGGCAAAAGCCTCATCGGCCACTTCGGCCCAGCGCATCACGTCGAGGCGGTCGAGCCACCCCATCTGGATGTGGTCGCCCTCGCTCTGCCCGTGTCCGCAGAGGTCGGGCAGGAGCACATTGGCCTGAAGGTCGTGGTGGTAGAGGTAGGCAATGTGGAGCATGCCCTCGGCGCGCACCTTGTAGCCGTGCACCACCACGGCCGTGCGTGTGGTGGGACGGGGTGCATCGAGCAGCAAGGCATGTGCACGATGGCCGGAAGGCATCACGAGCATAGTGTCGCGCAGGGCATGGTGGCTGCTGATGGAATCCATCCAGACGGCCGTCCACGGACATTCGCTTCGGATGCGCTGCATCTGCCATTCGGCCGTGTGCCGCGCTTCGGGTGCGTAGCCCAGCGAATAGTGCAGCATGTAGGTGCTGCCCAAGCCGACGGCTCCGGCCACCAAGGCCATCAGAACGACCAGAATCTGGAGAAATCGCTTTGTTCTTTTCTTCATAGGGGATGGTGATATGCACGATTGTTTCTGTTGCAAATTTACGACTTCGCCGGGAGCCGACCAAGGATTGCGTCGGACTTGTGTCACACGACGGGATTTTTGCTCTTGAGCGCCCCCTTATTTCGTTCTAACGCTTTCGTTCTTACGCGCGCGCATTACAGGCGATTTGCACATTTTGCTTTCACTCTGTCATCTGTCACCTCTAAATTCATATTTTGGGGCGCAAAAGAGACGGGACTTCGCCGTGTTTTTACGGCACCATGGTGGTGTAATTACACCACCGTGGTAGAATTTTTACGGTACCGCGGTGGAGTTTTTACGGTACCGCGGTGGAATTCGGTAGTTAATTTGGGGAATGACAGGTGACAGCAAAAAATGTAATTGTCTGTATAGGTGTTTTTGGACCTATACACCTGTTTTTTTACCACGAAGTACACGAAGATGCACGAAGCCATGCGGAGGAGGGCTTTACCACGAAGTACACGAAGATGCACGAAGCCATGCGGCGGAATGTATTTGTCCGCTAAGGGACGCGAAGGGACGCGAAGCCATGCGGATGAGGTTTTACCACAAAGGAGCACGAAGGGACACGAAGCCATGCGGCAGAATGTGTTTGTCCGCGAAGGGCCGCGAAGGGCCGCGAAGCCATGCGGATGAGGTTTTACACCACGAAGTACACGAATAGCCGCGAAGACCATGCGGCGGATGTTTTACCACCAAGGAGCACGAAGATGCACGAAAGCCATGCGGATGAGGATTTATAGTCAAACAAAAATGGTTTTGGAAAAATCGGTCACGCAGCTTTTCGTATGGCTCACCCCGTTAGGGGGTGAAATTGTGTAGCCAGGTATGTGGAGAGCTTGGCTCGACACATGCCTGGATTTGCGTATTTTCTTGATTTCACCACGGAGCACGCCGTAGGTGTGCCCCATCCTCGGCGATATGTGCCGCAGAAAGCCAGGCATGCGGGGGTGCCCCGCATACCTGGCTTTCCAATTTCACCCCTAACGGGGTGACCTGCGGCATGGGATTGGAATGAAGAGAGCAGATGCCCCCATGAATTATACTTCAGATTTTCCCAAGCCCTATTTGTTTGACTATAACTATCAGACGTGGCTTGAGGAAAACCGGTCATTGCAGAACTCAGCTATGCTTGGATGTCCGTCAGATTTCGCCATCCAAGATGTCACCGTAGCCTACCCGGACGGAGGGGCCGAGGAGGATGGCCACTTCCTCATCGGTCCAGGCCACATCGAAGAGCAGGGCCGTATGGCCACTTTGGAAAAACAGCACTTGGTCGGGCCTGAGCAGATCGGTCAGATTCAGCGGAAGCGGTTGGCCGAGCACCTCCACAGCCTCATCGGTGTGGGCAGCCAGAAAATCACGGACGGGGCCCAACGTTTCCCGTCCGATGGTTTCCAACTGCTCCTTAAACGTGCGGTAAGCCATCTGCTGCCTTTCGTTGGGAAGCTCGTTGCGCAAGGCCGACACCCTCACCATAAAGGAGTAGCGGTTTCCCCACAGGGGGATGGTTTCCGTCTTGCACCATCCCACGTGAAATTGCATTTCGCCAAAAACTTTGTCATTCATGTCACACAGCATTTTTAAATTTCGATATGCCCCCATTGTGGGGAATGTTGCCATGCACCTCACTCGGCACTTTCAGCAAGGTGCGGCAGTCCTCCGCCTCGTGCCAGGTGTAGCCGTTGTCGCACCGCCACTGCCGCACTTCCTCCACTGAGCAGCCACGCTTTTCCGCCACTTTGCGGTCGGCCTGGTCGAAGTTGCCGCCGGCTCCGCGACGCTGGTCGGTGAAATCGTCAATTTCGACCGTGGCTTTGCTCACTTCCGAGAAATCAGGATAGCCATCGCGGAAGGTCACCCCTTCGAAGTCGTACTTCTGCTTGATGTCACTCCAAGCAAGGCCGTTGGGGTTGTGCACTTTCGGCACCACTTCATTGTCGGGCACGAACCTGGAATTTCCTTCCGCGCCTTCCCATTTCCCGTTGTTTCGCGGGCAGCGGCCGCCTTCCACCGTTTCCTGCCCGGGAGAGGCATCCACCAGACGGTTGCTCGCCACATCCTTCGCTTGACATCGGTTGGCGGCATCCACCTCGTCCTTGTACTTTTGGTCATATTTCTCCGCCTTCTTGGCCATATCTTTGGCACGGGACTCATCACCACTTTGGAGGGCCTTCTGTGCCTCCTTCGTGTAGTAATTGGCATTTTCCTTAGCCAAAGCAGCCTCCTTGCAGTGCCACTGCTTGTCGTCAACGAATGCAGCCACCGCATCCGTCTGCCTGCCCATCTGAAGGCGTGCGAAATGCGAGGTGCGGAAGGTTTCGCGCATGTTTTGCATGGTGACGGGGACATTCGCCTTTTTGAAATCACGCACCGCCTCGCGCCCATACTGTATGGCTTGCAGTCGAAGCTGTCCGGGAGGATGCGACAGCGAACCGGCGGTTTTGCCCAAAGCCTTCTCCAGATTGCCGTTTGGCAAACCGAGCATTTCCGAGCGCACCCCCATGAAGTAGTCTGCACCCAGCTCGTTGGCCCACGCCCCCAAGTTGTAGAAGCGCAGCACCCGGTGTCCGCACTCGTGCGCCCACACCTTGCACATATCTTCAAACGACAGGCTGTTCAGATCCTTGAATTCCCCCAGATTGTAGAGAAAGGTGTCGCCCTGCATCGTCCAGTCGGCACGATTCATCTGCACACCAATGCCCGTGTCCGCCCGCAACTCGGGTTCGGGCAATCCGAAGAACTTGCAAGCACTGTGGGCAGCGGCCTCCATGCGCGTTTCCAATGCCGGTGTGGAGAGTTTTTCGGCAGCCGCTTCCGTGACTTTTTCGGCTGCTGCTTCGACCAGTTTTTTGGCAGTCTCTCTCGCGATAGTCATTGTTATTGGGTCCATCATAGAGTTCTCTTCATTGGTTTGACAATTGCTGCCAGTCATCCGGCGCAACCTGCTGCTGCATCAGGCTGCAGCCCCTGACATACATGTTGAGAAACACCTCCTTCAGGTGTGCCTCCTTCCATCGCAAGCGGCTCAGCAACTCGCGCAAAATGCGGGCATCACGCTGGGCAACATCGCCCATATCGCAGGCGCGACCGTAGATGTCCGTACCGACGAACGTGGCAAAGAGAAAAGCCAGGTCATCGGCCGTCGGCTGAGAGATGGCATTCGCCTTCTGCTTCATCAGGCTGAGGCAGATGCCCGAAACGTTCGCCCGTTCGAGCAAGGCAAACAGCCGTGGACGGCTGAAATCGCCGCCTCGGGTGTAAACATCGGCCAGCAGTTCAGCGACAGCGCGAAAGGCATCGTCCACCTCGGCATCTTCATCGGTGGCAGGCGGCGCGAAGTGCCATCCCCACATCAGTTCTTCGTCCTCGAAACGGTCGATTTTCACCTTCACAGCCTCTTCCCATCCGCTCTGATAGACCACGGCCTCGCCCGTTTTCAGGCGTGAAATCTCTTCGATGTGCTTATCGTCGAGCCCCAGCGCCTTGCCGGCCACCTCCCGGTCATCCTTTTCGGGAAGCGCCATCACGATTTTGGTGTTGGTGTTGCGAATGGCCGCCTGGTCGAGCATCGAAGGCGACTGGTCGGCAATGATGAATCCCTCGCCGAAAGTGCGCATCTCGGCCATGCTGTTGGCCATTTTCTCCACGGCCATGCCCGCCACGTTCGACGATTCAGCCGTTTGCACGGTGGAAGTACGCTTCAGCAGGTTGTGAGCCTCCTCCAGCACCGTGACATGGCGCAGGGGCAAGTTCATGCCTTTGCGCTCCGACTGCCTGAACTCGTTGAGCTTCATCACCAGCAGTCCCATCAAGAGCGATTTCGTTTCCGAAGAACGGATGCGCGAGAGGTCGACAATGACATTTTCCTCAAACAGCCGCTCGTCGGCCATGCCACGTCCGTTGAGCATCCGGCCGACGATGCCTTCGCAGAGCGACTGCAGGCGCGTTTCGAGCGCGCCCTTGTAGTCTCCCTTCGTGTCGGAAGAGTAGTCGGAAGCATTGATGTAGTCCTTCAAGCAGGTGAGCACATCCTGCACGGTGGGGAACGTTCCTAACGGATTGCAGGAGCAACGGAGGTTCCAGCCGCAAGCCTTGTAGGCCTCAATGATGGCATGCTTCAGCACTTGCGGCATGGCGGCATACATGGGCCAGCAGGCATTGAATATCTCGACCAGCGCATCAATGTGCTCGTACACATCGATGCCTTCGGGAAATTCAAACGGATTGATGCGGATGAGCTGCGTGAGGCGCGGATTGGTGCCATAGACCTGCACGTCAGGCAGCGAGCCAAACACTTCCTTGTACTCCCCTTTGGCCGGTTCGATGACCAGCACTTTGATCCGATTGCCAGACTGCCCCACCCCACGCTTCATCAATTCAGTGAGCAAGAGATAGAGCACATTCGACTTGCCGCTGCCCGTCGTGCCGGTGACGAAGGTGTGCTTGGCCAAGCCGTTGACACTCAGCCCCACCCTTTCGCTCGGATACAGCTCGCCCAGATGCAGCACAGCCCCGATGCCGACCGCATCCTGCTGATGGTCAGCCTGCGGTGCCACCACACTTCGACCAAACGGCAGTTCCTCCCTCACGAGGACTCCGGGCACCGACGACTGCGGCAGCGACAGATGGACAGCCAGCTCCTTGCTGGTGACCACCGAACCGGCCGACACGTTGATGCCCTTGTAGTCGTAGCGGGGCAAGAGTCCCTGGCGCAAATAGCGGGTGAGCAAACTTGTCTGCGCCGCATCGCGCCACACGTTAATGCCAAAAGCCTCCAGGCTCGACTTCTCCCCCACGATGCAGCCCCGGTAGAGGTTGGCCAGCGCCTCAGCGGTGGTGGCATCAGAAGCCACGAAGTAGGCAGCCGCCGACCACAGGCCGAAAGGCAACCCCGTGCGCAGGCGCTTGATTTCCTCGTCCAGAATCTCCAGCTGGCATTTCACCCGATTGTTCTTGAACGTGATTTGCCGGGTCATCCCCTTGGTGGTGCTGCTGTTCTTCGCATCGGCCGTGGCCCGTCCCTCCATATGCTGCCGTGTTTCACCTTTCTGCACGGCTTCCGCCTTCTGCTTGCTGGTGCCTTCCTGCTTGGTCTCGCTGTCGCTCTGCCCCTTGGAAATGCCTGTTCCGGTCTTTCCGCCAACGATTTGGCTCCATAGCATGCGAAAGCAGTTCGTGGATTTGTTGACCGATTCGCCGCTGTTCGTTCCGTGCATTTTCGCACGGCTCTTGTTGAATCCCTCACTGTTGGTCACTGTGTGCGAGAGCGAGTGCGAGATGGTGTCCGACAGATTCTCCGTGATGGTGCGCGAAGTGCCCTCCGTGTCACTCTCCGAAATGGAGAGATGGGTTTCGGCCAAGGGCGAGAGCTGGTCGTGTATGTCGCTGAATGCCGCAATCATCTGCTGCGCTTCCTCCGAGGTCACACTTTCAGCCAGAAAGAAGGCTGTGAAATGCGCCATGTGGGAGGTGGCATTGATCAGGCGTTCGATGCTCTGCACGAAGTGTTGCTTCTTGTCGTCGTGAAGCGACCCAAGTCCCGACACACTCGACACGGCAAGCCTTCCGGAAGCTTCGTCGTAACGGTTGCCCGGCATGCCGTCGGCATAGATGTCGGCCTTGATGCCCGGCAGGAAGCCATGCAGGCCAGCCTGCAGAATCTCGCCCGACACATTCAGGCATCCCTCAAAGTCGCAGGCGCCAAGATAGAGGCTGAGGCATCCCTTCGTATCCTTGTTGACCACGAGCACCACCTGCTTCGCCACTTCGTGGAGCGAGGCATAGAGCATCGCCAGCTTGTCGGGGAAGAAGGTGTCTTTTTCGATCACCACGCGACTGATGGCATACCACCGGATGTCAGCGCTCTTGCGGCCCTCGTCAAGCGGGCGGATGGGGCAGTCGGCCAAACGGTTCAGATAGCTGTGCGTCACCACATCGTCCAGCAGCTGCGTTTGCTGCTGAAAACTCTGCATGCGCTGCTCCTCATCGCTCTCGGCCATCGGCGAAGCATCAGCCACGTGCACATTCGTCTCCTCATCGTCAACCGGGTCCGTAACAACCTGACTGGCCTGCTGGCACGAAGCCTCCCTCAATTGCGCGAGCGCCTCGCGTGTTCTTGCATTGTGTCTTACTGCCATGGTCAGAACGATTTGATGAGTTCCTCAGATTGCTTCTCCACCTGCTGCAGCCAGAGCTTGGCCGAGAGCGTGAGCGCGTCGATGAGCTTCTTCTTGTAAGCCTCCTGTTCCACTTTCAGCTGCTGCAATTGCAGCGCAATCTCCCTGCGCTTGGCATTCTGCTTCTGCTGCACGGTGGCATAGGTCAGTGCAATGCCTATCAATTCCACGGCAATGGCCACAATCGGATTGCCAAAGATGAACCACCCCTTGACAGAAGCCACGCCAATGCCCACGGTGCCCACTGCAGCGGTGGCCACTGCTTTTCTTCTGAGCCGTGCCGCATAGGCTTCATAGGATTCGGCCTCACTCTGGGGCACAGCGGGCAGGTCGGCCTTGAAGGGATGTTCGCCGACCCACTTCTTCAGCATGATTTCATAGCCGGTGTTCACGTCGGTAAACTTGATTCGGCAAGCTATGTCGTCATCCGCATGCACACTTTTCCAATAGTCACACATTCGGAAGGAATACTTTTCAACGGCAATCTCCACCAGTTCCTTCACGGCGTCAAACACATCCGACACCGTACTGACATCCACTTGCCGCAGCAGTTCCCGGCTTTTCTCGGAAATGATTTCCGCTATGTGGTCGTAACTAAAAACGGGTTTGTTCATAAAGCGTTGGGGGTTAGATAGGTTTTGAGAAACTTTTCAAACACGGCAATCTCCTGATTGGCCTTTTCAACCATCTTCTTCAAATCTTCGGGCGATGCCGCGTGATAGAAGTCCAGCAAATCATGCAAGTGCTTTCTCTGCGCATTGATGGCCGCATCCAGAGCCTCGTTCACCTTGGTCACATAGGTGTCGATTTCGTTTTGGATGTTTTCCTTAAACTGGGTACATTCAAGTCGGATGTGACGCACGGCCATCGTTTTGAACTCTTGGAGCTTTCGCCCTTGATCCGTTTCCTTCACGATTTCCGTATAGGTTTCTGTTTTTGTACAGCAAGTCCCCGGCACCTTACGTGTTTTCTGTACTACATTATCATAGGTAGCCACATGTGTAGCCTCCACCTCGATGGCCTCAAAGTCAGGTCGCTTGAAGAATGCCTTGCTCGCGCCGATTTGCACATAGCGATGGAATGCCAATGCCATCTCGGCAAAGAGGGTGGCTTTCTTCTCGTCGGCCAGGTCGTAGAGGTTGATGGTTTCCCTACGCACGTCCCGATAGGTAGCATCCTCCACCAGAATGTAGTTACCGATTCTTTCTTCGATGAAAGCGAAGCGGTCCTTCACGTTTTCCTTGCTGAAGGAGCGGCGGATGGTTCCCAGCATTTCGTTTTTTTCGAGTTCGGCCAATTCCAATGCTTTGAGTTGGCCCTTGATTTCCTCCACGCCTTTGCGGAGCAGGGCCACGTCGTTTTTTCGGTGCTCGATGCATTGGCTGATGTCTTCCCGAATGGTCTGCACCAGGTCGTCGAAGGCACGGGTTTTCTCGCTCTTGACAAATTCGTTGAGCACGGTGCGCAGATGGTCGAAGTTGGCCCAGTTCTTGGCCACCACGAGCATGTTCTCGTTGTTCACCATTTGGCCATCGTCCTCCAGCGTATCGCGAATGTCGCGCAGCAGTGCGCGGCAGGCCTTCCATACCTTCTCGTCCCACAAGGCATCGGGGGCATTCTTGCTGCTCATCAGCGACACGGCATCCTTGTTCTCCTGCTGCACATAGCGGCACAAGGTCTCCATCAGGCTGTCCACTGCCATGAGGCGGTCGGGCTGGATGCCATAGGGGTCGACAAACAGGGCCTTGGCCTTCTGCATGAACTCCTCTTCATGATCCTGAAAGTCACGGCTGGTGGCATGGGTCACCACAAAGAAGATGCGTTTGCGGGCATCCTCCGAAAGCGAACGATAGGTGTTCTCCACAAAGTCCTTCATGCTCTTTCCCTCGATGTTGTCGGAGCCCTTGTGCAGGAAGATGATGGCATCCACGTTGTTTCCGCCGGTGGCTTCACGTGCCGAGAGGAAATTCATGGTTTCCATATCGATGCCGCCCACGGCATCCACGCCCGGCGTGTCGACAATGCGCCAGCCCATGCATTCTTCGGGCAGAGGATACTTGATGGTCACCTCTTGGGCGATGCGCGATTGGGGATGGCTCTGGATGTATTGTTTCAGCACTTCGGGATCGATCGTTCGGAGCGATTTTTCCTCCAGCGTTTTTATCACTTGGGGAGTGCAGATATCGTTGCATCCCAGTCCCTTCACAATCAGCTTGTTGATGTTGCTCACGGGCAGCGACTCATACTGCGGCTCAATGGCCACCAGGGCCCCGAGTTTGCCTGTGATGTCGCCTTCGATGCACTCTTTGTGTCCATCGCCGTAAACGATTTCGATGGACTTCTTCTCGCCGTACTCTATCTTGGTGAGCACACAGGTCGTCTGGAAATGTCCGGTCGGGAGAATATTGCGGTTGCCCAACAGTGCATTGATGAATGTAGACTTTCCGGCATTCATTTTTCCCACTATGGCCAACGTGAAATGGCCCTTGATGAAAGGTGCTGCCTTGCGCTCCACGGAAGCGCGGAGCCCCTTGTCTTCCTCCTTGTTCAGCTTGATTACCTTGCGGTATTCTTCAACAAGTTTCAGCACCGTCTTCCGATACTGAAGAAATTGGTTCTGCTTCATTACTTTTCATTTTTAAGATTGTTGGTCATTCGGGCCGTACAAGAACTCTGCATCGTTCCTTATTTTTCATGTTTGGTGGCTTCATTCACGCCACAAGACACTCCTCTGCCGTACGTTTTTCCATAGAATCCCCGCCGAGAACCCTCACAACCATTGCAAAGGTATGATTTTACCCCCCCGCCAAATTATTTGGCCATTTATTTTCCTTTTCGCTTCAAATTATAGCCAAGCAAAAATGGTTTTAGGAAAGTTTGCCGAACCACCGTTCCAGCAAGCGCTGAATCGGTTTCCCAAAAATGGGACCTAAGATGCCGGCCAACAGGCCGGGGATGAGGATGCAAACGATGATAAAGGTGAATGTGGACATAGGACTGTGGGGAATCAAGAAAATGCGAGCATCAATCTGAACGCCCTGCTTATTTTTGCGAATCGCAAGATGGCTTCGCCATGGGGACGGCGTAGTGCGCGGCCGCTTCGTGCAGCTTGTCGCTGATGTAGTCGACCACAAGGCGGGGCGAGAGCACACGCACACCGGGACCGTAGCTCATGAGCACGGAGTAGAGCTCGAAGTTCACCACCACTTTGATCTCGAACGTGCACGACCCGTCGGCAGAATTGCAGCTCACCAGGCGCTGCGAGGGATGCAGCGGCTTGGTCCGGATGTAGCTGCTCTGATCGTGCGAGGCCCAGAAACGGATGCGGGTGGGACGGGTGTGGATGTCCTTGGACACGCCGATCACATCGTCGAAGAAATGCTCCGCATCAAATTCGGGATTCGTGCGGAAAGGCACGTCAACGGGTTCGATGCTGATCATGCGGTCGAGCGCGAGGTTGTACAACAGCAGATCATCGGCCCTCGAGCCGAACAGGAACCAACGGTTGCGAAACTCCTTCAGCAGATAGGGGCAAAGCACAAACTCTTGGGGCTTGGTGGCATGAAACGACTGGTATCGGATGCGGAGCGTTTGGCGGTGGGCAATGTAGTTGTAGAGCGGGTTGAGGAGTTTGAGTCCCTTGAGGTTGGGCACACTGTCGAAATGGACGATGGGCTTGCGGTTGTTGCGGCTGATGGAGAGCTTGTCCTGCAGGCGGCGCACCACATCCGACATTTCGGCAAACTGCTCGAAGTCCTCCAGCTGCCGGAGCATGTCGACGGCTTCCTGCATCACCTCGTAGTCGTTTTGCGAAAGGGGCATGTTGGTGATGGAGAAGTCCTTGTCGGCATAGCGGTAGTATTTCTGCTCATACACCTCGATGGGGGCATTGTAGCCCAGCTTGTCGGACCGCATCATCTGGATGTCGCCCTGCACGGTGCGCACCGACACGCCTTTGCTGATGCCCTCCATCTCGTAGAGGGCATCGCTGCAGGCTTCCACGAGGTCGTCGAGCGTCCAGCGGCGGTAGCGGTTGCGCAAGCAGTTGTCGATGGTTTTGTAGCGGATGAGGGCGTTCTTGTTGGCGGGCATAAGGCTGTGTGTGTTTGGAAGCAGATGCTCAAACTCGTTTCAAGCAACTGCTTGGCTGGTCAGACTGTAGGGGATGACGCAAAGTTACGCAACTTTTGCACAATCGCTGCGTTTTGTGCTCGTTTTTTGAACAGGCCTATGGTGATTGGGCGCTGCAGCCTCCTGACGCGGCCCCATGAATGCTTTTTTGAGGAGGTAGACACATATGGCCGCGGCGCCCTGCGGCGGAGTGGAATCGTAGCAAAAAATCCATTTTTTTGCTGATACCGGTTTTTTTTTCGCCACTGCGCAAAAAGGCTGCGTAGCCCGTAGCCTATCTTTGCACCGCAGTTCTGAAAAGGTCAGGCTGCGCAGCTGAGCTATACGCACCACCCCAACATTCAATCATCAACCCTCTTTTTTAAAACTACATCAAGATGGAAGTCAAAATCATCAACAACCGTCCGGTCATGATTTGGACGCAGGAGGTGGAAGAAAAGGCCATGCAACAGATTGCCAACCTCACCACCCTGCCTTTTCTGTTTCACCACTTGGCCATAATGCCCGACGTGCACACGGGGAAGGGCATGCCCATCGGAGGCGTGTTGGCCTGCCAGGATGCCGTGGTGCCCAATGCAGTGGGTGTGGACATCGGATGCGGCATGTGTGCCGTGAAAACCAATTGGAAGGCAAGCACCATCCCCTCCGACGTGCTTCGCAAGCAAGTGATGCGCAACATTCGCCGCCGCATCCCGCTGGGCATGGATCACCACAAGGAGGCGCAGGATGAGGCATTCATGCCCGAAGGGCACGATGTGGACCGCATGACCATCGTCAAGCAACGCCAGGAAGCCATACGCAAGGAGGTGGGCACCTTGGGAGGCGGAAACCACTTCATCGAACTGCAGCACGACGAGGACGACAACCTGTGGATCATGATCCACTCGGGTTCGCGCAACCTGGGTGCCCGCGTGGGGGCTTACTACAACGAGTTGGCGGAAAAACTCAATGCCATGTGGCACTCGACCGTCGACCCCAACATTCACATGGCCTTTCTGCCGCGCGGCACAAAGGAGTTTGGCCTATACTGGATGGAGATGCGCTACTGCATTGACTTTGCCTTGTGCAACCGCCGCCTCATGATGCAGCGCATCGAGGAGGTGCTGGCCGATGCGCTCTGCGGCATCGAATTTGAACCGATGATCAACATTGCCCACAACTACGCTGCCTGCGAAACGCATTTCGGGCAGGAAGTCGTGGTGCACCGCAAGGGGGCCACACTGGCCACACAAGGCACTGTGGGCATCATTCCCGGATCGCAAGGCACGGCTTCCTACATCGTGGAAGGACTGGGCAACCCGCTCTCCTTCAACTCGTGCTCACATGGGGCCGGCCGCCGGCTGTCGCGAACAGCGGCTGTGAAAACGCTCGACATGAACGAGGAGCTGAAACGCCTCGATGCTCTGGGCATCGTGCACGCCATCCGCACGCAAAACGACATGCAGGAGGCATCGGGCGCTTACAAGGACATTGAAGAGGTGATTCACAACGAGCTGGACCTGGTGAAGGTGCGCACGCGACTGACACCTGTGGCCGTGATCAAAGGGTAATCCGCCTGTGTCTGCCCTCGCCCACGGAAGTGACAACGTTGCACGCAGGATCCACCAAATGAAGCAAAACCATGACACTGACAATGACAGAAGGCTGCATGGCCAATTCGCTGACGGCCGACGGCAAGGAAGAGATTGACATGACGGACAATGAGCGCCGCGAAGTGCTGAAGGCCATTTTCGAGCACTTGAGGCCTCAGGACCTGAACTACGTGATGCAGACTCTGATTCCCATGTTCGGCGACTGCGAATGGGATGACGAGCCCTGCCCCACTTGTGGCGACACCGTGACGACCTACACATGGGAGCTCCGCGGACATGGGGCAGCGCAGGACCAGCACGGTGTGTGAAATGCGATGAGAAGCGCGGATTTTCTGTTTGGCAAGTGAAGTGTGCTTATGTGCCGCATTTCATGCAATTCTTGCCGGGAATGGAGAAAACTCCATACTTTTCTGAAAAAACACACCACTGCGCAAAAAGGCTGCGCACCATTTCACTAATTTTGCACCCGAAAGGGAAGTCCGGCTGACGTAGCAGCGTGCTACTTCGAATACCAGCAGTGATTGGGCATAGAGCATGATGCTCTGAATGCCGGTGGAATAATACTCCACAAACAGCACTCGCGATTATTTCGCCGGACTTCCTCTTTCATTATGTTATGAAAGCACAAACTCATGAACACATTTGAATTAGCCAAGAAAGCCATTTCGCTGATTGATGCAACATACATTCGCATTCAGATGTATGCATCCGAACCGGTCAGCCACACTATTGCCACGTTTGAAGACAGTCGGGATCTGGTACTGAGCAAAGAAGAAGCACTGTATGCGGTTCAGCGGCACCTCAAGAAAGATAAAGAGATACAGTCTCTCCTGAACGGCCAAGACATCTTTGAAGACGTTCATCCACAAGCATTCAATGCGAGAAAACGAATCAAGGAGTTGAAAATCGAATTGACGGAGTATTTGCCCGAAGATTATTCCTACGATTTTGACCATACGGTGTGGTATGTTTATTTGGATGCTTGGGCCGATTTCATCAGAGGAATTCTGAGGGGAGATATTTCAGAAGAGAAACTTGAAGTTTACAACTCCTATTTCGAAGAGTACGCTTTTGATGACGAATTCACATTGTTTGAGTACGTTGATGATTAAGAAGGATGACAACCCATATTCGGCTATGGTCTTGCGCTAAATGGAGTGCACGGACATGGCCGATTTCTTTTCTGCCAGGCCACGCAAACTGTGCAATCTGACGGACGATGCTTGTACCATGCTATGGGGCACAATTCGAAACCGATGTCCCACAAATTCTTGCACCTAAATGACGCTTCCCTCCGGCATGCACAAGCCCACGAAGGAGAAATCATGGGGGAGAAACGGGGCATAAGTACGGAAGATTTGCTACTTTTGCAGCCATGTCAGCAGAATCTTTGAAACAAAAAACAGCCAAGGGCTTGCTTTGGGGCGGCATCAGCAACGGCGGACAGCAGTTGCTCAATGCCCTCTTCGGCATATTCCTGGCCCGGTTGCTCTCGCCCGCCGACTATGGCATGGTGGGCATGCTCACCATCTTTTCGCTCATCGCCGTGTCGCTGCAGGAAAGCGGATTCATCTCGGCACTCAACCGCAAGGAAGAGGCCCGGCAGGAGGACTATAATGCCGTGTTCTGGTTTAACGTGCTGTGCAGCACCACGGTCTATGTGGTGCTCTTCTTCTGTGCCCCGCTCATTGCGGCATGGTTTCGCCAGCCGGTGCTGGTGCCGTTGGCGCGGCTCTCGTTTCTGAGTTTCGTGGTCTCGTCGTTCGCCACCACGCCGCGCGCCTGGCTCTTCCGCAACCTGCGGGTGAAGCAGACGGCACTCATCACGATGGTGGCCCTGGTGATGAGCGGCGTGACGGGTGTGACGCTGGCTTGGAACGGGTTTGCCTATTGGGGCATAGCCTTGCAAAACCTCACCTACTGCCTCTTCATCACACTGGGCAGCTGGTGGGCGGCCGACTGGCGACCGTCGATGCACATCGACCTGCGTCCGCTGCGCGGCATGATCGGCTTCAGCTCGAAGCTGCTGGCCACCAACATTTTCACCCACGTCAACAACAACCTCTTCAGCCTGTTCTTCGGCCGACTCTACGGCGAACGCATGGTGGGCTACTACAACCAGGCCAACAAATGGACGGGCATGGGCTACAACACGCTGACGGGCATGGTGTGGAGCGTGACGCAGCCGCTCTTTGCCCGCCTGAGCTACGACGACCCGCAACGGATGCAGCAGGCTTTCCGCAAGATGATGCGCTTCACGTGCTTCCTGTCGTTCCCCTCGCTCTTCGGACTGGGGCTCATCGCGCCGGAGTTCATCACGATCACGATCACCGAAAAGTGGCTGCCGAGCGCCGAGCTGATGCAGTTGCTCTGCGTGGGCGGGGCTTTCATGCCGGTGGCCTCGTTCTATGCCAACTTTGTGATCAGTCAGGGCAAGAGCAACGTGTTCATGTACAACACGATGGCGCAATGCCTGGTGCAGATGCTCTGCATGGTGGTGCTCTATCCGCAGGGGGTGCGTGCCATGGTGGTGGCCTATGTGGTGGTCAACATCCTCTGGATCGGGGCCTGGCATGCCTTTGTGAAGCCTTTGGTGCACGTGCGGCTGGCGGATGCGCTGCGCGACATGCTGCCCTTCGCACTCACGGCAGCTGCGGCCATGGCGGCCGGATGGGCTGCTTCGTGGCCGCTGAACGGCCATGTGGCACTAAGTTTGCTTGTGAAGGTGGTGGTGGCTGCAGCGGCCTACGTGGCACTCCTGTGGCTGTTTGGCGCAGCCATCCTCAAGGAATGCATCGAGTTTGTGAAATCAAGGAAAAATAGGTGACGAGGAAAAGGCAGGCCGAACCCATGCACCATACAGTGCACGCTACTTGCCCGTCAACCCATCATCCCTACAACCCGTCAACTGAAAGAAAATATGTACTACATCCTATTCATCGGCATTGCACTGATCAGCTATCTGGTGCAGGCCAACCTCAAATCGAAGTTCGACCGCTACTCGCACACCCCTCTGGCCTCGGGCATGAGCGGACGCGAAGTGGCAGAGAAGATGCTGCGCGACAACGGCATCTACAACGTGAGGGTGACATGCACCCCGGGCTATCTGACCGACCACTACAATCCGCAGAACGGCACGGTGAACCTTTCGGAATCGGTGTTCAACGGACGCTCTGTGGCCGCAGCCGCCGTGGCGGCCCACGAATGTGGCCATGCCGTGCAGCACGCCGTGGCCTACGGCCCGCTCACGCTGCGCTCGGCCCTGGTGCCCGTGGTGAGCTTCGCCTCCAACTGGGTGTCGTGGGTGCTGCTGGCAGGCATTGTGCTGGTGCACACGTTTCCGGGCATCCTGCTGCTGGGCATCGTGCTCTTTGCCATGACCACGCTGTTCAGCTTCGTCACGCTGCCCGTGGAGATTGATGCTTCACGCCGCGCCACGTCGTGGCTGCTGAGCGCTGGCATCACCTCGGCCCGCGACCACTCGATGGCCGTGTCGGCCCTGCGTTCGGCAGCCTACACCTATGTGGTGGCTGCACTCAGTTCGCTGGCCACGCTCATCTACTACGTGCTCATCTTCCTCAGCGGGTCGCGCAGCCGCGACTGAGCATGCGTTCCCTCCCCCGCTCCACAACCGAAGCATCCCCCCGACCGGTGGCCCTTGCGGCTCATTCAGTCGGGGGGATGCTTTTGTGGTTCAAGCACAAGGCCATAGGTCAAACACAAAATGGGTCCCGAACACTTGCACCCTCGAAATGGAAACTTAGGAACTTGGAGAAGGCGTAGTCTGTTCGGGACGGTTGAGTCTGTGTATGCGTGGGCAATCCATGCCATGAAGCATCATGGGAGGCATTCCCTCTCATCTCTATATAAATCGTGTGTAAAAAGCTGCGTGGGCAGCGCTCAAAGCATGTCGAATAGGTCCTTGAGCTTGCTGAAATAGCGGCGCGAGGCCATCAGCTCGATGTCGGAAAATGGCGGGCAGAGGCGGCACTTCTGTGTGCAGTTCTCCACAGCAGCCAGATAGTCGAGGTTGACAATGCTCGTGTTGCTCACCCTCACGAGCGAAGGATGCAGGGCCAACAGGTCGTCGGCATTGGTGCTGCGGCGCAGCAGGTGGTTGGAGCGGTCGGTGAGCGTGAGGTTCCAGGCCCGCTGCTCGCTCTGGTAGTTGAGCATCAGCACCTGCTCGGGCATGAGCAGAAGCAGTTCGCTCACCGTCTGCACGGCCATTTTGCGCGGGGCGGCTTCGGTGGGGAACGGATGGAGCAGCGGTGCCGGCTCGTCGGCAGGAAGCGCCAAGCGGTCGAGCACCGTGCGGAGTTCCTCGGGCTTGTAGGGCTTGAGCAGAAAGTCGAAGGCCGAATGGCGTATGGCATCGAGCATGTAGTCGGAAAAGGCGGAGTAGAACACCACCCGGAAGGTGAAGTTCACCTTCGGACTGATGGAGTCAAGAAACTCCAGCCCCGTCTTTCCCGGCACCTCCACATCGAGAAACAGCACATCGGGCTGCATCTCCAGCATCGGGAGTGTGGCCTCGGCATAGTTGCTGAAAGTGTGCACTTCAGCAATTTCGGGTTGGCGGCGAAGGTCGTCGGCCAGCGTGGTGAGGGCCGCCGGCTCGTCGTCGACAATGAAAACGGATAATCCTTGTGTGTGTGCCATGCTGCTTATCGGGGTTTGACTTCATGGAAAAGCTTCGCCTCGCCCGAAGGACGGAGAAGCTGTGGGTGGGCATCTGAGTTGCACTGTTCGGCCTTGGCCATGCGCCTCAGTCTTGCCTTGAACTGATGCAAATTTACAAATGATTTGCCGATTGTCTGCCGCTCATTCTTCCTTTTCGTGCGTAGACGGGCGGCTGCCGTGCATAGGAGGCTGAAAAAGGTGCATAAATGGTCATAAATTCTCGGCAATGAGCGAAGCTCCCTCCCACTTGTGGTCATTAATCAGGTCGGTGCGGGTGGGTTTGCATGCAAAATGTCGTAAATTTGCAGCCGTGCTCCACTCATCTCCCGAAGCGTGGCGCTTTTTCAAACACCCCACTCAAACATCAAGTATGGCTTTTTCCGACACCAAAACCCATTATGCACTGCTCGACGGACTGCGCGGCGTGGCTGCCCTGCTGGTGGTGTGCTACCACGTGTGCGAAGGATTCCAGTTTGCCGGCAACCGCCCGTTCATCGAGGGCATCAACCATGGCTATCTGGCCGTTGACTTCTTCTTCATTCTCTCAGGCTTCGTCATCGGCTATGCCTACGACGACCGTTGGGGCACACGCCTCACGCTGGGCGGATTCTTCCGCCGTCGTCTCATCCGCCTCCACCCCATGGTGGTGATGGGAGCGCTCATCGGCTTCATCTCCTTCGCCCTCACCGGCTTCGAGCGATGGGACGGCACGCACGCCAGTCTCGCCCTCTCGCTCATGGCCCTGCTCTGCGCCAGCCTCATGCTGCCGGCCTTGCCCGGCATGCCGCGCGAAGTGAGGGGCAACGGCGAAATGTTTCCCCTCAACGGCCCCTGCTGGTCGCTCTTTTTCGAATATGTGGGCAATGTGCTCTACGCCCTGCTGCTCCGCCGCCTGCCCACTCGGGCGCTTGC
>DAIRWG010000035.1:0-19744 GCA_036802405.1 Alloprevotella sp.
CTACGGCGTGCTCCATCCTCGGCTGCATGATTCTCTGGAACCAGGCATGCGGGATCCCCCGCATACCTGGCTACCCAATCTCACCCCTAACGGGGTGGCCTGCGGCATGAAATTGGAATGAAGAGAGCAGATGCTACCCCCATGGCTTATACCTCAGGTTTTCCCAAAACCATTATTGCTTGACTATAGCAAGTAGGTTGTCCGGTTTCGTGTATTCATGGGTCATGGCTTTATCGATGCAGGATTTCCGGACGCATTTCTGCTTCCATCGTAGGGATTTCACGGTACCGCGGTACAATTTTTACGGCACCGTGGTAGAATTTTTACGGTACCGTGGTAGAATTTGAAAAAGTCTGGGACTTTTTCACCGTGGTGGTTCGACACGAAAAACGGCCCTGCAATCGGGCAAGAGGACACAAGGATGATGAGGCGGAGATAACGTAACGTCATTTCGTTCGTGAGAAGCGGATGACAGAGCGCGAGGCCTGAGGTTGGAACGATTTTGAACAGAGATTCTTACGCGCGCACGCGCGTACTATACACTGCAATCACGTTTTTTGCTGTCATCCGTCATTTTCGAAGCCTTGGGGAGAGGTTGAAAACGGCCAAGTACTGGCTCACGCTACAAAAGCGAGGCAAAAGCACCGAAATGTGTCGCCAGAAAGCACACACTGCTGACAGATGACAGCAAAAAACGCAATGACGTGTATACGTGCACGCGCGTTACGCGCGCGAGGCCGTAGAAGCGAATCTTCTGTCAGCTTCTGGCCAATCGAGATTTTGCCCCCGGGCATCCGAAACCGTGCGGATGAATGCCTCACCGCAAAGAAACACGAAGCCATACGGCAAAATGTGTCTGCAATGACTATCAGTGCAATGCCTTGGGTGATCATTGGTTACCCACTCGAAACGTTACAGAGCCACAAATTTGGCACTCGGCATGATAGAACACCCGCTCCAATCCTCTCTATCTCCATAATCATGCACATCAACATGAAGGTTACACTAAACGAACAAGAATATGATGCAAACAATTACCAAAGAATGGGAGATTGCCAAGGCCTACGCAGAAGAGGTGGCAATCACCGACAGAGTGGTAGGCCTTGGTTGGGATGACTTCCAGGCTTTCGCAGAGAACCATCGTCCCATGATGGCCATCAAGGCAGAGGGCGATGAGGCAGTGAAGGAGGTTACGGCAAATGCCGTGGGCGAAATCAAAAGGCTGTGCGCAAGTGCCCCATCGGGACTCATCATCTCCATCTCCTACAAGGCAGGCGAAGAAATCATGATGGACGAGATGTTCGGACTGAACGACTGCATAAACGAACTGTCCGCAGAAAACGTGGAAGTCAAATGGGGCATCAACAAAAACGACCATTTGAAGCACAAACGGTGCGTGCAGGTGTTTGCCTTTGAATAGGGAAGCAGCGGTTGCCCACCCGCTTTCCGACTCGCTGGGGGCGGGCCGAAAGGCCTAAGCACCCATGGTACCCATTTCGGGGGGTACGGGCATCCATTTCGGATATGTGCAACTGCACATTCTGTCCGACCGTAGCAACATGGACAAACCGTGTCAAACACATAACTTTAGATGATGAAAACTCACATGACATTCAAGATGGCATCCATCCTCCTGCTTGCCCTGGGCATGGCCGCTTGCCATTCCAACCAGACAGAACCGGGCGACCAAGAAAACGATTCGGCAGCAATGAATGAGGCCGATGCCCCATTCGTACTGAAGCACATGGAGGTGGACAGGCAGCAGATCATGTCGCACGTCACATGCTCCAGCCAGACCGTTGATTCGCTGCTGGCCATAGCCGACACGGTGTATTCAGCTACCAACAATTACAAACTGGAAAATCTGGGCATGGGATCGAGATTAATCAACAACGACATCAAGGAAGCGCATGGCGACACGATTCCCATTGTTGTGGCCCTGTTCGACAGTCATGCGCGAATGGTCAATTCGGGCATGGACGAAGCGAATGCCGCCTTTGTGTGGCATGACGTGGCAAAAGCGCAAATGAAGGCGTTTTACGAAACGACACCAGGCGGATGGTCTGGGCCCGAGGGATACGAAGCCCTGTTCAACGTGATCAGCAACATGATGGGCGCTTATTCATGCGGCAGCCAAACGGACATGAACGATGCAGCCTGGCGCGCAGTCATGCCTATCGACTTTCGGCTGGTTGATGCCTACAAGCAATTGGAAGACTTGTGCGGCCCCTCCACTGTCGTCAAACTGGTGCACGACGACTATCTGCACATGTTGAGGACGTTTCGCGAGTATTGCTCGTCGTCCGACGAATGGTATTCCTGCTTGCCCATGGAGCAAGGAGCAATGTTTCAGGGACTGCTGGAATCGAAAACAGCGTATGTGCGCCAGCTCGCAGACAGATACGGAAAAGGGCAAATCACCAGGAGCATGGTCAGGAAAGGACTGAAAGAGCACCGCATCCGTCTCGGCAACGAAGACGTGGAACTGACCGTTGCCCTGTGGAGCGACGAATGAAGGAAACCGTTCCACAAGGAAGTTTTTGCGTGAGCCAACAAGCATCGGGCGGGCTGGAAGCGGCTATAAGGCTTTCAGCCCGCCTTCATGCGTTTGAGCATCAAGCCTTGGCTTGATGTTCCTGCGAGGAGGCTTATTGGCCGTTACTGCCGCCCCTACCATGTGCCGCCGCCGATGCCCGCCGGAGCGCACCGACGCTCACCGACGCTCACCATCAACGGCCCTTGCGGAAAAGGCAAAGAAAACTTGCGTGTTCGTTTTCCGCATTTCAAGCCTTTCGCTAACTTTGCAATCCATACGCCGACTGGCATCGGGCCGACCCCCAAAAGGCACTGCCCCACCCCGCCGGCCCACACCTACAGAAACTCCATTAGCCTGATGAAGATCATACATACTGCCGACTGGCATCTCGGCAACAGTTTTCACGGACACGACCGCACCGACGAGCACCGCCATTTCCTCAACTGGCTGCTCGACACGATTGAAGAGGAGCAGCCCGACGCGCTGCTCGTGGCGGGCGACGTGTTCGACTCATCCAATCCCTCGGCCGCTGCCGAGGAACTCCTCTACGACTTCCTGCTGCGGGCCACCACGCTGCTGCCCGGGCTGCAGGTGGTGGTGACGGCGGGCAACCACGACTCCGGCGGACGCCTGGAGGCTCCCGCCTCGCTGCTGAAAATGCACAACGTGTATGTGCGCGGACTCGTTCACCGCACCGATGCCGACCAGCCCGACTTCGACTACTACCTGCTGCCGCTCGCCTCGCGCACCACGGGCGAGGCTGAATGCGTGTGCATGGCCGTGCCATTCCTGCGCAGCAGCGACTACCCCGCCGGCATGACCACGGGCGAGGGACTGGCCTACTTCTTCGACCACTTGCACCGGGCTTGCTCGAAAAGCCCCTTTGCCGCACTGCCCCGCGTGGCGGTGGCACACTTCTATGCCGCAGGTGCCGATGTGTGCGAGTCGGAACACAGCGAACGCCTCGTGGTGGGCGGACAGGACTGTGTGGAGGCTGACGTGGTGGGCCGGCGGGTGGCCTACACGGCCTTGGGACACATTCACAAATGCCAGCAGGTGAAGGGGGCAGATGCACCGATGGCCTATGCCGGAAGCGCGCTGCCCATGTCGTTCAGCGAAACGGCCTACACCCACGGGGTGCAGGTGGTCGACATCGACCAGCAGGGCCATGCCCATGTGGGCCGCATCGACTACGAACCGCTGCGCCGCCTGCAGCGCATTCCCGAAAGCGGGCGTGCCGTGCAGGCTTCGGAGGTGGTGGAGGCCATCGCACGGCTGCCCAAACGCCGGGGGGACGACAACGGAAGCTCCTGGCCCTATCTGGAAATCCGCGTGGAGGAACGACAACCCGAACCCACACTGATGCACGACGTGGCGGAGGCACTGAAGGACCGCGCCGTGCACTTCTGCCGCATGGTGCGCGTGCAGCCCGAGGCCAAGCATGCGGCCGACGGGCCGGACAAGGCGGCACAGAGGCTGACCCTGCAGGAACTCACACCGCTCGAAATGGCCCGCCGCGTGTATGCCGCGCGCTACAAGGAGGACATGCCCCAGCAACTCGTCGAACGCTTCAAAATGGCTGAACAGAAACATGAAGATTGAAAAAATCATCCTCAACAATCTCACTTCGATTGAAGGGGAGCAAACCATAGATTTCACCCAGGAGCCCCTGCGCTCGGCCGGACTCTTTGCCATCACCGGCAACACGGGAGCGGGCAAGAGCACCATTCTCGATGCCGTGTGCCTGGCTCTCTACAACAAGGCTCCGCGATTCGAGAACATCGAGCGCATTCCGGCCGAGGACCTCGAACTGGCCAGCGAGAACGCACAACGCGTGCAGGCCTCGAAAACGGCCAACATCCTGCGCCGCGGACAGAAGTCGGGCGGATGCACCGTGGTGTTTTCCACCACCGACGGCGAACGCTACGAGGCTTCGTGGCTCATCGGTGTGACACGCGGCGGAAACTACCGTCCCGTGGAGCGTTCGCTCCGCATGATTGCCCCGCACAAGGAAACGGTCGACCGCGCCGAAATCGATGCACGCATCGAGGGGGCCATCGGCCTGAACTACGACCAGTTCACCCGCACCGTGATCCTGGCCCAGAACAGCTTTGCCAACTTCCTCAAGGCCCCCCGTTCGGAGAAAGCCATGCTGCTGGAGAAGCTCACCGGCACGGAGGTGTACGGCGAGGTGTCGCGCCACATTCACGAGCTGGCCACGGAGGCGGCCTCGAAGGTGGAAACGCTCGAAAGCGAGCGGACGGGACTCCTGCACGGCCACCTCGATGCCGAGGCACTGGCCGAGGAGCAAGAACGCAAGCGGCTGCTCACGGCCCAGCTGGAGAACGCACAGGCCGAAGCGGCCCGGCTGCAGGGCCAGCAGCAGTGGCTGCTGCGGTTTGACGAGGCCACGGCCCAAGTGGCCCGGTGCGAAGCGGAATTTGCCGCAGCCACCAAGGAGTGCATGGCGCTGCGCGGCGAGGAGCTGCAGCTCGAGCGCTACGACTCGGTGCAGCACATGCAGCCGCTCTTCCAGGAAATCGTGATGCGCCGCAGCGACATTGCCAAGCTCAAGGAGCAGGAAGCCGACAATGCGGTGCAGCTGGAAGCGGCCCGCAAGGAGGTGAACCAGCGCACCCAGGAGCTGGACGTGGCCCGCGAGCGCACGGCCGATGCCGAGAAGCACCTCGAACTGCGCACGCCGGCCATCAACCGCGGCCATGCGCTGACGGGCGAGATAAACGTGGCGGCCGAGCAGCTCAAGCGCAACGAGGAACTCCTCGTGCAGGCGGAGCAGAAACTCGAAACGCGCCAAAATGCACTCCGGGCCAAGCAGGAAAGCATCGAGAGCGTGGTGAAGACCATCGAGCAGCAGAAGGCCCACAAGCAGGCTCTGTCGGTGCACCGCCTGATGTTTGAGAAGTTTGACCTCATCACCAACAAACTCTCGGCACTGCGCACCGAAACGGCGCGCAACGAGGAGAGCCACAAGAAGCAGACCGCGCTGCAGAAGAAGTATGCCGACCTGCAGGCTTCCAGCACCAAGGCCGAGAAGGAGCAGCACGACCTGCAGGCCCGCCTCAGCACGCTCAAGAGCGAACTGCTCATCCACCGGCAGACCAACCAGGGACACGACTCGGCCGTGCTGCAGAAGCGGGCGGCCGATGCACGCAACCGCCTGCTGAGCCTGCGCCATGCTGCCGTGCTCTGGCAGCACATTTCGGAGGGATATGCCCGCATCAGCGAGAAGCGTGCCACCCAGAAGCGCGAGGAGGTGGAACTGGAACAGAAGCGCCAGCTGGCGCTCAAGCAGGAGATCGAGGTGAAGGCCACCGACGAGGCTTTTGCACGTGTGCGCACCACCTACACGCTGAGCCAGACGCAAAACATCACCGAGCTGCGCAAGAACCTGAAGGAGGGTACGGCCTGCCCGGTGTGCGGCGCCACGCACCACCCCTACCACACCGAAACGGAGCGCGAGCTGGGCGAGCTGCTCACCACGCTCAACAAGGAATATCTGCACATGCAGCAGGACCTGGAGCACAAGCGCTCGGTGCTCCACTCGCTGCGCGAAAACATTGCGGCCGACGGGGCACGACTCGAAACGGCGCGCACGGCGCTGGCCGACCTGGAACGCCGGCAACAGGCCGATGTGGAGGAATGGCAAACGGTGGCCTACCTCGATGCCACCTTTGCCGACTGCTCGGCCACGGTCAACCGCGACGCACGGCGCATGATGATCGAACTGCTCATCGAAAACACCACCCGCTCGTGTGAGGAGGCGGAGAAGGAGCTTGAAACCTTCAACTTCCACCAGCAGCACATCAATTCGCTCAACGACGAGATTGCGCAGCTCGACCTCAAAATGGCCGACAACCGCACCTTCCTCGACAACCTCAACACGGAATGCCGCATTGCCAAAGCTTCGGCCGAGGACTTGCAGAAAGTGATCAACGAGTCGGACCATTCGTGCTCGGAACTCTACACCGACCTCGACGAGATGATCACCCTCTCGGGATGGTTCACGGAGTGGAACAACAATCCCGACGGATTCCGCATGCGGCTCACCACGCTCCACCGCGAATGGAACGACACGTGCAGCGCGCTCGACGATTCGCAACGCTCCGAGGCACTGCTCCGCGAGGAGATCAAGAATGCCGAGACCAACCTGGCCGAGAGCAACCGCCAGCTGGTGCAGTGCCGCGAAAGCCGCGATGTGGTGCGCGAGGCGCTGAACGGCAAGCGCGAGGAGCTGCGCCGGCTCTTCGGCGACAGCACACCGCAGCAGGAGAGCGATGCGCTGCAGTTGGCCATCATGCAGATGCGCACGGCCGAGCAGCAGGTGCGCAAGGACTTTGAGCAGCAGACCACCCGCCTGAGCCAGCTGGAGGGCGAACGCGACAACCTGCTCCGCTCGCGGCTGGCCAACCAGCAGGAGCAGCAGCAGAAGATGCAGGAACTCGACCTGCTCATCCTGCGCTTCAACGGCAACCACTCGCCGGTGCAGTTCTCCGAGCTGGAAAACATTTTCTCCGACACACGGTCGTGGAAGGAGCTGCGTGCACGCATCACGGCACTCAAGGAACGGCGCATTCTGGCCGAGAACCATCTGGAACAGGCCCGACAGGCGCTGCTTGACGTGCAGGCCGATGCCTCACGTCCGGCCAAGGATGACGAGGCGGCCCGGCTCGAAATAGCTGAACGGCTGAAGGCGCAGCATGAACTGGCCGACACCACACTGCAGCGCCTGGCCGAAACCAACACAAGGCTGAGCCTGCACGCCAAGTGCGAGGCCGATGCGGCCCGCCTGAACGAACGGCTGCAACTGGCCGAGGCAGATGCCAACGAGTGGAAGCGCCTCGATGCGGCATTCGGCAGTGCCGACGGACGCAAGTTCCGCACACTGGCCCAGAGCTACACCTTCCGCTACCTCGTGGAACATGCCAACCGCCACCTGCACATGCTCTCGTCGCGCTACGAGCTGCACACCATCCCTTCGACGCTCACGCTGGAGATCATCGACCGCGACATGTTTGACGAACACCGCTACGTGGACTCGCTCTCGGGAGGCGAAACCTTCGTGGTGAGTCTGGCACTGGCGCTGGGGCTGGCCTCCATTTCGAGCCACGGACTGACCATCGGATCGCTCTTCATCGACGAGGGATTCGGCAACCTCGACCACCAGTCGCTCGACCTCGTGATGACGGCGCTCTCCAACCTCGAGAACTCACAGGGACGGAAAGTGGGCGTCATCAGCCACACCGACCAGATACGCTCGCAGATATCGCCGCAAGTGCGCCTGGTGAAGCTGCCGGGAAGCGGCAGCTCGCGCATCGACATCTGCTGACGACCAAGCAATCAAACACGACATTCGTCGCACCAGCGACACACACACCACACGCTTATGAAACGCATCTTCCTTTCAGCCCTGCTCCTCGTGCTGGGCACCACGCTGGCTTTTGCCCAAAGCCAGGTGAAGTATGGCTACCTTAGCTACAATGCCTTGCTCAAGGCCATGCCGGAGTATGCCGAGGTGCAGCACCACATGGGTGAGCTGCGCCAGAAGTATGAGGCCGAGGCTGCCTACAACGAGCAAAGTTTCAAACGCCAGTTTGCCGAATTCCTGCAGGGACAGAAGGATTTTCCCCAGAACATCCTGCTCAAGCGCCAACGCTCGCTGCAGGATGCCATGGAGAAGAGCCTCAGCTTCCGCCACGATGCCGACAGCATCCTCACCGCTGCCGAGGCTGAAGCACTGGCCCCGGTGCGCAGACGCCTTGACGAGGCCATCCGCGCCGTGGGGCTGGAGCATGGCTACGAGTACATCCTCAACACGGATGCACAAGCCTACCCCTTCATCCACCATGCCGTGGCCGAGGACGCCACCCCCTACGTGCAGGGCAAACTCAAACAGTGAATCAACCACTTGCAGACTCGTCATCCAAACAAATCCCTTCCCACATGACACCAATCGGCGTTTTCGATTCCGGCTACGGCGGACTCACCATTCTCCGTCAGATGCGGCAACTGCTGCCGCAGTACGACTACCTCTATCTGGGCGACAATGCCCGTGCGCCCTACGGTTCGCACTCCTTTGAGGTGATTTACAAGTACACGCTGCAGGCTGTGGAGTACCTCTTCGCACAAGGCTGCCCACTGGTGATCCTGGCCTGCAACACGGCTTCGGCCAAGGCCCTGCGCACCATTCAGGAGCGCGACCTTGCACGCCTCGACCCCACACGCCGCGTGCTCGGCGTGATCCGCCCCACGGTGGAGGCCATCGGCCCCCTCACCCACTCGCGCCACGTGGGACTGCTGGCCACGGCGGGCACCGTGAATTCGGGTTCCTACACCATGGAGATACACAAGCTATGGCCCGACATCGAAGTGACGGGACAGGCCTGCCCCATGTGGGTGCCGCTGGTGGAAAACTATGAGTTCGACTCTCCGGGCGCCGACTATTTCGTGAAGAAACGCATCGAGGGCATCCTGCGCACCGACCCGCAGATCGACACGCTCATCCTCGGCTGCACACACTATCCGCTGCTGATGAACAAGATCATCAAATACACGCCGCCCGGTGTGCGCATTGTGCCGCAGGGGGAGTATGTGGCCGCCAGCCTGCGCAGCTATCTGCAGCGCCATCCCGAAATGGACGTTCGCCTCACGCAGCACGGCACTTGCCACTACCTCACCACCGAGAGTGCCGACAAGTTCCGCCAGAGCGCCGCGCTCTTCATGCACGAGATGGTGGATGTGGACAACATCACACTGGAGGGGGAAGGACTGGATGAACGGCCAGCCTAAGCAGTGGGTGCCCGGATGCGTCATGCTGGTGGTGGGATTTGCCTTGCTCGCCCTGATGTATGCATCGGACGGTGCAAGCGGCAGGCAGACGGAAGGGGGTGATGGCTTGCCGCAGGATTCCCTGGCCATACAGCCACTGTCGCCCACCGCCCCTCCGGCCACCCACAGACCGACCATTCCCGTGCGATTGCCGCGCCTGGAGCCCCACACGGGCAACGGCGATTCGCCATCGCCCTATGCTGAAGGCTACGACGAGGGCTATGAGCAGGGCTTGGACGACGGCGTGAACGGACACGGCCACGACTATGGCTATGACGAATCCACCCGCTATCACGGCAACGATGCCACCCGCTACACCCAAGGCTACGACGATGGCTACAACGACGGATATGCCGAAGGACGGGCTTCCTCCCGGGAGGACGACTGAAGCGAAGCATTTCCTGAGTTCAGCAAAGAAAAAACGGCAGATGGACAAACGGCTCGATGTGAAGAGCCTGTTTGTCCATCTGCCGTTTTGGCAATGTTCATCGTGAGGTATGGTGCACAGGACCGTGCCTTGCGGCAGCGCTCCAAGGCTTACTGCTCGGGGGCAAAGAGCGGATCCCAAGCAGGCAGCTGCACGGGTTTCTGCTTGAGAAGCTCAAGCACGGAGGCGGGCACGTACTTCTTGTCCACCACCACGCGGAACATGTATTCGTCAAACCATTCGTCGGTCATGATGAGGTGGCCCTTGTAGCCCGAGGCTGCGCCCCAGGAGTTTTCCACCATCCACTTCTTCGAGTGCCCGTCGGCATCGAGATCGACGGCCATGAGCGTCATGGCGTGGCTCGAGGCGGAAGCATGGGTGCTGATGCGCTCGGCCTTGGTCATGGGGAAAGAAGTGTTGAAGAGCGATCCGTAGTCGTAGTTGCGGAGCGAGAGCACGCCGGTCTTCGAATCGAGATATTTGCCCACATCGCAGCTGAAGTACATCATCGTGGAATCCTTGATGGAAGCGATGGCCAACGGCTTGAGTTCGTCCATCGGGAGGTTGAGGTAGGTCCACTGCATGCCATCGTAGGAGTGGCGGTCCATGTCGATGGTGTAGGTCTTGTGGTAGGGACGCGAGGGATCGTTCATCAGCATCACATAGGAATGGCGCAGATCCTTGCCCACGTGCTCGTCGTAGAAGGACTTCGGAGTGTACTTCTTGGTGCTCAAGGGCTTGCCCGAAGCGTCCTTCATGGTCCAGGTGAACTCGGTGGGCGGCTCGCCCAGGCTGATGGCCAGGATGTGGTAGACGGTGCCGAGCATTTCCGTCTTGCGCTTCTGCAGTTGGGCTTTCTTTTCACCTGCAGCCACGGCCTTGCGCAGCGTGAGGCCCCATTCGCGGAGCTTGAGCTGGAGAATGGCAGCCATGCGCGAGGTGTTGTTGGCATTGTAGCTTTCGGGCATCACGTCGGCCGGCACGAGTCCGTACTTGCTCACGGCATCAATCACACCGCAGAAGGTGCCGCCGTCGGAGAGCGGGTTCTGGAAGAGCCAGTCGACCAGTTTGTCGTCCATCGGCTTGCGGGCATTGTCGATCATGGCCTGGAGGAAGAGGTTGCACTTCTCGAGCTGGTCGTAGAAGAAACTGTAGCTCTGCGAGAACTGGAATTCGCCGAGGCCGTACTTCTTGATCATGCCGGAGCGCATCACGTTGAGTCCGGTGAAGAGCCAGCAGCGGCCGGAGCTCTTCTGGTCGGTGATGCCCTTCGAGGGCACTTCGTTGGAGAAATAGGTGTCGGTGGCATCGGGATTGTCGGCCGTGGTGGCCAGCTGGTTGATGCTGGTGCCGGCCAGTGCATTGCGCAGGGCGCGGTCGGCGGGGGTCGTGGCGTTGGCCTTGCGGATTTGCTGGAGCATTTCGGCGGAAATGCCGCCTTCAGCCGTTTGGGCCGTCATCCACATGGCCGGAGCGGCCAGAAGCAGGGTGAGGAGGAGCTTTCGCATAGGGATGTGTTAGGGGATTGTTTGGAAGGGGTTCACACTTCGCCTTTGCCCGACATGCGGAAAGATGAGGAGGCTGAGGCGAAATTCAATGGTGCGAATTTACGCAATTTTTGCGATTGGGGCAAACGCACGGGCCGGCGGAATGCATCGGCCGGCACTATTGGCTGCGGCCAGGCCCGTTTTTCCGGCAATCCTGCGCGGAGAGAAAGCAAAATCGAAGGCCGGTTCCCCATTCTGTGCGAACGGGAACCGGCCTCCGCTTCAAGTCATTGCATCTGTTTCGCACGGAAACGGCACGAAACCGCTTCTGCGGAAATCAGAGAGGAATCAGAACACCATTTTCTCGCCATCGACGATGTAGACACCGCCTTTCTTCACGCTGTTCACGCGGCGGCCCGAAAGGTCGTAGATGCTCTTGGCGGTCTTCACGCCGTTGGTCACCGTGGCAATGGCGGTGGGCAGTCCGGCGGTGAGGTCGAGCACGAGCGTTTCGTTGGCCTTGATGTTGTAGGTCTGCACGGCACCGTTGTAGCGCACGCTCACTTGGCGGTCGGCCTCCACATTGTTGGTGATGCTGGCCTTGGTGGCCTTGCCGTTGGCCCAAGCTTCGTCGACAGTGAAGTTGCCTTCAGCCTTGAGGCCCTTCACGCTTCCGTTGGCCCAAGCCGAAGGCAGGGCGGGCAGGATGGTGATGGTGCCGTCGTAGCTCTGGAGCAGCATTTCAGCCACACCGCTGGTGCAGCCGTAGTTGCCATCGATCTGGAAGGGCGAGTGGGCATCGAAGAGGTTGTAGTAGCAGCCGCCGTAGTTGCTCATCTGGATGTTGTAGGCACCGGAGTGCTGGAGTGCACGGGTGAGGTTGCTGTGGGCCTTGTCGCCATCGAGGCAGCGGGCATAGGTGTTGGTCTGCCATCCCATCGACCATCCGGTCACATCGCCGTTGCGGGCAATCTGTCCGTTGTAGGCAGCCTGGAAGAGGGCTTTGCCTTCGGCCGAAGTGTCGAACGCACTCACCTGAGCGAAGGGATAGAGGCAGAGCAGGTGGGAGAGGTGGCGGTGACCCTGGTCGGAGAGTTTGGTGTTCTTCCACTCCGAGATGTTGGGCTTGCCGTTGTAGGTCTCGGTCCAGAGGCCGCGGTCGAAGTTGTTGTAGAGGTCGGTGAGCTGGCTCATCTGCGCTTCGGTGAGGGGCGACTCGCTGCCCAGGAGCTTGTGGCCCTGGAATAGTTCGTCGAGTGCCTCGTAGGAAGTCTGCTGGGCAAAGGCCGTCACGTCGGTGTTGCCGTGCTCGGGGCTCCACTCGTTCTTGATCTCATACTTGCCCTTGCTGTCCTTGGTGGAAATGCTCTTGGTGAAGAGGGCGTTCTGGTACATCACGGGGAGTGCCTTCTTGAGGAACTCTCGGTCGAGCGTATACTTGTAGTAGCGCCAGAAGTGGGTGCAGTACCAGGCACCGAGCGTCTTGATGCGGCTGTTCTCCCAAGTGGTGGTGCCGCCGAAGATGTTGTTCTCCACAGCCACGGTCCATCCCTTCGCACCGCTCTTGATGCGCTGGGCCAGAGCCACCCAAGGAGAGTTGGGCGCGGAGGCCAGGTCGATGATGTGGTTGAGGAAGGGCAGATGCATCTCGCTCAGGTTGGTGGGATCGACGGGCCAGTAGTTCATCTCGACATTGATGTCGGCATGCACATCGCAGTGCCAGAAGTCTGTGTTCGAACGGTCGTTCCAGATGCCCTGCAGGTTGCTGGGAGCATGGATCGACGTGTCGAGGTTGGCCCCCACGCTCATGTAGCGTCCGTACTGGAAGTAGAGGCTCTCGAGGTAGAGACCGTCGGAAGTGCCCTGGTTGGCCGGTGTGGCATAGTATTTCACGAGCTCCTCGGTCGTCTTGCCCGACACTTCGCCCAACTTGAGGTCCACACGGTTCATGTAGCTGCTGAAGGCGGCCACGTGGTCAGCCAGCAGGGTGGCATAGTCCTTGGCCGATGCGGCAGCCAAGCGGCTCTGCACAGTGGCCGCGAGCTGGGCGGCCGTTTCGCCGCTCACGCAGCCCTTGCGGGTGGCATCGTAGTCGGTGACGGCTGCCATCAGCACGTTCACCCAAGTGGCATTCTCCACACGGATGCCCTCTTCGTTGGTGATGATCTTGGCACCTTCGCTGGCCAGCACCTTGAGGGCCGTGTTGTACGACACGGTGTTCATCTTGCCGCTGAAGGAAGCGCCGTTGCCGTCGTAAGTGACGGAACCGGCCCCGATCTGCGTGTCGGGCTTGTAGGCCACGTTGAGCTTGAGCTTGTCGGTGCCGTTGGCCTCGTAGTGTGCCACGAGCACGCGGTCGGTGGCTGAGGTGAAGTAGCGGCGGGTGTAGGTGGTGGCCTCGTCGGTGCTCTTGTAGTTCACGCCGCCCACACCGTTGATGATGTCGAGATAGCGCACATAGTCGTGCACGGGGCGGTTGGCATTTTCGAAGGAGAAGGCCTGGCTCTTGTCGGTCACGACGATGGAACCGAAGTTCTGGTACCATCCGCGGCCTTGTGGTTCGTTGGCCGAGCCGGAGTCGCAGTAGCCGTTGGTGCCTTGCCAGAGGGTCTTCTCGTTGAACTGGAGTTCATCCTTGAGAATGCCGCCACGGAAGGTGACACCGATCTGCCCGTTGCCCAAAGGCAGGGCATACTCCATCCACGTGTCCGACACCTTGGTGTGGGCCACGGGCACATTGTACCAGAGGGCGAAGTCGCTGACATCGGTGGGGCGCTGTCCCTTCTGCACGGAGTTGTATTCGTCGTAGAGGCCGTCGAGTTCGGGCTGTGCCGGAGTGAAGACGAAGGCCGTGGCGTCGCTGGAGGCAGCCTCGGGCGAGTCGTTGAGGGCCAGATAGCCGTTGCTCAGGCTCAGGTAGTTGTGGGCCGATCCGGCCACACGCAGATGGCTCGGCTGGGTGCCGTCAAACTGGAGGTCGCCTTCGAAATAGGAGGCGAGGCCGGAACCGTAGAGGGCCGTGGCGGGCAATGCCATGCTGGCGCGGGCCTCAGCACCGCTGCCGCTGATGGCCAGCACGCGGCCGTCGGTGGCATTGACCAGGCGATAGGTGCTAGCCGAAGTCTGCACGGCGTGCCACATGCCGCTCAGGGCTGTGGGCTCCTGCGTGTTGGTCAGCAGCAGTCCATGCTCGTCGGTGTAGCCCGTGCCGCTGCTCACGTAGCCGCCCTGGGCGTGACGCAGGGTGTAGTAACCGTTGAGGCTGGATTCGACGGTGGAGGCATCGGTCAGGATGAACTGCGAGCCATCCTCCGTGGTGTTCCAGCGCACGATGCCGTCACCGACCACCATGTGCAGGGCTTCACGGCCCTTGGTGCCCGTCTTGCTGTAGATCACGCAAAAACCATTGGTGGTGGAAGCCTTCACGGCATAGGGGGCTGCGGCCGATTTGTCGACCAGGCTGACCTTCGTGTCGTTGGTCGTGGGGATGGGGCCGGCATAGAGGTTGAGGCCCACGTTGCGGATGTAGTATTCATCGGCCGAACCTTCCACTTTCTCGAAAGCCCAGATGTGGTCAGCCGAGTAGAGGGAGGAGTTGGACCCCATCACGCCGTCCTTGCCGTAGGCGAAGAGGGTGGTGTGGAGCTTGTTGCCGAGAAACACGTGCTGGCCGTCGAGGTCGGTGCCGAGCACATCGCCGCTGTTGAGATTGTCAACGGCTTCCTGCAAGCGGGTGCATGCCAGCTGCAGCTCCTTCTTGGTGGTGGGAGCCACGGCCGGAATGGCGGCCAGAGCGGCCGAAGCATCGTGGTAGAAGTACTTGTAGGCGGCTGCCGTGCGGATCTGGGCCACGAGTGCCTCATAGTCGGCCTTCAGGTCGTCCACGGTGGCCGCTCCCTCGAAGTAGAGCTGGTTGTTCACGTTGGTGGACTGCCATTCGCCCAGCTCCTTGTTGGATCCGGTGCCGCCCCATTGGTTCATGCACTTTTGGGAGCTGACGCGCATGATTTCGAAATATTTGCTTTCGCGGCCGTCGATGATGGCCAGCGTCACGGCGTTGTCCTTGGTGGTCGTGATGAAGCGTCCGGCATCGCCGGATCCGGTGAAGCCGACGTAGTTGCCGTTTTCACTCTTCATGATGAACCCATCGCGGGTGCCGATGAACTGGAAGTTGGTGGCGCTGCTCTTGCTGCTCACCGTCTTCATCTTCTTGCCGGAGCCCTTGTCGCCCACATAGGCATTGCCCTTCTGGAACTTCACGGGGAAGTAGACGGGCGATTCCTCGGTGGAGAAATCGGGCAACGAACTCTGTGCGCCCGCCATCAGGCAGACGAACAGTGCGAGAAAGAATGTAAGGAATCTTCTCATAGCGTTGGTTGGTTATTAAGGTGTTTATCGTTATTCTTGTATGACCGTTTTATTCGCTCACTTCCTCGCCCTTGAGCGTGGCGCTGGAGGCGTCGGTGATGCGCACGCGCACATAGTCGCCGGGGCGGTGGGTGCCACGGTCGAACACCACCACCTTGTTTTGCTCGGTGCGGCCGAAGAGCTGTTCACGCGAACGCTTGCTCACGCCTTCCACCAGAATCTCGTATTCGCGGCCGATGCAGCGCTGGTTGCTCTCGGCGCTCAGCTCGTTCTGCAGGGCGATGAGTTCCTCGAGGCGGCGCACTTTTTCCTCCTCGGGCACATCGTCGGGCAGGTGCTTCGAGGCATAGGTGCCCGGGCGCTCGCTGTACTTGAACATGAAGGCGGAGTCGTAGCCGCACTCACGCATGAGCGAGAGCGAGAGCTGGTGGTCCTCCACCGTTTCGGAGCAGTAGCCGGCAAAGATGTCAGTGCTCAGCCCGCAGTCGGGCACGATGCGGCGGATGGCCTCCACCCGGCCCATATACCACTCGCGGGTGTACTTGCGGTTCATGAGCTTGAGAATGCGGTCGCTGCCGCTCTGCACGGGCAGGTGGATGTGGCGGCACACGTTGGGCTCCTCGGCAATCACGTGGAGCGTTTCGTCGCTCATGTCCTTGGGATGGCTGGTCGAGAAGCGGATGCGCATGCCCGGCACGGCACGTGCCACGGTGCGCAGCAGTTGCGGGAAGGTGATCGTTTCGGCCTCGGCGCCGTCGGCCGCATCGGGTGTCCAGCGGTAGGAGTTGACGTTCTGGCCCAGAAGCGTGACTTCCTTGTAGCCGCGCGCCTCGAGGTCGTGCACCTCGCGCAGGATGCTCTGCACGTCGCGCGAACGTTCGCGTCCGCGGGTGTAGGGCACGATGCAGTAGTGGCAGAAATTGTTGCAGCCTCGCATGATGCTCACGAAGCCGGAGATGCGGCTGCCGCAGTAGCGTTCGGGCACCACGTCGCGATAGGTTTCGGTGGTGCTCAGCTCGATGTCCATGGCCTTGTGCCCCGTTTCGGCCTGGGCGATAAGGTCGGGCAGCGAGAGGTAGGCATCGGGGCCCGCCACAAGGTCGGCCCCATGCTCGTTGAGCAGGCCGTCCTTCACACGCTCGGCCATGCAGCCGAGCACGCCGATCACGAGTTTGCGGCCCTTGCGGCGGAGGGCGTTGAGCGCCTCCAGGCGGTGGATGATCTTCTGCTCGGCATTGTCGCGCACGGAGCAGGTGTTGAGGAACACGGCATCTGCCTCGTCGAGCGTGTCGCAGGGTTCGTAGCCCGCCATCTTCATGACGGAGGCCACCACTTCACTGTCGGCCACGTTCATCTGGCAGCCGTAGGTTTCGATATAGAGATGTTTCATGTGCTGAATGGAAATGATGGAGTAAAGGGGGCGGGGCAACAAGCGAAGCCCTCCCTCAAGCAGGTGGGGGAAAATAAGGCTAAGCACCTACTTATTTAAAGATAATGCAAGGTGAGAGAAAAACGCCAAGCTTGCTTGAGCGTTCTTCCGAACCGCCGCCTATCTTCTGCAAAGTTACGCAAACTTCTTGTGTGTGAGAAATGCGCGGGTGCGTTTTCGCCCTTTCCGGGCGCAAATACTGCCGCATTTCGGGCCGAAACGGGCACATGGCTTTGCGGATGGGGGAAAAATCCGTAATTTTGCAACGATATTCCCCCCATCCGACAACAACAAAAAGAAACAAAATATGGAAAAGAAATTCAACCGCACGCTGGTGACGGCAGCCCTGCCCTACGCCAACGGCGGCGTGCACATCGGCCACCTGGCCGGCGTGTATGTGCCGGCCGACATCTACGTGCGCTACCTCCGACTCAAAAAGCAGGAGGTACTCTTCGTGGGCGGCAGCGACGAACACGGCGTGCCCGTCACCATCCGCGCCAAGAAGGAAGGCATCACCGTGCAGGAAGTGGTGGACCGCTACCACAACATCATCAAGAAGTCGTTCGAGGACTTCGGCATCTCGTTCGACGTGTACAGCCGCACCACCTCCAAGATCCACGGCAAGTTTGCTTCCGACTTCTTCCGCACGCTCTACGACAAGCACGTGCTGGAGGAGAAGGTGGAAGAGCAGTTCTGCGACGAGGTGACCGGCGAATTCCTGACCGACCGCAACATCGTGGGCACCTGCCCCCGCTGCGGTGCTGAAGGTGCCTATGGCGACCAGTGCGAGAAGTGCGGCGCCACGCTTTCGCCCGAGGAACTCATCAACCCCACCAACAAGAACAACCCCGGCCACGGGCTGGTGAAGAAGCCGACCAAGAACTGGTACCTGCCGCTGGGCCGCTATCAGGACTGGCTGAAGCAATGGATTCTGGAGGGCCACAAGGAATGGCGCTCGAACGTGTACGGACAGTGCAAGAGCTGGCTCGACATGGACCTCCAGCCCCGCGCCATGACGCGCGACCTGGACTGGGGCATCCCCGTGCCGGTGGAAGGAGCCGAAGGCAAGGTGCTCTATGTGTGGTTCGATGCGCCCATCGGCTACATTTCCAACACGAAGGAGCTCTGCGATGCCCAGCCCGAGAAGTGGGGCCTCTGGCAGAAGTGGTGGCAGGAAAGCGACACGCGCCTCGTGCACTTCATCGGCAAGGACAACATCGTGTTCCACTGCATCATCTTCCCCACCATGCTCAAGGCGCATGGCGACTACATCCTGCCCGACAACGTGCCGGCCAACGAGTTCCTGAACCTAGAGGACGACAAGATTTCCACCTCACGCAACTGGGCCGTGTGGCTTCACGAATACCTGGTCGACCTGCCCGGCAAGCAGGACGTGCTGCGCTATGTGCTGACGGCCAACGCGCCCGAAACGAAGGACAACAACTTCACCTGGAAGGACTTCCAGGAGCGCAACAACTCTGAGCTGGTGGCCATCTACGGCAACTTTGTCAACCGTGCCCTGCAGCTGACCAAGAAGTACTGGAACGGTGTGGTGCCGGCTTGCGGCGAACTGCAGGAAGTGGATCTCAAGGCCATTTCCGAGTTCAAGGACGTGAAGGCCAAGGTGGAGCAGTATCTTGATGCATTCAAGTTCCGCGAGGCACAGAAGGAGGCCATGAACCTGGCCCGCATCGGCAACAAGTACATCACCGAGTGCGAACCCTGGAAGGTGTGGAAGACCGACCCCAAGCGCGTGGAAACCATCCTCAACATCTCGCTCCAACTGGTGGCCAACCTCGCCATTGCCTTCGAGCCGTTCCTCCCCTTCTCCTCCGAGAAGCTCCGCGGACTGATCAACATGCCCGACTTCGAATGGAGCCAGCTCGGAAGCACCGATCTGCTCAAGCCAGGCACGCAACTGGCCGAACCCGAACTGCTCTTCGAGAAAATCGAAGACAGCGTCATCGAGAAGCAGCTGCAGAAACTGCTCGACACGAAGAAGGCCAACGAGGCTGCCAACTACCTGGCCGCACCGGTGAAGGACACCATCGCCTTCGAGGACTTCGAGAAGCTCGACATCCGCGTGGGCACCGTGCTCTCGTGCGAAAAGGTGAAGAAGAGCAAGAAGCTGCTCAAGTTCGAGATTGCCGACGGAATGGACAACCGCACCATCGTGAGCGGCATTGCCCAGCACTACAATCCCGAGGACCTCGTGGGCAAGCAGGTGTGCTTCGTGGCCAACCTCGCCCCCCGCACCATCAGCGGCATCGAGAGCCAGGGCATGATCCTCTCGGCCGTCAACTTCGATGACTCCCTCTCGGTGGTCACCGTCGACCGTCCCGTGGTGGGCGGCAGCCAAGTGGGCTAATCCATCGGCTCACGCACCGCACTATCCCGCCGCAAGGCGACAAAGCAGAAAAATCCGCAAGAAGGGCTTGAGTGCTCTTCTTGCGGATTTCTGCTTTTGGAATGGTAAAACCAGGGAAAGATAGACAAACAGAAAATCTACTCATCGCCTTTAGACTCCTTTGCCATTTCTGCACCTAGTTGGTACAGTTTTATCGGGTCCTGATTTTCAGCCATTTGTAATTTTGCACCTAGTAGTCTGTAAAGTCTAAAAGTTTACAATTTCGAATATGCGCTGCGGGATG
>DAIRWG010000036.1:0-19681 GCA_036802405.1 Alloprevotella sp.
ATGTGACTGAAAGTCAAGGAGCAAGATGCGCCCGAGAAAGTGCTTCTAAGCTGAAGGTAATCAGAGTGAGATAATATAAAATAATTCTGAACACCTACTTATTCTCGGAGCGTAACCTCATCTGGGCTTGTTGGTCCAAAAGGCGTTCATGCGTTCGCGGCTGCGGTCTTCCGCCGGGTTGCTGCAGGGATGCCACAGCACTTCGTTGCGTAGTTCGTCGGGCATGTACTGCTGGGGGGTGAAGTTTCCCGGATAGTCGTGCGGATAGAGGTAGCCGTCGTGATAACCAAGCTCGGCCATCAGTTTGGTAGGAGCGTTGCGAATGGGGAGCGGCACGGGCAAGTTGCCGTTTCGCTTGACCGCCTCAAGCGCCGCGGCTATTCCCATATAGGCAGAATTGCTTTTGGGACTGGTGGCCAGATACACCGTGGCTTCGGCCAGCGGAATGCGTCCTTCGGGCCATCCGATCTTGGCCACGGCATCGAATGCCGCGTTGGCCAGAAGCAAGGCATTGGGGTTGGCCAGGCCGATGTCTTCGGAAGCCGAGATGACCAGCCTTCGGGCGATGAACTTGGGGTCTTCCCCACCTTCGATCATGCGTGCCAGCCAGTAGAGGGCGGCATCGGGGTCGCTTCCGCGAATGCTTTTGATGAAGGCGGAGATGATGTCGTAGTGCATTTCGCCGTCTTTGTCGTAGGCCAAGGGGTTCTGCTGCAAGTGTTCGGTGACGGTGGCATTGTCGATGACCAGTGGATCCGCCTGACTGGATGAGGTGACCAAGTCGAGAATGCCCAACAGTTTGCGCGCATCTCCTCCGCTGTAGCGAAGCAGAGCTTCGGGTTCCTTTAGCTCGATGTGGCGCTTCTTGAGTTCGATGTCTTCGGTGAAGGCCCGATGGCACAGCTCCAGCAAATCTTCCCGGTCCAGACTTTTCAGCACATACACTTGGCAGCGCGAGAGCAACGGGCGGATCACCTCGAAGGAGGGATTCTCCGTGGTGGCACCGATCAGGGTGATGGCACCCGTTTCGACCGCCGAAAGCAGCGAGTCCTGCTGCGACTTGGAAAACCGGTGGATTTCATCGATGAAGAGAATCGGGCTTTGCTGGTTGAAAAAACGGTTTTGCGTGGCTTTCTCAATCACGTCGCGCACGTCCTTCACGCCGCTGCTCACCGCCGAGAGTGTGTAGAAGGGCGTGTCAAGACGGTTGGCGATGATTTTGGCCAAGGTGGTTTTGCCCACGCCCGGAGGGCCCCACAGGATGAATGAGGCAATGTGGCCGGAGTCGATCATCTGGCGCAGCACTGCGCCTGGGCCAACCAAATGTTTCTGTCCGATGTATGCGTCCAAGGTTGTGGGGCGCATTCGTTCTGCCAATGGTTGCATACCGTTGTGTGTGAAGTGGTTGTGTGTGCTTCGTTTTATTCCTCGACTTCCGAGAGCTCAAGCCATCGCATGCTCTTTTCGTCGAGTTCTTCCTCCAGTTGGGGAAGCCGCTTGCTCTTCTCGGTGAGTTCTTCCACGCTGAGCGTGCCGGAGCATAGTGCGGATTCGATGTCTTTCTTTTCTTCTTCGAGCGAGGCGATGTCCGTTTCCAATTGTTTCAGCTCCTGTTTCTCCTTGAAGGAGAGCCGCCGTTTCTTTTCGCCTCCCCAAGTGTTAGCCTTGGGGGCGGATGCGGTGGTGCTTTTGGCCTGCTCCTTGGACTCCTGTTCAGCCTGGTCGCGCAGGGTGCGCCATTCGCGGTATTCGGAATAGTTGCCTGGGAAGTCATCGATCTTTCCTTCGCCGTTGAACACCAGCAGGTGGTCGACCACGCGGTCCATGAAATAGCGGTCGTGGCTCACCACGATGACGCATCCCCTGAAGTCCTGCAAGTACTCTTCCAGCACCTGGAGCGTGGCGATGTCGAGGTCGTTGGTCGGTTCGTCGAGCACGAGAAAGTTCGGGTTGGTCATGAGCACCGTGCAGAGCTGCAGGCGGCGTCGTTCGCCACCGCTGAGCTTGTAGATGTAGTCCTGCTGACGGGCTGGCGGGAAGAGGAAATGCGTGAGAAACTGCATGGCAGTCAGATGGTGGCCGTTTCCCAAGTCGATGTATTCCGCAATCTTGCGCACCGCATCGATCACCTTCTCTTGTTCGTCGAAGGCAATGCCTTCCTGCGAGAAGTAGCCAAACCTCACGGTCTCGCCCACCACGAATCGGCCTTCATCGGGCTTTTCAAGTCCCAGCAGCAGCTTGATGAAGGTGCTTTTGCCCGTGCCGTTTCCGCCCACGATTCCCATTTTCTCATAGCGTGAGAAATTATAGTAGAAATGGTCGAGGATGACCTTCTGGCGTGGAGCGTCGGTTTGCGCTGAAGCAGGGAGGGGGAAGGCTTTGCTCACGTATTCCGCCTCGAAGATCTTGCTTCCGATGTATCCGCTTTTCACTTCCAACCGGGCCGTGCGTTCTTCGCGCCTCTGTTTGGCCCTCTGTTCGAGCTCGGCAAAGGCCTCCTTGCGGTAGCGAGCTTTTGTGCCGCGTGCACAAGGCATCCGCCGCATCCAGTCGAGTTCCTTGCGGTAGAGGTTGTTGGCTCGTGCGATGTTTGCGTTTTCAGCCTCAATGCGCTGCTGGCGTTTGTCCAGATAGTATTCGTAGTTGCCGGCATAGGCATAGAGCGTTTCCCCGTCCAGTTCCAGAATGCTTTGGCACACGTTGTCGAGGAAATATCTGTCGTGAGTGACCATCAGCAAGGCTTTGGTGGTGCGTTGCAGATAATTCTCCAGCCATTCGATCATTTCCAGGTCGAGGTGGTTCGTCGGTTCGTCAAGCACCAGCAGGTCGGGGTCGGACAGCAGCACATTGGCCAAGGCCACGCGTTTCAGTTGCCCCCCCGAGAGTTCGCCGACCGGCTGCAGAAAATGGTTGATCTGCAGGGTCGAAAGAATCTGCTTGGCGCGTTGCTCAAAGTCCCATGCCTCACGCCGTTCCATTTCATCGATCAGTTCGCCCAGACCGGGGTTTCCCTCTTGGGCCAGACACTGCTCGTAACGGCTGATGAGGTCGGACAGTTCGCCGGCACTGCTGAAACAAGCATCGATGACGGTCTGTTCGGGCGCAAACTGGGGCGACTGTTCCAGTATGGCGATTTTGGCATCGCGGCGGGTCACGATGCTTCCGCTTTCGTAGTCCTCATGTCCTGCCAGAATGCTGAGCAGCGTGCTTTTCCCGGCTCCGTTGTGAGCGATGAGTCCCACCTTTTGTCCTTCAGCGATGGAGAAACTGATGTCGTTGAACAGTTCCAGCGAACCAAATCGCTTGCTGAGATGTTGTATGTCGAGTAATGGCGTCAATTTGCGAAATTGTTTGTAGTTAGATGATTGTGGACGGTTCGGGTGGAAGTTCCACGTTGGGTATCATTGCAGGTAGGGATTGTGCGCCCGTTCGTGTCCGATGGTTGTGGCTTCACCATGGCCGGGGTATACTGTCACATCGTCGGGCAGGACAAGCACCTTGCTCTTCAGGGCGTTCACGAGTTGCGATTCGTTGCCGCCCGGAAGGTCGCAGCGTCCGATTTCTTCACGAAACAGACTGTCGCCGCTGAACAGCACCTTCTCTTCGGGAAGGTAGAAACAGACGCCGCCGGGGGTATGCCCCGGAGTGGCGATGACATGCAGATTCAGATCTCCCACGGTGAGGATGTCGCCATCATGGAAGTAGTTGGCCACGGGAGCCAATTCCAGCGGGAGTGGCTGCCCGATGAACTGCATCATCTGGGTTGCGGCCGATTTGTATGTGTCCTTTTCGTTCTCGTCGATTTCAATGCCGATGCCGTAAGTCCCTTGTATGCATTTGGCTCCAAACACGTGGTCGAAATGCCCGTGCGTGTTCAGCAGGCGCTTCAGGGTCAAGTGATTCTCCAAGATGCTTTGGATGATGGCCTCTTGCTCCTCAGAATAAAAAGCTCCGCAATCGATCAAGGCTGCATCCCCTCGGTCATCATGGATGAGGTACGTGTTCTCGCGCACCATGTTGCAAACGAATCGCGTGATTAGCATATTTTGTGCTTTATGGATGGTGGCATGCCGTTGCATTCTTCTTCCGTCCAGTCCTTTGACGGAACATAGGTGCGAGGCCATGCTTGTGTGTTGAAAATGGTACTGTTTGCTTGCTTGCTTATAGTGTGATGTAAGTCACCTTCTTGGTTTCGAAAAACGCTTCTTCGAAGAAGGTCTTCAGGTCCCACACTTCAGAGCATTTGGCGAAGGGCGCCAGTTCTTCTGCCACGTCGCCGCCTTTCAGGCAAATCAGTCCGTTGGGCAATGCATTGCGCTGCTGGTGATGAACGTTCTTCCGCACCAATTTCACGAGGTCGGTGGCATTCATCACTGCCCGGCTGACCACGAAGTCGTATTGCTGCTTTTCTTCCACCACATTGCGGTGCTCGATGGTCACATTCTTCAGTCCGATGGCCTGTGCCACGGCTTGTGCCACCTTGATTTTCTTGCCGATGCTGTCCACCAGCTTGAATTGGCATTCAGGAAAGAGTATAGCCAAGGGGATGCCAGGAAAGCCTCCCCCCGTGCCGATGTCGAGAATGCTTGTTCCGGGACGGAATGTGATGACTTTGGCAATGCCCAAGGAGTGGAGCACATGATGCTCATACAGGTTGTCGATGTCTTTGCGTGAGATCACGTTGATCTTGGTGTTCCAATCTCTGTAGAGGGCATCCAACTGCTCAAACTGGCTGGTTTGCTCTGCGCTGAGCTGGGGAAAATATTTGTTGATGATGGCAGATTGCGACATAGTTGTTCTTTTCGTTTTGCAGGCAAAGTTACATAATATCTTCTACTTCGGCAAGTTCCCCATCGGCATTCTCTTGGCAGCATCCACTTTCAGTGCGCTTCACTCTGTCATTCCATCCCGATGCAATAAGCCCGGCTGAAGGAACAGTCCTTCAGCCGGGCTTGATGTGAGGGGTATGCAAGGGTCAACGGTTTAGTGTTTTATGTCCGTCGTTGCGAATGATCACTCCCTTGCTGGATGATGTGGCCCGTCGGCCGTTTGTGTCGTAATACACGGACTTCGTGCTTCCGCTGACGGCCTGATGGATGCCGCTGACAAGGTCGGGGCAGGCAATGGATTCGGGCATCGAATCATTGGCCTTCAGCAAGGCCGTAAAGGGAAGCAGACTGAGCGTGGTGGCCGATTGGCGAACGAATCGGTTGGTTGCGGCATCGTAGGCATAGTACATGCCCGTGTAACCCACTTCAGCGGTCGAACCGTTTCCAGTGAACGTGGCATCGGGGAGCGAGGCCTTTTCGGCATGCGAGAAATGGAAGGTGATGCGTTTGCCATCCCAGGTGTCGGGTATCTGCACCAGGTATGCGCCAACTCCCAGCGCTTGGGTAGGGGTGAACGCCTGTCCGTCGAAAGTGAAGGCATGAAGGTCGCTCAAGGCCGTTTCGCTGCTCTTCAGTCCTTCCACGTACACCCCAGTGGGGGATGTCGGAAAATACAAGGCATAGAAATGGCCCGCTTTCAGCGTGCGGGTGAGCCAGACGGGAATGTCCGTTGAAAGGGCCGTGGCAGTGCCGCACTGACTGTCGGTGGCCGAAAAGTCCACTGCATCTTGGGCCGTCAGCAGTGCGCAGCTGGCATCGCTGAGCGATGAGGTGGATGTCACGTTCACCACAATGGGCAGTCCCCATGCTTCGCGATAGTGCGCGGCTTTGCCTGCCGTAGTCTGGATGTGGCAGCGTACTGAGCTGAAGGCATCCGTTTCTGCGTTTACTTCGTTCCCGGTAGTGGGAAGTACGAGGCGTTCCAGGTTCGGTGCCTGCGTGAATGCTTGTGTCCCGATGGTGCGCAAATTGCTGGTGAGGGCCAACCTGTGGGAGAGTCGGCCTTCGGGATAGGCCAGCAGTTTCGAGCCGTCGGCGGAGTAGAGTACATTGTTTGTGGCGCGGAACTGCTTGTTGCCGGAAGCCACTTTCACTGTGGCCAGATTCGTGCATCCGCGGAAAGGAGCTTCGCTGTGACCTGCCGTTGTGATGAGGAGCGATTCGATGTTGATGCCCTCGGGCAGTGCCGTGCAAAATCGGCTGATATCGCCCAATGCGTGTCCCTGGGCTTCGTACATGGTGGTCTCTTCACCTGCAGTGACTGACATGCTGAGCGGCTGTTCGCTGGAGTGTGCGAGCGTCACCTCAAATTGCGTGGCGCCACTGGGCAGACTGAAAGATTTCAACTCGTCGCTGCCCATCTTGAGCAGCAAATGGCCGTCGGCTTTCAGATAGAGCTGGAAGCCATTCGTGTATGTCGCGCCGAGTGATTCTTCGCCAGTGGCCAAGAGGGCCGATCCCCATTGGTTGAACGAGTTGCCGTTGGTGCTGACGCGCAGGCTTACGTTCCATGACTCATTGGCCTTGAGAACTTGCGGCAGCTCGATGGGCGCATCCTGTGTGCCATCGCCCTTCACTTGAGTGGTGAAAAGCGGAGCGTCACCCAAGTTGACCAAGGTGGCGGGCAGGCTGAGGCTGGTCAGTGCCGTCTGTCCCACCAGTGCATCGGCAGCCATGCCCGTGATGGTGTATTCGTTCACTTTGGCAGGGATGTCCAGTTCACCCTCTCCCTTCAAGGCTTTCACCAAGGTGATTTCATCGTTTTTTGCCGTGTAGCTGAACTCCCAGTTTCCGAGGGTGAGGGTTGCCGGAAGTTCGGTGCCAAAAACCGCGGTGTAGGTGCCGCTTTCAGGTGCGCGGAAACGGAGGAAATGCCCGTCTCGCCAGGCATCGGGCACCGTGCGTCCGTATTGGTCCTGCCAAGCCTTCACCACGCATCCGTCGGCAGGATATGCACGCAGCACCACTTCTTCGCCGATGCCGTAAGTGTAGGTGTCGGGTTGTCCGTTGGCATCCACCGTGCCTTTCTTCGTGTCGGCACTCTTCACGGTGACGGTGCAGGGGTAGTTGGCTTGGCTGAGCACGTTCACCGGAATCTCATAGATCATACGCTGGGTGCTGGCATCGGCAGGCATGGCATTGGTCTTGCTGTCCACGCCCTGTGCCCATGCACCGTCGAAGCGCAGGCGGATATGGGTCAATCCGGTCGGAATGTCATAGGGCAGAAGCACTTGGATGGTGCAGTCGTTGAGCTTGGAGTTTCCGGCCGATTCCTTCTGGCCGATCACCGTCAGCAGCTCGCCTTCGTCGTTGAAGTCGCCATCGGAGTTCAAGTCGGCGTAGGCCGAAAGTCGGCAGTAATTCAGTCCGCCGGCCGATGTCCAATGCAGTGTGATCTGACTGCCTTGTGCAGCTTCCACAATCTGCGTGTTCTGGAACAGCCGCTCGGGGCATGATGCCGTTTCGTAAATGCTCTGGGCATCGCGTCCGCTCTGTGCGGCGGTCAGCGAAGTGATGTACTGTCCGTAGCTCTCGATGGTGGACAGTTCGCTGGCATCCTCTTTGGGGCTTCCCCATTTGTTGATCATGAAGTGAGCCTGAAGGTTGATGTCGGCTGCACCATAGTAAGTGTATGGATTCTCGGTCGACACGGTTTGGCCCGTTTCGTCCGTCCATTTGTAGAAGTCGTAGCCCGAGGCGGGTTCTGCCTTCACGGTGACATCGTCGGTGGTCGACACGCTCTGTTCCTTACTGCCCACGATCACGGCTTTTCCTTCGTTGGCTTGGGCCGTGCTCACGCTCACGGTGCGCGGTTGTGTGATGTTGTCCTTGAGTACGATGGAGTAGGTGAGCAGGGTGCCGTCGGTCAGGCTGATTTGCGCCTTCACGCGGCCGATGGCTGACTGGGCCGGAATGTTCACCGAGATTGCGGCAAAGGTTTCATCCTTCGAGAATGCTCCGTCGCCGTTGAAGTCAATGCAGAAGGCTTTCACTTCTTGTGCGGTCACGTTCTTCAGGGGCAGGGCATAGGCTTTTCCTCTGAAGCACGCATCCGTCAGTTTGGAGGTGGCATCCGTGGTGAAACGGCGGTTGATGCGCTTCACCGTTCCATCGGCCAGTGCGAAGGTGGTGAAATAGGTGTTCAGCAGGCGTTGGGCCACTTCGGCCGTATTACCCTTCGGGGTGTCGGAGTAGGAGAGAACTGCATTGTGTGCCCACTTCCAATCGTGGTCAAACCAGTCGGGTTGCGCCTTTCCGGCATCCAGATTCGTGAAGAACGTTTTCCAACGGTCGTAGTAGAAATCCTTCAGCATGCCGTTCCATTCGCGGTAGGAATAGTCGCGGAGGCCACCGTTCTCGCTTGCATCGCGGCCGCCCCATGTGGTGATGAGTGTGCGTGCATTGTCGAGTTCCAGCCACTGGCGGTCGGATTCTGTGGTGCCTGATGCTTCATCGGCAATGCCGCGTGCCATGTTGGTCCAGCGTCCCAGCATGAAGTTGCGATTAGTGCCGAGCAGTTCGTCCAAGTCGAGCAAAAGTTGCAGGAAGGCATCGCGCCCGTTGGCATATGCTTCCTTGCTGCTCGAGGAATGGGCCGAATTGATGGCTTTCAGAAGCTGGTAAGCATAGTCGGTCAGAGCCTGGCGGCTGACATCTGTCAGGTCGTAGCTGTAGTTCTCGCCGTTCAGTTCCTGACGAGCTTCCAGCAGTTGGAAAGCTGCTTCCAGCACTTCCTGCGGTTCGTAGAACAATTCCGTGCCGCCCCAGCTCGACACGGCATTGACCGTCAGGGCCGGCCGGGCGCAAAGCACGGCTTCTTGAGGGCCTTGGAGTGAGGAGGGGCAGGCCAATGCCGAGTTGCGAAGCAGTTCCCATGCCTGTGCGGCATGTTCGTTCTTTTTCCCGTAGCGGTTTTCGGCATAGTCGGCCACCCACTGCTTGGCATTCGGTGCGGTGGCACGCCACGGCAGTTCAAACAGGGCATCGTAGAGCACCGGCACCTGTTCGATGGCTTCGGGTGTGGCACCGATGCCTTTCACATTGCTGTGGGCAGCCTTTTCGGCATGGAATTGCTCCATCACCTTGCTCAGACGTCCGAACAGCCCCGTGCGTCCTCCAAAGTTGGGCAGCATGCAGTAGATGGCATCGTGGCCGTTGTAGTCGCCAAAATGCGTGTGTGCGTCGCTGTAGAGGTCGAGCACGATGAGTTTGCCTTTCTGCACCTTCGAGAGCACGTTGTACTGGTCGCCACTCCATTGCCAGAACTGGATGACCCATTTGCCTTTGCTGTTGGCTTGGAGCATGGCATCGGCAATTTTCTTGTAGGCCGAGGGCACGTCGATGCCGCTGGTGTTGGCTCCTTCGTGGAAGGGGTCCATGCTGTAGTAGGTGGAAGTGCCCATCAGCTCAGCCAGGCGCTTGTAGTAGAGGACGGAGATTTCCGCAAAAGCCGTTGAGTTGGGGTCGAGAATGTAGGGGCGCACGAAGGTGCACCAGTTTCCTTGATTGTTGGCGGTGTATCCCTTTTTCGAAGCGATGTCGCTCGGCACCATGCCCGAATAGCCGGGCAGCACGGGATCCATGCCCAGTTCGCGTTGGCGGGTGAGAATCTGCTTGCAGAGCTGTTCCTGTCGGGCATACCACCACGATGGGTTGGGGCCTCCCCATCCCTGCAGGTTGTTCATGCCCCACCAGGCCTGGAAGCACGGGCCGGCAATGAATTTGTTTGCCTCAGCTTCGGAGTAGCCTAAATCCTTGGTGAGCAGGTTGTGCCACAGCACGTCGAGCCCGACGATTTGCAGCGGCATGTTGATGCCGTGGAGCGCCATCCAGTCGATTTCCTTCTGCCAGCGGTCCCAGGTCCAGGTCGACATGGAGTAGGAGAAGGTGCAGTAGTTCAGATAGTAGCGGTAAGGCACCGAGCACGTGTGTTTTTCCTCGCCGGCGGGCAGGGGCAGCGTGGCTTGCGTGAGGTCGGTGGTCAGATTGTTCCAAGTGAGGTTGATGTGCGCCACGTGGTTCAGATACCAGTTCAAGCCCGTGGTGATGGCCAGCGTGCTGCTGCCCTTGATGCATGGCTTGCCATTTGCCGAAGTGATGACAAACTGGTCGTTGCCCGCGCTGGTGGCCAGCGAGGCATCGAGCACTGTGACGAAGCGGTCGGCAGTGCCCTCGCCGCCAATGCGGTTGAGCAGGGCGCTCACGGCCTCAGGCGATTGGGTGGCCGCATGAAGCAGTGATGCTTGGCTGGCACACAGCCAGACGCAGCACACCAGCATCAAGCGGAAAATGGGTTTAAGGTGCATAGAAAGGTTGTTTGATGGTTGTAAGTTTCAGTGGTTGATGCCAGGGGGGCACGCTCCTCAGTAGGTGGTCGTTTTCTCCAACAGGTTGGCGGAAAGCATGTCCGCAGCTTGCAGCATGCTGACCAAGGCGCATTTGTCGCAAGCGGCACGGAATGCGTAGCGCAGCGAGCTGCCGTTTTCGCCCATGTCGAACATGCCCATGTGCCAGCGGATGGCCAGCATCTCGTCGGGCTTGAGGCGCATGTACCAACTGAGCATGAGGCATGATTTCTCGCCATGGCCGAGCGGAAAGTCATCTTTCAGCTCGTAGCCGGGATAGTTCATCCATCGGCCGTTGGCGTCCTTCTTCCATTTCTCCACCTCGTGGTAGAGCTTCACCTTGCAGATGTCGTGGAACAGGGCGGCCACGGCCACGCTCTCCGTTGACGGCACCTCGGTGAAAGGCGATTCGCCGGACTCGATGGCCTCTTGGGCAATGTGCTCCCGAATCTTCAGGGCCGTTTCGAACACGTTGATCGAGTGCTTGCACAAGCCCCCTTTCACGTTCAGGTGGAAAGAAGCCGAACTGGGCGCTTCGTAGAAGTCGCTCTTGTCGAGATAGGCCAGTATCTTGTCCAGTCCGTCGCGATGGATGTACTGTTGGCAACAGTCGACAAACCGTTGCTTGTTGGCATTGATATCAAGTTGTGTCATGCGGGGTGGGTAGGGGGTTACGTTCTTCCGTAAAGCGTTCCTGCGAAATGAAGAACGGGGAAAACTATTCAGCGTTGTTCTCATTGTTCGGTGCCGAAGGTTCCGCTTCCCTGCTTTCGTCAAGCTGCTCGTCGGCTTGTGCATATTGCACCTGAAGCGCTTGCAGGGCTTGGGGGTCGGCACACAGTTCCATTTCCTTGGATTTTTCGAGAATGAAGGACAATGCTTCCAAGTGGCGGTTGCGGATCTTTCCGTCGAGGATGGCATCCTTCAGTGCCGCCTTCAGCGAACCGATCTGTTGGCAGGGCTGCAGGTGGAACAGGGCCATGATGTCGTCGCCAGTCACCGGAGGTTGGAAATTGCGTATGCGGTCCTTCTCCTCGATGTCGACAAGCTTCTGGCGTACGATGCGAAAATTCTCCAGGAAGTTCTTCTTGCGCTGCTCGTTCTTGCTGGTGATGTCGGCTTCGCACAGGGTCATGAGGTCGTCAATGTCGTCGCCAGCCTCGAAGAGCAGACGCCGCACCGCACTGTCGGTCACGATGTCGTCGGCAATGGCAATCGGGCGCATGTGTAGTCCCACGAGCTTCTTCACATACTTCATCCGCTCGTCGAGCGGCAGCTTCATGCGTGTGAAGAGCGGACGAATCATCTTCTCGCCCAGGTAGTTGTGGTTGTGGAAAGTCCATCCGATGGTGGGTTCCCATTTCTTGCTGCGTGGCTTGCCGATGTCGTGCAGCAGGGCTGCCCAGCGCAGAAACAGTTTGTCGCTCTTGCTGGCCACCGTGTCGAGCACCTCGAGCGTGTGGTAGAAGTTGTTCTTGTGCGAACGTCCGTTGCGTGTTTCCACACAGTCCAGCTGTGCCACTTCCGGCAGGATGAGTTCCAGCAGGCCGCAGCGCTGCAGTTCCACGAATCCGATGGAGGGTACGGGGGACATCATGATTTTGTTCAGTTCGTCGATGATGCGTTCCTGGCTGATGATTTTGATGCGTTCGCGGTTGCGAATGAGTGCGTCAAACGTTTCATCCTCGATTGTGAACTTCAGCTGGGTGGCAAATCGCACGCACCGCATCATGCGCAGGGGGTCGTCGCTGAACGTGATGTCGGGATCGAGCGGAGTGGCAATGATGCCGTCCTCCAGGTCAAGCACCCCGTCGAAAGGGTCGACCAGTTCGCCCAGCCGTTCGCTGTTGAGGCATATGGCCATGGCGTTGATGGTGAAGTCGCGCCGGTTCTGGTCGTCCTCCAGCGTGCCGTCCTCCACGATGGGCTTGCGCGAGCCGCGGGAATAGCTCTCCTTGCGTGCGCCCACGAATTCCACTTCCTCGTGGTGCCATTTCACTTGGGCTGTGCCGAAGTTGCGAAACACCGACAGGTGTGCATGTTTTCCCAGCTTTTGGCTGAAGGCTTCCGCCATTTTGATGCCGCTTCCGATGGTCACCACATCGATGTCGTTGGTGGGGCGTTCCAGAAACAGGTCGCGAACGTATCCGCCCACCAGATAGCACTCCTGTCCGAGGGCGTCAGCCGTTTCGGTGAGTGAGTGGAAAATGGGCGTATCTATTTTTTGCTTTATTTCTTCTTGAGTGAGAATCTTCATAGATTGGGGTGAAAATGCGAGTCTGCGCGGCCACGTCCAATGGCCGCTTGCTTAGTACGTGCGCGTCAGCCGTAGCGTGTAGCGCGTGTTGTCGTAGTAGTCGTTGATGTCGAGCACCATGTAGCCGCTGTTGAACTGTCGCACATAGGCCGAAATGTCCACGTTGTAACCGTCGAAACTGATGTTGATGGTTCGTCCGTCGGTTTGCCAATAGCCGTTTTCATGCAGCGAATATCCCTCACTGACAAAGGTGCCGTCGCCGTTGAACCAGAATTGGTCGCCCGTGTGGTAGGTCGTGTAGCCAGTCACCTCCACGATGCGCCAGCCTCCCTGCAAGGAATAGGCATAGTCATGGTCCCACCAGTCCTCGGAGCAGGAAGTGAGTGAAGTGATCAGCAGCAGGCCGAGCAGCAGTCGGCTGACATGGTTTTGAAGCAGTTTCATGATGGTCGTGATTTTTTTGTGGAAGGATGCTTGCTTTACTGCTCGAGCAGATCATCGATGGCTTTCACGAGCGAAGCGAATTCAGCTTCGTTGTAGAGTCGGGTGGTCTTCACGATGCGTCCTTCAGGGTTGATGAGAATGTTGCGTGTGATGCCCGCCTCGCGTTCGGCGTAGAGGGCAAAGATGTCGGCTCCCGGGTCGAGGCCCAAGGGGTAGGTTACCCCGGTCTTTTGGGCAAATTGCTTCACCGTGGCCAGGGGTTCGTCGCGGTCAATGCCCAAGAGGCAGAATTTCGGATTGTTCTTGTGGCGCTTCCAGATTTCGCTTTCGATGTGCGGCATCTCCTTGCGGCATACGCCACACCAGTTGGCAGTGAACTGCAGCATCACCACCTTGCCGCGAAGGGAGGAAAGCTGCACTTGCTCTCCGTTGGTCAGTTGCAGGGTGAAGTCGGGGGCCAAGTCGCCCACGCGCACAATCAGTCCCGTGCTGTCGGGCTGTGCCTTAACGTCTGCCTGCTGTGCCATGGAGGGCAGGGCCAGAAGCAGGGCCATGAGCAGGGTGATGGTGGGTCGGGCGGAATGGCGCCAGAAGTTTGTGATGTGGGTGTGTGTCATTGCTGTCGTGATTAAGGTGAAAGGCCGGAAGCTGAAGTCGAAGAAGGGGCGTTTTGACAGATAACCTTCTCTCTGCCATGACCTTGCTTCCGCCAATGCAGATTTTCTGCAAAGTTAAGATATTCTCGTCAAACATCACAAATCACGAGCCATTCTTTTGGCCATGAGCCCTTAATCAGCAAAATGACGGAAGCGGAAAGCCCCTTGGCTCTCCGCTTCCGTCGGAAATGGTGTCTTTGCAAATGATGTTCAGAATGGGTGTGCTTCGTGATACGGCCAGCGTCCTCACGACTTCTTCTTGGTGCTGAAATTGTAGACCAAGTGCAGCATGAAGAATCGTTTCACCACGTTGCTTCTGCTCCAGCTGCTGCCCGATGAACTCTTGTTGGCCCAGAACTGCACGCGCTGGTTCAGAATGTCGGAGCATTCCACCTGCACCGACAGACTCTTGTCGTGCAGCAGCGACTTGCTCAGCAGCACGTTCCACACGCATTGTGTCGGTTTGAAGTCGCGCGTGGAGAAGCCCACCTTGTGCCACACGTTGAAATTGTTCTTCAGCTCCATGTCCCAAGGCAGCACGGCTTTGAAGAATACGGAATATTCGTTCAACCACTGGTCCGTGCCGTTGATCACGGCATCGGTGCTGTGCAACCTCGTGTAGTCGGTGGAAACGTCCAGCGAAAGGCTGAATTTCGGCCAGTTGGCGTTGTAGGAGGCACTGACGTAAGCCCTGTGCGCATCGGTGGAGCGTCGCTTGGGGGCACCTTCCGTCGATGTGGCCAAGTCGGGCGTGTGGCTGAGCGTGTACATGCCGCGCAAGCTGAGGCTGGTGCGCCGTTTTTCGTCAAGCGGAGTGACGAAGTACGCGTTGGGCGAAACGTACCAGTTGCCGCTGATGTTCACCGGCTGGTTCGTTGTGATGCCCGTAGCCTTGTCGTAAGTGGAGGCATTGGTCGTGCCGTTGATGGTGACGAATCCGCTGAGCCAGGCGGAGAACATGCGGTTGTGGGCAAAGGTGCGGTCGTATTTGGCCGTGTACATGTGCGTGCGCTTGTCCTTCAGCTGGTCGTTGCCCCTGCTGATGCTCATCGGGTTCGATTGGTCGGGCAGGGTGATGTAGTTGGTGATGTTGTGCTTCGAGCGTTCGTAGCTGTAGCTCACTTCGAAGGTGCCGATGCTGTCGGTGGTGTAGCGGAGTTTCGTGATGAGTTGATATTCCGTGCCGTTGCGACGCGGATGCATGTCGGGATAGTCGCCCTTCAGGTAGTCCAGCTCGTCGTGGCGCAGTTTCACCTGGTTGCGCACCATGGCCAGGAGTCCGTGCTTGTTGTACTGCACCAGCCATTCGCCCCAGTGGCGCGTCTGCCGCTGGTTGGAGTTGACCGTCACCTCCGCATAGCGTGCCAGCTGCTGCCAGTCGCTCTGGGTGGGCAGCAGTCCCAGCTGCTGGTGGTAGGCCTCGTAGTCGGCAAAGATGCCGCCCAGCTGTTCCAACCGGTAGCCCTTGCTGTCGGAGTTGTTGACCGTGTATTCGTGCCCGTAGGTGAAGCGCATGGTCTCCAGCAACTTCATCGGCACATAGAGGTCGGCAAACGATTGGGAAAAGAGCATCTTGCTGCGGTTGGTGGAGAACACGTTGTAGAGCGGGTCGACAGCCCCTTCCGCGGCGTGATAGGTGGTGTAGTTCGAGAGCGAATTCTCATGCTGGCCGGTCACCTGCCCATAGAAGCTTTGGCGCAGCGACAGGCGGAGATTGCGTTCCGAAAGCTGCTGAGTGGCGTAGAAATAGTGGCGGTAGAAGTTGTAGTGCTTCATCGAGACGGATTCGTTCAGGTTCAGGTTGACAGCCTTCCCGTCGGGCCAGGCATCGTTGCGGTGGGCCACGAGCGAATCAAGCGCCGAGGGGTAGATGCCGCCCACGTCCACGCCGTTCCAGATGCCGCGACGGCTGAAGTTGTGGTTGCTCTGGTTCTGGTGGGCAAATTCGGGATTCAGCTCCATGTACATGTTCTTCCACGGACGAAAGGAGAGATAGAGCCTTCCGCTCCATATCTTTTCGTCGTCCTTCGTGCGTGAATCGCTGAGGTCGAATTGCTTCGTGCCGTCGTCGAGGACCGTTTCCGAACCTCCTCGGCTGAAGTCGTTGTGACCGCGGTAGTCCCATCCGGCATTGCCGTCAATCAGGAAATAGCCCGTTTCGTTCTCGGCTTTCTTGTTGCGCCACATGAAGGAGACTCCCGGACGGTAGTACTTCGTGTCGCCGCTCGAAGCCCCGGCTCCGCCGTTGTCGCCCCAGTTGCCGTTCCCGCTGGCACTCTGGTACTGCCCCGTGTTGGCAAATCCGCCATACACCGAAACGCGCATGCGGTCGGTAAAGGTGTTGGCAAACATGCGTTCGCGCCAACGCTCGTCGGTGCCGTATCCCAGGTCGGCATTGCCGCTCCAGGTGCCCATGTATTCTTTTTTCAGAATGACATCCACCACCTGCTCCTTCTCGCCGTCGTCGATGCCCGTGATGCGGTGCTGGTCAGTCTTTCCTTCATAGGCTTTCACGCTTTTCACGATGTAGGCCGGCAGCACGCCGAGCGCGGTCTGCGTGTCACCACGGGCAAAGTCGGTGCCGTTCACCTGCAGGCGCGTCACCTTCTTGCCTTTGAAGTAGAGCGTGCCGTCGATCAGTTCCAGTCCGGGCATGCGGCTGATCACGTCCTGCAGCATGTCGCCCTTGGTGGCATTGAGTGCGTCCATGTTGTAGACCACCGTGTCCTTCTTGGTGATGAACACCAGACGGGTGGCGCTGACGGTGGCTTCGTGCAGCGTCTGTCCGGTGCTGTCGTTGGCCAGCGAGTCGGCAGGCGCCTGTGCCAAAGTGGCCAATGGCATCATCAGAGCTGCCGCAGTGATGGCCCAAGTGCGTTTGAGGGAGGGGGGTGGTGTGTTTGTTGGTTGCATGAGGTTGAATGTTGGAGTAATGTCCTTATGGTAAAGACACGAATCTTCAAGAATTGTTGCAAAGTTACAACATTATTTTATTCCGGGGGGGTAGAACCGGCAAATGCCTTAATCTTCACAAAATTGTTACTAAGGGCATGATTCATGGCGGGTGGGGGACGGAAAAAGAGCAAGTGCTGCCCGAATGCTTCGTGGCAGCACTTGCTCTTAGGTCGTTGCGTGGAAATCCGTTCAGGCCCCAGATGCTTGCTCCGGTGGCCTTGGGGCCGCACTTACTTCTTGCGTTTGTCGGGCACACGGTACTTGTCGCCCGTTTCCTTCACGATAATCTCCTTGTAGGCATCGGGGAATCCCGGACGCACCGGGGCCTTGCCCAGTCCGTCGGGCGTGCGTTCGAACTGTCCGTCCTTCTCGGGTTTCACGGCCTGGTCGTTATACTTCACGATGAGGTATTCGCCCAGCTGTTTCCAACGCTTCATCATCAGGTCGGCGCACTGGTTGGAATAGGCCGTCAGGTAGTCCGTGGCCTGCTTCCTGTCGCTGCTGAGCAAGGCCATGGCCTGCTTCTCCACTTCAGCCTGCGCTTCCGCATAGTGTGCCTCCAGCTCTTCGCGGGCCTCCTTCACGCTGGGGAAGAGCTGTGCATAGCGCGGATAGGTCATGTTCGACACCCAGTTCTCCATCCAGAAGGCCGATTTCCACGAGAAGGTCACGTCGTCGGCATCCTTCGGGTCGTAGCATTCGGGAGCCTGCGTGGCAGAGCAGTACACCGGGGTGTAGGCCACCATGTTGGGGTCGTCGTTGCCATACCACACGATGCCGCCCACCTCGTTGGGCATGAAGTCGCGAATCTGGATGACATACGTGCCCGCCGTCTGCTGCGTGGAGATGGGGCGTTCGTTGAAGTAGCGCTTGCCCTTGTACTGCCACGAGAGCGGAGTGGGACGGTAGGGAGCACCGTAGACGCCTGCTCCCACATCCTTCGTCACATCGAAGGGCGTGCCTTCGTAGTGGTCGCGCATGGAGTTCATCACGTCGTGCAGCGAGAGTTTCTGCTTCGGCTTGAAGTAGAGCGGCATCACCTCCGAAGTGCCGATGTGGTGGCCGTCCACATAGTCCAGGTATTTGTCCATGCCTTCCACCCAGCGGTTGAAGAAGCTCCAGGCGCGTGTTTCGCAGTAGCGGATGGCGCTGAAGTCGGCCGGGGCATAAGCGTCGGCAAACGAGAAGTCGGCGTCCTTGCCCGTGAAATAGCCTTTCTTGCGGGCGAAGCTCACCACGTCCTTGGCATACATCACGTTCTGCTTGTCCTTCATGTTGAAGTGGTGGATGCGGCTCTGGTTGGCATGGCAGGCAATGCAGTCGTCGGGGATGCGCACGGCCACCCACACGGTGCCTTTCTCCTCGGGGCCTTTGCCGATCATTTCGAGGATCCACACCTCGTTGCGGTCGACGATGGAGAAGCTTTCGCCCTCCGAGGCATAACCGTACTGCTGCACCAGCGAGGTCATCACACGAATGGCTTCGCGGGCAGTTTTCGAGCGTTGCAGGGCGATGGTCATGAGGCTCACATAGTCGATGGTGCCTTTCGGGTCGGCCAGTTCCTCACGTCCGCCGAAGGTGGTTTCTGTGATGCCCACCTGGTGCTCGTTGATGTAGCCCATCACGGCATAGGTGTGGGGTGCTTCGGGAATTTCGCCCAGATAGTGGTTCGTGTCGCCGTCGACAATGCGTCGCATGCTGCCTTTGGCGTGGTCGGCTGCAGGCAGATAGTGCAGGCGTCCGAACATGCCGTAGTCGTCCTGGTTGTAGGTGATGAAGGCCGAACCGTCGGCCGAAGCCTTCTTGCCCACCAGAAAACTGGTGCAGGCATCGGCAGGAGTGGCAGCCAGCAGGGCCATGCACAGGGCACCGGCTGCCGTGAGGGTCTTTGTAATCAGATTCATGGGAAATGAGTTTTTGCGTTTCAAGAATGCCGAAAAGCCTCCGCGCCGTGAAGTGGCGCAGAGGCAGTGAATGGGGTTGGGGGTAAAGGCGCGGCTTAGCAAGCCTTGAACGACATGTCGAGTCCCTTCACCGAGTGGGTGAGTGCACCCACCGAGATGTAGTCCACGCCGCATTCCGCATAGTCGCGCAGGGTGTCGATGGTGATGCCGCCGCTCGATTCCGTTTCGGTGCGTCCGCCGATCAGCTCCACGGCCTTGCGGGTGTCCTCCACCGAGAAGTTGTCGAGCATGATGCGGTCGGCACCTCCGTGCTCCAGCACCTGGCGGATTTCGTCGAACGAGCGGCATTCGATCTCCACCTTCAGGTGAAGTCCGTGTTCCTTCTGGTAGGCTGCGCAGCGGTCGAGTGCGTTGGCAATGCCTCCGGCAAAGTCCACGTGGTTGTCCTTCAGCAGGATCATGTCGAACAGGCCGATGCGGTGGTTCATGCCTCCGCCGATCTTCACGGCCTCCTTCTCGAGCATACGCATGCCCGGAGTGGTCTTGCGCGTGTCGAGCACGTGGGTGTGGGTGCCTTCGAGTCGGGCCACATATTTGGCAGTCATCGTGGCAATGCCGCTCATGCGCTGCATCACGTTGAGCATGAGTCGTTCGGTCTGGAGCAGCGAGCGCACCTTGCCGCTCACGATCATGGCCACATCGCCGGGCTTCACGTGGGCACCGTCCTCAATGAACTGCTCCACCTGCATGGTGGGGTCGAAGCGGTGGAATATCTCTTTGGCAATGCGCATGCCGGCCAGGATGCCTTCTTCCTTGATCAGCAGCTTCGATTTGCCCATGGCATCCTCGGGGATGCAGCAGAGTGTGGTGTGGTCGCCATCGCCGATGTCCTCGGAGAAAGCGAGGTCGATCAATCGGTCATTGAGTTCGTCAACTGTGTACATAGTCGGTTTCTTGTTTGGTTGCTTAGGGGGTGATTGGTTCATGGGCCGATGCTTCTTCTGAGCGGCACCGGGCCGATTTCCTAAGCAAAATTACTGATTTTTATGCCAACGGAAGTGGTTTGCAACGGAAAAAGTTGATTTTCACCCAGCAGTGCTGCTTCAAGCCGCGATTGCGAGTGACGGTGAAAAAGAAAAAGAGAGAACCTTTAGTGGAAAAGATTCTCTCTTTGTGGTGACTCCTATAGGATTCAAACCTATAACCTTTTGATCCGTAGTCAAATGCTCTA
>DAIRWG010000037.1:0-18194 GCA_036802405.1 Alloprevotella sp.
TGGGAAATCCCGATGCCACCGAGGAGGAAATGCGCCGTGCCCTGCAATTGGCCGAAGCCAACTTCGTGAACGAACGGCCCGAAGGACTTGACGCTCCATGCGGCGAAACGGGTGACGGTCTGTCGGAAGGACAGGCACAGCGGGTGGCCATAGCCCGCGCACTGCTGACTCCCGGAAGGGTGCTAGTGTTCGACGAGGCCACCTCGGCCCTTGACGCCGACACGGAACGTAAAGTGCTCAAGAACATTGCCACCCACTACCCTCACACCACAGCCATTTTCATCACGCACCGTGAGGAAGTGCTCAATCATGTGGCAGAAACGCTCCACATGCACAGGGCAAAGCGCACTTAAAGCACAACTATAGGTAGCGATACGTACTCCGCAGACAGCCAATGCTATTACTCGCATACAGGCATTTTTTCACCCCACTCTGCACCGAGAGAAACATGACATTTACCCACGCCCGTTGCGAACAAGCGCATTGGTGCTGCATCACCAAGGGGGAGAATGAGAAAACTGCACCATTCCACGTGGTTTGAACCCAACCACAACACTTCTCCCGACTCCCTACACGGCTTGCAGCTTGCCTACTTTTGCACTGAAAGTCCCAAAGTCCCAGAAGTCCCAGGGGTGCGCGGATTTTTAGACTACTATTGAATACCAATAAGTTACCTTCTTTTCATTCTTCTTTATATAGTTCGTCTGGACGGCGGGACTTTTGGGACTTTGGGACTACTGCAAATAATGTTAACGCCAACATGCATCGTGACAACGCAAGGATTAGCATCCGGAAGCCGGATTGACCAGCCGACAATCCCGAAAGAAGCTACCGCATAGCTGCAACCAGGCCAAATTGGTATTTTTCACGGATTTCATCCATCAAGCATCTATCCCGCGTTTGGGCACACATTTGTCCGACACAAGGCATTTGACCACGAAAGTCCCAAAGTCCCAAAAGTCCCAGGGGTGGACGGATTTTCACGCTATTATTGAATATCAACAAGATACCTTCTTTTTATCCTTCTTTATATAGTACGTTTGGACGATGGGACTTTTGGGACTTTTGGGACTACTATAAAATGTGTTAATTTACAGACATGGAATAAGGCATCGAGAAAATTGGCATTTTTGTCCGATTTTGCCATCCACCAGAAAGCACAAACACACCATGATGCCAACCGCTATCCATCCAAAAGAACACCCATGCATCAGAAATACCGCCGAAGCGCATCCACAGACCAAACGCAACAGCATGAAAAAGATGGCCGCAAATGCGCTCATTTCCAAAATAATGAGTAACTTTGCCTCTGTAAAATCAAACAACAGATACAAGCTATGCTGACTATCAAACAAATCACTGACGACAAGGAAGCCGTGATCCGCGGCTTGGAAAAGAAGCACTTTGCCGGTGCCCGCGAAGCTATCGAACGGGTACTGGCCTACGATAACAAGCGCAAGGAGGCACAGGCCGAACTCGATGCGCTCAACAACCAAGTGAAAACGATCTCCAAGAGCATCGGCGCCCTGATGAAGGAAGGCAAGAAGGCTGAAGCTGAGGCCGCCAAGCAGCAAGTGGCAGAAATCAAAACCAAGAGCGAAGCACTCAAGGAAGCCATGAAGCAGGCTGACGACGACAAGCGCCAGGTGCTCTACACAATCCCCAACGTGCCCTACGACCTCGTGCCCGAAGGCAACGGCGCGGAGGACAACCTTGTGGTGAAGACCGGCGGACACGACACCGTGTTGCCCGAAAACCCCCTGCCCCACTGGGAATTGGCCAAGAAGTACAACCTCATCGACTTCGACTTGGGTGTAAAGATTTCGGGCGCCGGATTCCCCGTCTACATCGGCCAGGGAGCACGTCTGCAGCGCGCACTCATCAACTTCTTCCTCGATGAGGCCCGCGCAGCCGGATACACCGAAATCATGCCGCCTACAGTGGTCAACCAGGCTTCAGGCTACGGCACCGGCCAGCTCCCCGACAAGGAAGGACAGATGTACCACTGCGAGCTTGACGACCTCTACCTCATCCCGACCGCCGAAGTGCCCGTCACCAACATCTATCGCGACGTGATCCTCAACGAGGACCAGCTCCCCATCAAGAACTGTGCCTACACCCAGTGTTTCCGCCGCGAAGCCGGCAGCTACGGCAAGGATGTGCGCGGACTCAACCGTCTGCACGAATTCTCGAAGATCGAGATCGTGCGCATCGACAAGCCCGAACACTCACAGCAGTCGCACCAGGAAATGCTCGACCACGTGGAGGGATTGCTAAAGAAGCTCGAACTCCCTTACCGCATCCTGCGCCTCTGCGGCGGTGACATCAGTTTCACGGCCGCCATCTGCTACGACTTCGAAGTGTACAGCGAAGCACAGAAACGGTGGCTGGAAGTCAGCTCAGTGTCGAACTTCGACACCTACCAGGCCAACCGCCTGCAGTGCCGCTACCGCAATGCCGACAAGAAGATCCAGCTTTGCCACACGCTCAACGGTTCTGCCTTGGCCCTGCCCCGCATCGTGGCAGCCTTGCTCGAGGACTTCCAGACACCCGAAGGCATCCGCATTCCCAAGGCTCTCCAGCCCTATATGGGCTGCGACATGATCAAATAAGAGCAGGAAAGCAAGGTTTGATGTACCCGGTTGAATGCAGAAAACCGGAACAAAGGTTTCACATCATTCACAGGGTACATCAACCCTACTTCTCCGACCGCCTTTCCCCACACCGTCGTTTCACCCTTTTCCATCCAAGTCCACACATTGGCACGCATCCTATCCATTGACTACGGCAAGAAGCGCACCGGCATCGCAGTGACCGACCCGGCGCAGATCATTGCCAACGGACTGACCACCGTCGACACCTTCCAGCTGATGAAGTTTCTCAAGAGCTATCTGGCCGAAGAGCATGTGGAACGGGTTGTCATCGGACTGCCCACACAGCCCAACGGCCAACCTTCGGAGAACCAGCAGCGAGTGATGGACTTCGCAGACAAGTTTCGCAAGGCCTTTCCGCAAACGCCTCTCGAATTCTACGATGAACGGTTCACCTCCGTGCTGGCCCATCAGACCATACGCTCGGCCGGAATCGGCAAGAAGCGCCGTGAAACCGACAAAGGACTTGTTGACGAGATCAGCGCCTGCATCATTCTGCAAGGCTGGATGGAAAGCCGACGCTTCTGACGCTCAGTCCGATCCTTGCAGCCACCTATATCAACCCTCTAAGCTAACACATGCTACTTCCCATCTACACCTACGGGATGCCCGTTCTCCGCAAAACGGCCGAGGACATCACTCCCGACTATCCCGAACTGAAACAGCTCATCGCTGACATGTTCGAAACGATGGTGCACAGCGACGGCGTAGGCCTCGCAGCACCACAGATCGGCAAAGCCATCCGCGTGGTGGTCATCACGCTCGACGACCTGAAGGACGAATATCCCGAATACGCAGGATTCAACAAAGCCTACATCAACCCCCACATCGTGGAGTTCGACGACACGAAGGTGGAATCCATGGAAGAGGGCTGCCTGAGCCTGCCCGGCATTCACGAAGCAGTGAAGCGCCCCACACGCATCCACGTGACCTACATGGACGAGGACTTCCAACCCCACGACGAATGGGTGGAGGGTTTCCTGGCCCGCGTGATGCAGCATGAGTTCGACCATCTCGAAGGCCACATGTTCATCGACCATCTCTCGCCCCTGCGCAAACAGATGATCCGCGGCAAACTCAACACGCTGCTCAAAGGCAATTTCCGCTGCGGCTACAAAGTGAAGACTCCGCACAAATGAACAGGCAACGGGCGTGAGCTTCCTGCCACGACACTACTCCGCCTCACCACTCAGCACACCCATCATTCAGCCCCCCTTCAGCACACCCTATGAGGAACACACTACACGACATGGGAAATCGGCCGGAAAGCATCGGCAGAAGCATCCTCAGGCATGTCCTGTGGATCGTTTTCCTGTCGGCATGGTTGCCTTGCCGCCTGCTCGGACAGACTGATGCCGAAGCCGTGACAAACATGGGACGCAATGCCCTGAGTGTGGACGACTATCTGACGGCCATCCGCTATTTCAACGAGGCCATCGAAGCCAAGCCTTTTCTTTCACGCCCCTACTACTACCGGGCCTACGCGAAGTTTACGCTGGAGGACTATCACGGTGCGGCAGCCGATCTGGACAGGAGCATCGACCTCAATCCCTTCATCGGCGAGGTGTACCAACTGCGTGGACTCTGCCGCATCCATCTCGAAAACTACGAGGGGGCCATTGCCGACTACACCCACGTGCTGGATGAAACGCCCACCGACCAAGGTTCGCGCTACAACCGCGCGCTCTGCCAGCTCCAGCTGAAGCATTACGACCAGGCCAGTGCCGACCTCGACTACCTCATTGCCCGTTGGCCCAAGTTCTACCGCACCTACATGGTGATGGCGCAAATCCACTTGGAGCAGAAGGACACCGTGGGCGGGCTGCAATGGATGGACCGCTTGCTTGCCCTCAATCCCAACGATGCGCAAGCATGGAGTTTCAAGGGTCGCTATGCGCTCAACCGCAGCGAATATGCCTTGGCCGATTCCTGCCTCACACAGGCCATCCGGCTGCAACCCAAGGACTTCGAGAATTACGTGGCACGCGCTCAAGCCCGCCATGCGCTCGACAAGTTCGGACTGGCCATTGCCGACTACGATGTCACCATCGAACTCGTGCCCGACCATTTTCTGGCACACTACAACCGCGGTCTGCTCCGCTCCTTTGTGGGCGACCTGAACCGGGCCATCACCGATTTCGACTTCGTGATCAGCAAAGAGCCCGACAACGTGCTGGCCATCTACAACCGCGCCCAACTGCGCGAGAAGGTGGGCAACTACCGCGGAGCCATTGCCGACTACTCCGTGCTGCTCAAGGCTTACCCGCATTTCACCTTCGGCTATCTGGCCCGGGCCGAATGCCGCCGACGCATTGGCGACACACGGGGGGCTGCTGCCGACGAAACGGTGGTGGCACGCGAGAATCTTGACCTGGCTTTTGCAAAGAAAAGCCGTGCAAACGTCAAGCACGTGCGCACACGTTCGGAGCATGCATTGGAGCAATACCAGCAGTTGGTGAAGGAGGAGAAAACCGACACGGCACGCAACGTGTTTGGCTCCATCTTCGGCAAAGTGCAGAACGACCGGGTGAGCAACGAGTTGTGTCCGGTGTTTTCCTTGTCCTTCAAGCCGGTCTACACGCGGGGCTACCACTCGGTGGCCTTCATTCCCGACATCACATCGTTTAAAGCCCTCAGCACACCATCCCGGCAGTTCTGCCTGACAGCGGAAACGGACAATGCCTCGCCCGACGAGCAGGAGTTTGACAAACGCCAGTTCGAACGGGCGGAGCAACAACTAGGAGCGCTGCAAAAGGCCCTGGCAAGGTCGGCCCTCTTCATGGAAAGCTACAACTACACGTCGGCCGTCAATGAGGTGCAGCAAGCCCTGCAGACTGACTCGCTCTCAATGGCGGCACTGCTGCAAGCCACCTTTGTGCTCTCGCGCAGTGCCGCATCGGGCACGGCTTCTCCTCAGGAGGCCCAAGCGCGAATGCAGCTGGCCCTGGCGCTGGCCCAAAAGGCCACTACGCTCAAAACGGGTGCCGCCATCGCATTCTATAACAAGGGATGCCTTCTGGCTGCCACGAAACGTGCAGAGGAAGCCATCGCGGCTTTCACCAAAGCCATCGAACTCGACCCCCGCATGCCCGAATCCTACTACAACCGCGGCATTCTGCTCCGCGACAGAGGAGAGCGCGCAAAAGCCACCGCTGACTTCAGCCAAGCCGGGCAATTAGGGCTTTACAAGGCCTATGCACAAATGAAGCAAAGCAATTAACCGAAAGGATAATGGCGGACACATGAGCAAACCGCCAACCATTCAACCCTATCAACAACTATCCATGCTAAAACCCATCGTACTCACACTGGCCAGCGTGTGCATGCTCACCGCTGGAGCACAAACCAAGCAAAAGTATTGGCTCGATCCGGCCGTCAACCGCGTGAACGTGGAAGCACCACGTTCCGATTTCTTTGCATTCGAATCCGTGCAGGCCGCCGAAAAGGGCGACAAGCATGCTTCACCACGCTTCCTTTCACTCGAAGGGAAATGGAAGTTTCACTTTGTGAAGGACCATCAGAATGCACCCGAAGGATTCTACGCCGCAAACTACGATGACTCGAAATGGGAGGATTTCCCCGTTCCGGGCATCTTCGAGGTGAACGGACATGGCGATGCCATCTACAAGAATATCGGCTACGCCTGGGCCACACAGTTTGAAAACAATCCGCCCTATGTGGAGGAGAAGAACAACTACACGGGATCGTATCGCAAAACCGTGAGAATTCCCGCTGACTGGAAGGGGGAAAAGGTTTACCTCCATGTGGGTTCGGCCACCTCTAACCTCAGCGTGTGGGTGAACGGCAAATTCGTGGGCTACAGCGAAGACTCGAAGGTGGCTGCTGAATTCGACCTGACCAAATATCTGCAACCCGGCAAGGAGAACCTCATTGCCATGCAGGTGATGCGCTGGTGCGACGGTTCCTACTTCGAGGACCAGGACTTCTGGAAACTCACGGGCATTGCACGTGAGGTGTATCTGTACGCACGTCCGCAAAGCCACATTTCCGACCTCTTCATCACCCCCGACCTGACCGACAACTACACCAACGGCCAGCTTGCCATCCGGCTGACCGGAGCCAACTGCAAGGGCAAAAAGGCGGTGCTTACGCTGCTCGATGCCCAAAAGCAAACGGTGAAGACTGAAACCGTCAGCTTGAACAATGCGGAAACTCAACTGAAATGGAATGTCAGCCATCCGCTCAAGTGGACTGCTGAAACGCCCAACCTCTACAAACTGCGCGTGGACCTCACTGACGAGAAGGGGAACGTGATCGAAAGCCTCATGCAGAACGTGGGATTCCGTAAGATCGAAATCAAGGATTCGCAGTTTCTCGTAAACGGACAGCCGGTGCTCATCAAGGGAACCGACCGCCATGAGCTGGACCCCGACGGGGCTTACGTGGTGAGCGTGGAACGCATGATCCAGGACATCCGCATCATGAAGGAGCACAACATCAATGCTGTGCGCACCTCGCACTACCCCAACGACCCGCGCTGGTACGACCTCTGCGATGAATACGGACTCTACATCGTGGCAGAAGCCAACCTCGAAAGCCACGGCATGGGCTACGGCGACAAGACGCTGGCCAAGGTGCCTCAATTCCTGCAGACTCACCTCGAACGCAACCGCAACAACACGCACGTGCTTAAGAACCACCCCTGCATCGTGACATGGAGCTTGGGCAACGAGGCTGGCTACGGCCCCAACTTCGAGAAGGCATACGATGAGGTGAAGGCTTACGATTCATCGCGCCCGGTGCAGTACGAACGGGCCGGACTGGAGCGGGGAACCGACATTTTCTGCCCCATGTACTACGACTACGGGGCTTGCGAGAACTACGCCAAGAGTGCGGATCCTCGTCCCCTCATCCAATGTGAATATGCCCACGCCATGGGCAACTCCATGGGCGGATTCAAGGAATACTGGGACATCATCCGGAAATATCCCAAATACCAGGGAGGATTCATCTGGGACTTCGTTGACCAGGCACTGCACGCCAAGAACAAAGACGGCAAGGACATCCTGGCCTACGGCGGCGACTTCGGACGTTATCCGGCCACTGACCACAACTTCAACTGCAACGGATTCATCAATGCCGACCGCAAACCCCAGCCTACGGCTGCCGAGGTGCGCTATTTCTACCAGGACATCTGGTCAGCACTCAAGGACAAGGACAAGGGCGTGGTGGAAGTGTACAACGAAAACTTTTTCCGCACTCTGTCCAACGTGTCGCTTAACTGGACACTTGAGGACAACGGCAAACAGGTGGCCGCAGGCACCGTGGCCGACATCAACGTGGCTCCGCAAGGCCGCACGCTGGTCACGCTGGACGGCTACAAGCCCGTTGAGGCCAAGGGCGAACTGACGCTGACGCTGGAGTATAAGCTGAAGCACGACGAGCCATTGCTCAAGGCCGGCTACGACGTGGCCCGCCAGCAATTTGTGCTCACGCCCTATGCCTTCCCCACCATTGCAGCCGAACTGCAGGCTCTAGCTGCTGCACAACCAGCCAAGGGCAAAAAGGGACAGGCAGCGGCCACTCCGGCCGTAAGCAAGGACGAACAGCTGGCCTGCCTCACCCTGACGGGCGGACGCACGGCCGTCACCTTCAACAAGGCCACTGGATTCGTGGACTATCTGGATGTGGACGGGGAACCGATGTTTGAGAAAGGATATTCGCTCCGCCCTGACTTCTGGCGTGCCACGACCGACAACGATTACGGAGCCGGGCTGCAGAACAAGCTCGGCGCATGGAAGAACCCGGAAATGAAGCTCACCTCGATGAAGGAGGAAACTGTCGGTGCCAACCATCAGGTGGTGTGCACTTACTCCATGCCTTCCGTCAGTGCCAACCTGACGCTCACCTACACCGTGACACCGACCGGCAAGCTGGTGGTGAACCAGGCGCTCAAGGTGGACGCCAACGCGAAGAACAAGCCCGTGATCCCGCGCTTCGGCATGACACTGGAAATGCCTCAGCAGTATGACCAGGTGACCTATTACGGACGCGGCCCCATCGAAAACTATTGGGACCGGCATGACAGCCAGTTCCTCGGAGAATACACGCAGCATGTGAAGGACATGGCCTGGGGCTATGTGCGTCCGCAGGAAACGGGCAACCACACCGATGTGCGCTGGTGGAATGTGCACAACGCACAGCATCAGGGACTCACCTTCCATGCCGATGCTCCGCTGGAAATGACTTCCATCAACTTCGAAACGGAAGACCTGGACGGCGGCCCTGTGAAGGAGGCGCACCAGATACATGCAGGCGACCTCACGCCCCGACGCTTCACCGTGGTGCACATAGCCCAACGGCAGATGGGACTGGGATGCATCGACTCCTGGGGAGCATGGCCTATGCCAAAGTACCGCATCCCCTATGCCGACCACGAGTTCTCCTTCGTGATTTCCCCCAGCAAATGACATGGAACGGCTGACTAGCAGCCCGCACACTTCACGCTAATGCGCGGAAAGCCTTGACTCCCCCAAACCCCGACAGGCAAGCCGGAACCGGAAGGGAGGCAGGGCTTTTCGAGCTTTTTGCCCACGAAGGAAAAATGGAAGGAAAAAGTGGCGGAAAGATAGCGCAGGTTCAAGGAATTCTTTGTAACTTTGCAAAAAATAGGGGTATGCAGTCAGCCCTCAACGGGCATCCCCCTGATTTTTCAGACACAACAACAACGACAACGGTATGGAACCACTCAAACATGAATGTGGCGTCGCCATGGTGCGATTGCTCAAACCGCTTAGCTACTACGAAAAGAAGTACGGCACGTGGATGTATGGCTTGAACAAGCTTTATCTCCTGATGGAGAAGCAGCACAACCGCGGGCAGGAAGGAGCTGGTTTGGCTTGCATCAAGATGGAAGCAGCCCCAGGTGAGGAATTCATGTTCCGAGAAAGGGGTCTTGGCGGAGGTGCCATTCAGGAAATCTTTGCCAAGGTTCAACAAAACTTTACTAACTATTCACCCGAGCAATTGCACGATGCGGACTTCGCGGCCCGCCATATGCCCTTTGCCGGTGAGATTTACATGGGCCACCTCCGGTACTCAACTACCGGCAAGAGTGGCCTTTCGTATGTCCACCCGTTTATGAGGCGAAACAACTGGAGGGCGAAGAACCTGTGCATCTGCGCAAACTTCAACATGACTAACGTGCCGGAAATCTTCGACACGATTGCCGTGCAGGGGCAGCACCCCAGAATGGTGTCGGACACCTACATCCTGCTTGAGCAGCTCGGCCACCGGCTTGACCGCGAAAGCGAACGCTGCTTCGTGGAGGCCAAGGAGCAGGGACTTGAAGGACTTGACATCACACACTACATAGAGGAACACATCAACTTGTGCAACGTGCTGCGCATCGCCTCGCCTGTGTGGGACGGCGGCTATGTGGTGTGCGGCGTGACCGGTTCGGGAGAACTCTTCACCATGCGCGACCCTTGGGGCATACGTCCCGCGTTCTGGTATCAGGACGAGGAGATCATGGTGGTGGCTTCCGAGCGTCCCGTCATTCAGACCACACTCGATGTGGAGGCCGAACAGATTCATGAACTTTCACCTGGGCAGGGAATCTTCGTTGACCGCCACGGCGGGCTCCGCCTCGAACAGGTGCTCGCACCCAAGAACTATGCGGCCTGCTCGTTCGAGCGCGTGTATTTCAGCCGTGGATCGGATGTCGACATCTACCGAGAGCGGAAAGAACTCGGACGCACACTGGTAGAGCCGATTCTCAAGGCCATCAACAATGAGGTGGACAACACCGTGTTCGCCTACATCCCAAACACGGCCGAGGCTGCCTACTACGGACTGCTACAGGGATTCAACGAATATCTCAACGAACAGAAGGCGGAGGCCATTACCCAGCTTGGCAGCAATCTCAGCCCGAAGCTCGTGCAGGAAATCCTGTCACGACGCATCAGGGCCGAAAAGGTGGCGTGGAAGGACATCAAGATGCGCACCTTCATTGCCGAAGGCAACTCTCGCAACGACCTGGCTGCCCACGTGTATGACATCACCTACGGTTCCGTACGCCCAGAAGAGGACAACCTCGTGGTGATTGACGACAGCATCGTGAGAGGCACCACCCTTCGCGAAAGCATCATCCGCATCATGGACCGTCTGCACCCCAAACGCATCGTGGTGGTCAGCTCCTCACCGCAGGTGCGCTATCCCGACTACTACGGCATCGACATGGCACACATGAACGAATTCATTGCCTTCCGTGCGGCCATTGCACTGCATGCCGACAAGGGACTGATGCACCGCCTCGACGACATATACCGACGCTGCAAGCTGCAGGCCGGATACCCCAAAGAAAAGGTGGTCAACTATGTGAAAGAGGTGTATGCTCCATTCACCGACGATGACATCTCGCGGAAAATGGCTGTCATGCTCCGTCCTGAAGGCGTGACCACCGAAATCAGCATCGTTTACCAAAGCATCGAAGGACTGCACAAAGCCTGTCCACACAGCCCCGGCGACTGGTACTTCTCTGGAAACTACCCTACCCCAGGCGGCACAAAATGCGTGAACGAGGCATTCATCGACTACTACGAGAAGCACTTGCTTCAAAAACGCTAAACATAAGCAGGCTTCCTGCGGCTTACACTGCAACGAGCTGCTTTCTTATCTGAACAATCACTCTCTATACACTCAAAATACATCATGCGCAACGTAACTCTGATTCTTGACGATGGCACGAAATTTCACGGTCAATCGTTTGGTTATGAAACACCCGTGGCAGGTGAGGTCGTGTTCAACACGGCCATGATGGGCTATCCCGAAAGCCTGACCGACCCCTCCTATGCCGGCCAGCTCATGACCCTCACCTATCCGCTCGTGGGAAACTATGGCGTACCTCCCTTCACCTTTGAACCTGACGGTTTGGCCTCTTTCATGGAAAGCGACAAAATCTATGCCTCCGCAATCATTGTGAGCGACTACAGCGAACAGTACAGCCATTGGAACGCTGTGGAAAGCTTAGGCGACTGGCTCAAACGGGAGCACGTGCCCGGCATCACGGGCATCGACACAAGGGAACTGACCAAAGTGCTTCGTGAGCATGGTGTGATGATGGGACGCATCGTTTTCGACGACGAACCTGACAATGTGCCTTCTGCCCAGTACAGCGGGGTGAATTATGTGGCCCAAGTGTCGTGCAAGGAAATCATCCGTTACAACGAGGGCGAAGGACACAAGAAAGTGGTGCTCGTGGACTGCGGTGTGAAGCACAACATCATCCGCTGCCTCATCCGACGAGGAGTAGAAGTGATTCGCGTGCCTTGGAACTATGATTTCAACGAGATGGAGTTTGACGGCCTCTTTCTGGCAAACGGCCCCGGTGATCCTGACACCTGCGTGGATGCGGTGGTGAACATCCGCAAATTCCTTGACAACCCGCACGTGCGTCCTTGCATGGGCATCTGCATGGGCAACCAGCTTCTGTCGAAGGCTGCCGGTGCCAGCATCTACAAATTGAAATATGGTCATCGCAGCCACAACCAGCCCGTGAGGATGGTCGGTACGAACCGCTGCTTTGTCACTTCCCAAAACCACGGATATGCGGTCGACAGCAAGACGTTGCCTGCCGACTGGGAACCCTACTTCATCAATATGAATGACGGGTCGAATGAAGGCGTGCGCCACAAGACAAATCCTTGGTTCTCGGCTCAATTCCACCCAGAGGCTTGCTCTGGTCCGGTCGACACCGAATTCCTGTTCGACGAATTCGTCAAATTGCTCCATGCATAACGTGCTGGCGGAAAGCTGACGCTTCCACTCAACCTAATCAACCACTACACACATATCATCCATCATATGTCAACAATCAAGAAAGTTCTCCTTTTGGGCTCTGGTGCCCTTAAGATCGGTGAGGCCGGAGAATTCGACTACTCTGGCTCACAAGCGCTCAAGGCTCTGAAGGAAGAAGGTATAGAGACTATTCTCATCAATCCCAACATCGCCACGGTGCAGACTTCAGAGGGCGTGGCAGACAAGATTTACTTCCTGCCCGTCACTCCCTACTTTGTGGAACGTGTGATTGAAAAGGAACGCCCCGATGGCATCATGCTTGCCTTCGGCGGACAAACTGCCTTGAACTGCGGCGTTCAGCTCTTCAAGGACAAGGTGTTGGAAAAGTACAACCTGCAGGTGTTGGGTACACCCGTTCAGGCCATCATGGACACGGAGGACCGCGAGCTCTTCGTGGAGAAGCTCAACGAAATCGATGTCAAGACCATCAAGAGCGAAGCTTGCGAAAACATTGAGCAGGCACGCAAGGCGGCTGCCACGTTGGGCTACCCTGTCATACTGCGTGCGGCCTATGCCTTGGGCGGACTTGGGTCTGGCTTCTGCGATAATGAGGAAGAACTGGACCGCTTGGCTGAGAAGGCATTCTCTTTCTCCCCTCAGGTGCTTGTGGAAAAGAGTTTGAAGGGCTGGAAGGAAGTGGAATACGAAGTAGTGCGCGACCGCTTCGACAACTGCATCACCGTGTGCAACATGGAGAACTTCGACCCGCTCGGCATTCACACTGGCGAAAGCATCGTGATTGCTCCTTCACAGACTCTGACCAACTCGGAATACCACAAACTGCGTGAACTTTCCATCCGCATCGTACGCCATGTGGGCATCGTGGGTGAATGCAACGTGCAGTATGCTTTCGACCCCCAAAGTGAAGATTACCGGGTGATTGAAGTAAATGCGCGCCTCTCACGTTCGTCTGCTCTGGCATCCAAGGCTACAGGCTATCCGTTGGCTTTCGTGGCTGCCAAACTCGGATTGGGATACGGACTCTTCGACCTGAAGAACTCTGTGACGAAAACGACTTCCGCCTTCTTCGAACCGGCTCTTGACTACGTGGTCTGCAAGATTCCACGCTGGGACCTCGGAAAATTCCGTGGTGTAGACCGCGAACTGGGCTCGTCCATGAAGTCGGTGGGCGAAGTCATGGCCATCGGACGTACCTTCGAAGAGGTCATCCAGAAGGGACTCCGCATGATTGGCCAAGGCATGCACGGATTTGTCGACAACAAGGAAATCACCATCGACAATGTGGAAGAGGCACTCAGCGAACCTACAGACAAGCGCATCTTCGTGATCGAAAAGGCATTTGCCGCTGGCTATTCGATTGACCGCATTCACGAACTGACCAAGATTGACCGTTGGTTCCTCCAAAAACTTTACAAAATCCACCTCACCGACCACGAATTGCACAACTGCACTTCCATCAATGTGCTTGACAACGAACTTCTGCGCCGTGCCAAGGTGCAAGGATTCACCGATTTCCAAATTGCCCGTGCCGTGGGCATGGAAAAGGAGATGGACATCGAAAAGGCCATCATGGCCGTTCGCGCCCGTCGCAAACAGGCTGGCATTGTGCCTGTCGTGAAGCAGATTGACACATTGGCAGCCGAATATCCCGCCCAGACAAACTACCTCTACCTCACCTATAGCGGTGTGGCGCACGACATCCATTTCGAAAACGACAAGCGCTCGGTAGTGGTGCTCGGATCGGGTGCCTATCGTATCGGTTCCTCCGTGGAGTTCGACTGGTGTGGAGTGCAGGCTCTCAACACCATCCGCAAGGAGGGCTACCGCTCAGTAATGATCAACTACAACCCCGAAACGGTGTCGACGGACTACGACATGTGCGACCGGCTCTATTTCGATGAGTTGACCTTCGAACGCGTGATGGACATACTTGACTTGGAATGCCCCTACGGCGTGATCGTGAGCACGGGTGGACAGATTCCCAACAACTTGGCCATGCGTCTGGATGCCGAAAACATCAATCTGCTGGGCACGCAAGCCAAATACATCGACAACGCTGAGGACCGCGAGAAATTCTCTGAAATGCTCAACCGTATCGGGGTGGACCAACCGGAATGGAGTGCCCTGACTTCGATGGACGACATTCAAGAGTTTATCAACCAGGTTGGATTCCCCGTGTTGGTGCGTCCGTCCTACGTGCTTTCAGGTGCGGCAATGAACGTTTGCTCCAATCAGGAGGAGCTGGAACGCTTCCTGAAATTAGCTGCCAACGTCAGCAAGAAGCACCCGGTGGTGGTGAGCCGCTTCCTGCAGCATGCCAAGGAAGTGGAAATGGATGCCGTGGCAAAAGACGGCGAAATCATAGCCTACGCCATATCCGAACACATTGAGTTTGCAGGTGTTCACTCTGGCGATGCCACCATCCAGTTCCCCCCCCAGAAATTGTATGTCGAAACGGCCCGTCGCATCAAGAAAATCTCCAAGCAGATTGCCCGCGAACTGCACATCTCCGGACCATTCAACATCCAGTATCTAGCACGTGAGAACGACATCAAAGTGATCGAGTGCAACCTTCGCGCTTCACGATCATTCCCCTTCGTGAGCAAAGTGCTGAAAATCAACCTCATCGAACTGGCCACCCGAATCATGCTTGGACTCCCCGTGGAGAAGCCCGCCAAGAGTCTTTTCGACCTCGACTACGTGGGTATCAAGGCATCGCAGTTCTCCTTCAACCGACTTCAGAAGGCCGACCCCGTGCTTGGAGTGGACATGGCCTCAACGGGCGAAGTGGGATGCCTGGGCGAAGATTCCAGAACGGCATTGCTTAAGGCCATGCTTTCGGTCGGTCACAGAATTCCGAAGAAGAACATTCTTCTCTCAACTGGCGATGGAAAGCAAAAGGCAGAAATGCTGGCCGCATGCACCATGCTTCGTGACCACGGATACAAACTCTTTGCCACTCCAGGAACGAGCCGTTACCTCACCGAGAACGGCATTGACAACACGTTGGTGCATTGGCCCAGCGAATCTGGTGAACTGCCACAAGCACTCGACATGCTTCACAACAAAGAAATCGATATGGTGGTAAACGTGCCAAAGAACCTCTCAACAGGCGAATTGACCAACGGCTACAAGATACGCCGTGCTGCCATCGACCTCAACATTCCGCTCATTACGAATGCCCGGTTGGCTTCGGCCTTCATCTATGCCTTCTGCACCGTTAGCCTTGACCAGCTTGAAATCAAGAGTTGGCAAGAATTCTAACGGTAAATGCCAACATCCCCATACGCAAGGAGGTGGACATAGTGTCCACCTCCTTTTTGCTTCTGTTCGTCATCTAGTACGTTCTTTTTCAAAAAAAACTCTCAGTCATAGCCATTGTCTCACAAAAAATTCGTATCTTTGCACCGCTTCCGAGAAAAGGAAGCATAACATACGGGGCGTAGCGCAGTCCGGTTAGCGCACCTGCTTTGGGAGCAGGGGGTCGTGGGTTCGAATCCCGTCGCCCCGACAGAATCAAGAATCCGCTGAAAGTCAATGAGTTACAAATGATTTTCAGCGGATTCTTTTGGTATTACAGGGCTAAGGACATACCCAAAAACATGGGATGTCGTGCCACATTTTGCCACATTCTGCCACATTTTGCCACGAAATCCATTGCAAATCCATTGCAAGAAAAACTCAAAATTATGGCAAGCATTAATCTCTATCTGAGAACTACCAAGCTGAAGAGAGATACCGGAAGCGTCTTGTTCGTGATCCGGCACAAGAACCAACAGGTCCAAGTAGTGACCGGTATAGAATTGCCGGTTGAATGCTGGGACCAAACTACACAGACAGTCATAGGCTGCAAGAACGCAAAGCAACTGAACATGACACTCAAGAACAAGCTCTACGAATTGCAGATGCGACTTGCAGAGCTTTCCACCTTCGGTGAGCTTGGAGGGATGACTGTGTCTGATATCCGAAAACGTCTGTGGCCGGACGTAAAGGAAAGGCCACGTAAAACTATGGTTTCGGTATTCTATGAATCCTTCATCGCCATGAAGGAGAAGAAGGCGACCAAAGAAGCATACGAATTGACCAGGCGGAAGGTGGCAAAGTATTACGATTGGGATACGCTCGAATTTTCCCACATCACCTACAAGTAGCTGACAGAATTCGAATCCAATCTTAGGAGGGATGGGAATTCCGTGAACACCATCTCCATACATATGCGCAACATTCGCTCCATATATAATGAGACCTATGGGTCATTTTGCGTGGTAGAATATATCAGGACCCATTGTAAACACTGATGTTTGCGGTGATTCAAAGTTTTGAAACTCAAGATTGAACGTCAAAACTCCTCTATGGGTCAATTTGCGTGGTAGAACACCCTTAGATTCCGGTTCATCCGACATTTCGAGTGATACGGCAGTCGTGTAGAGCATAAAGCCTAAGCTCAAAATATCGTTCATCCCTAAACCCGTACGCAGTCCTTTTCATCACCTTTATTTTATTGTTGATACCCTCTACCTTGCCTGTGGATATATGGCAGTCATACCATGCGAGTATTCCTGTCCTATGTGCCATGATGGTTGCAGCCATTTTCATCAATTGTGGCACTTTGCTCTCATTGGCCTGACTTACCCAATCCAGCATTACTTTCTCTGCCTCCGTTTTGTCCACCTGTGTCCAAAACTCCCTGAGTTGTTCTTTGAGGTAATATGCCTGTGAGAGTGGCTTGTTCATGTCAAGCGCATTGTCAAGCCTTGTCTTGTACTCTTTGTCAAAGATGTCTGTCCCATTGCTTAGCAACAGGTAGCGTGTACCTTTCAGCACCTTGCGCTTGTTGATGTCTTTCTCCATGTTGTATTGCACCCTGCGTATGTCATCCAACTTGTCATTCATTAACTTGACCACATGGAAATGGTCAAATACATGAATTGCATTTGGACAATTCTCATATACGGACGAGATAAAGGCAGAAGAGAGATCCGTAGCAACATATTTGATGTCAATACCTTTTCGCTTGATGCGTTTCCAAAAGCCATTCAGCGCATCAGTTCCTTTGCCTTCGCCTACATACAGTATGCGCCCACTCCGCAAGTCTACCACTATGGTCTTGTACACATGTCCTTTCTTGACCGCAAACTCGTCAATGCCGATACAATCGACACCGTCTAATGAAGGAGGGGCGTAATGGTTTTGCAGATATCGACTATGTATGTCCTTGATGGTGTCCCATGTAACTCCCAACAGGTTTGAAACATCCTTCAGAGTCATTGCCTTTAACAATCCTACCACATATTTGGCGAAACGGTGGGTGTAGCCACAACTGCCAGTGGAAAAGGGAATATTCTCCTGACGGTCGTAATCACAATCCTTGTTCTTGCACTTGTAGCGTTGCACTTTCATGCGGATTATGACCTTTTTGCCACCAATGGGAAGACCTACGAAGTCACGAATACGGTAACCATTCTTCACTAAATGACGACACCCGCAATCAGGGCATACTCTTTGTCGTTCTTTTGCTTCTATATGTAGAATAATTGAGTTACCTTTGTATTCCTCACTGGTGCATTTATGGTCATATAGACCCCAAGCATGATATAGAAAACTGCTGTTCATCTTGTATGTTTGTTTGTGCTTATTCAAAGATACAAAAGTTCAGCGGTTTTCTTTTATCTTATCTTGACTTTATCACTCGAAATGTCGGATGAACCTAGATTCCTTGTAAATACTAACATTATAGAAGATTCAAAATCTTCAAATTAGAGT
>DAIRWG010000038.1:0-17983 GCA_036802405.1 Alloprevotella sp.
TGGCAGATTTAATTAAGATTGCTGAAGAAGCTTTTGCTACAGGCAAGCAGTTCCCCAAGTTCAAGGCTGGTGACACGATTACTGTGGCATACAAAATCGTCGAAGGTAACAAGGAGCGTATCCAGTTGTATCGCGGTGTTGTTATCAAAATTTCCGGTCATCAGGACAAGAAGCGTTTCACCGTACGCAAGATGTCGGGCACTGTGGGTGTAGAGCGTATCTTCCCCATCGAGTCGCCGAGCATCGAAAGCATCGAAGTCAACAAGATTGGTAAGGTGCGTCGTGCCAAGCTCTACTATCTCCGTGCACTCACGGGCAAGAAGGCCCGCATCAAGGAGAAGCGTACAGCTGCCAAGAACGACTAATTGCTTCTGTTGGGCATCGGCCCAAGAGATCCGAAATAAAAAAGAGGCTTTTCACCCCGCGTGGAAAGTCTCTTTTTTCGTATCTTCGCAACAGATAGAGATAGAGGTCGGACACGAGCTTCACGCTCTCGCGGCAGCACGTGCCAACCTTTACTTCCAACGAATCATCATCCACACAGCTTATGCAAGAAGGCTATCCGGCCAACATTGGCCACAAAGGGATTGTCTATCCCTCCCCCATATTCGGTCCCATCCACAGCCGTCGCCTGGGCGTTTCGCTCGGCATCAACCTCATGCCCGCCGACGGCAAGGTGTGCACGTTCGACTGCGTCTACTGCGAATGCGGATTCAACCGCGACCACCGTCCCCACCAGCCACGCCCCAGCCGCCAGACCGTGGCCCAGGCACTCGAGGCCCAGCTGCAGCGCATGCAGGCCGAAGGGCCCACCCCCGACGTGCTCACCTTTGCCGGCAACGGCGAACCGACCGCCCATCCCGACTTTCCCGGCATCATCGCCGACACCCTCCGGCTGCGCGACCGCTATTTTCCCTCGGCCCGCGTCAGTGTGCTGAGCAACTCCACCATGAGCCTCCGCCCCGAGGTGCACGATGCCCTCATGCAGGTGGACAACAACATACTCAAGCTCGACACCGTCGATGCCGACTACATCCGCCGCGTCGACCGCCCCACAGGCCCCTACGATGTGGAGGCCATCATCCGTTCGCTCGAATCGTTCCACGGCCACGTGATCGTGCAGAGCCTCTTCATGAAAGGCACGAGCGAGGGCAAGAGCGTCGACAACACCACCGACCGCTATGTGCTGCCCTGGCTGGATGCCGTGAAGCGCATTGCGCCCCAGATGGTGATGGTCTACACCATCGACCGTGAAACGCCCGACCCCGACCTGCGCAAAGCCACGCACGAAGAGCTCGACCGCATAGCCCGCATGGTGGGCGAGGCCGGATTCCCCGTGGAGGTGGCCTATTGAACCGAACCATTTTTCCCAAAAAACATCCGATGAAATGCTCATAGCCCTCAGTGGCGGTGCCGACTCCGTGGCACTGCTCATCCATCAGCTCGAACTCCACCAGGTGGAGGCCGCAGCCCATTGCAACTTCCACTTGCGCGGAGCCGAGAGCTACCGCGACGAGGCCTTCGTGCGCCAGCTCTGCCGGGAGCGTGGCGTGCACCTTCATGTGGCCCAATTCCACACCGAGGAGGAAGCCCGCCGTTCGGGCGAAAGCATCGAGATGGCAGCCCGCCGCCTGCGCTACGAATGGTTTGCCCGGCTTTGCCGCGAACACCACTACCACGGTGTGGCCGTGGCCCATCATCAGGAGGACAATGCCGAGACCATGCTGCTCAACCTTCTGCGCGGCACGGGGCTGCGCGGCCTTTGCGGCATGCAGGCCGAACGCGATGGTGTGGTGCGCCCGCTGCTGCACTGGACCCGGCAGCAGATTCTTGATTTTCTGGCGAGCCGCCACCAGAGCTACGTGACCGACTCCACCAATGCCGACACGCACTACCGGCGCAACTTCATCCGCCACCGCGTGCTGCCCCTGCTCTCCGAACTCAATCCGCAGGTGGTGACGACGCTCAACCGCACGGCAGCACAGCTCTCGCAGGTGCAGCGCATCTACGAAGCCGGCCTTCAGCAGCTCACGGCCCGCTTCCGCCAGCCCATGCCCGGCGGATGGCGTGCCGAAGTGGCCCCGTTAGCAGCCCAGCCCGAGTGCGACACACTGCTTCACGAATGGATGCGTCCGCTCGGGTTCACCCCCGCCCAGATAGCCGAGGCACTGCACATGCGTGTGGGAGGCCTCATGGCCAGCGACACGCACCTGTGCACCCGCACGGGCCACCACTTGGAAGTGGCCCGCCGCACCGCGCCCTACGGTTCGGTGGCCTTGCTGGGCGAAGCTGGCCGTTTGCCTCTGCCCGACGGGAGGTGGCTCCGCTATCGGTTCATGCCGCGTGAAGCGCTGCCCGCCATTCCGCGCCAGTCCACGCAGGCTGCACTCGATGCCGATGCGCTCGATGGGCAGCCCGTGCTCCGCTCCTTGGAGGAGTCCGACCGTTTCCGCCCCTTTGGCATGAAGGGTCAGAAACTGGTGAGCGACTACCTCACCGACCGCCACTTCTCGCGCATTGCCAAACTCCGGCAGCTGGCAGTGGCCGATGCGCAGGGCATCGCATGGCTCGTCGACCAGCGTCCGGCCCAGCGCACGGCCGTCACCCCAGCCACGCGCCGCGTGCTGCTGCTGCAGACGGTGGAGGAGGTGGAGGAAAAACACGTTGATGTGCCGTCAGGCAAGTAGCAATTGCTTCACCCCCCATGAAATTGCCTTGGAATCCATGCCATCAAATGGGGGTAGCTTTGCAATGCTATTGTAGTTCTAACGAAAAAGGAAAAGTCATGCAGCAAAACGCAGTGAAAGAAATGCCTTACGGTGTGTCAGATTTCGTGACTATCGCAGAGCAGAACATATATTATGTGGACAAGACCATGTATATACCAGAGCTGGAGAGCCAGGCGCGCAACCTGTTCTTCATCCGTCCGCGCCGTTTCGGCAAGAGCGTGTTTTTGGGTATGCTTCACGCCTACTACGACATCCGAACGAAAGACAAGTTCCACCAGTGGTTCGGCAACCTCTGGATTGGCAAGCATCCTACCCCTCTGCAGGGAAGATACCAAATACTCCATCTCGACTTCTCGCAGGTGGGAGGCACTATTGATGAACTGGAGAGGAAGTTCAACTTCTACCTCGGTGTCGAGCTTGACGGCTTTGTAAATGACTACAAGGAGTACTATTCAGAAGAAACCATACAGAAGGTAAAGTCTACAGACGACGCTGGTGGAAAGCTTTCAGTCATCCAGCGAGAGGCGCGGGCAAAGGGCTTTCCCCTTTACCTCATTATCGATGAGTACGACAACTTTACAAATACTGTACTCAATGAATTAGGCGAGAAGGTGTATTGGGCCATCACCCATGCCGAAGGTTTCTACCGTGACATCTTCAAGAAGTTCAAAGGATCGTTCGAGCGAATCTTCATCACAGGGGTAAGTCCGGTGACGCTCGACGACGTGACCAGCGGTTTCAACATCGGGTGGAACATCTCCACAAAGGTGGAGTTCAACCAGATGCTCGGCTTCTCGGATGAGGATGTAAGGGATATGTTCCATTATTACAAGGAAAACGGATGGATAAAGCCCGATGCCGACATTGAGGCTGCCATCCGAGAGATGAAGCCATGGTATGACAACTACTGCTTCTCGGAGGATGCTTTGGAAGCGCAGAGCAAGGTGTTCAACTGCGACATGGTGTTCTATTATCTCCGCAACTATGTCAGACGCAGTAAGGGGCCGGCGGAAATGATTGACCCCAACACACGGACCGACTACAACAAAATGAAGAAGCTTCTGCAACTCGACAAGCTCGATGGCGACCGCAAGGGAGTGATACGCACGATTGCCGAGAAAGGCGAAATCGTATGTCGCCTGGAAGAGACGTTCCCCGCCAGCAAGATTACCGACCCTGAAGTGTTCCCAAGCCTACTGTTCTACTATGGAATGCTCACTATCAAGGGCACCTTGGGCAGTTTGCTCATACTGGGAATCCCGAACAACAACGTGCGAAAGCAGTATTACGGTTTCCTGCTGGAGGAGTATCAGGCAATCAGCCGGATGAATATCAGTTCTCTGTCTGTAGAGTTTGCCTACATGGCGTTGAACGGCAAATGGAGGGAGCCTCTGCAGCACATGGCCGACGATTACGCCAAGGTATCCTCCGTGCGCGACGGCATTGAGGCTGAGCGCAACCTGCAGGGGTTCTTCATGGCATATCTCAATCTGAACGATTACTATTACACGGCACCTGAACTGGAGTTGGATCACGGCTACTGTGACTTCTTCCTCCTCCCCGACCTCACCCACTATGCCACCAAGCACTGCTACATCCTTGAGCTTAAGGTCCTCTCAAAAAAAGAATTCGACGAGGAAGCAAAGGGAGCATGCCACGAGGACGGCACGCCGATGACGAAGGCCGAAAAGCAGTGGACGGATGCCGTGAAGCAAATCAAGCGTTATGCAGCAGCTCCTCGTGTGGAGGCTTTGCGCCAGGGCACGCAGATGCACAGAATCATCATGCAGTTCAAAGGCTGGGAACTGGCACGAATGGAAGAAGTGTGAACATCCGACACGAATGGGCTGCACGAAGTATGGTGCATGGGTTGGTTGAAGCCATCATTCGTCTTGCCCCAAGCCTTTCCCTATGCTTCATCCCCACGCACTTCAGTGTTGGCTGACAGATACTGTCATTCGCTGTCACCTACACGCGCGCGCGTATTACAGGGGAATTGCATTTTTTGCTGTCACTCTGTCATTTCCGGCTTTTTCCCACCATATTTTGCAAAAACGGAGATGCAAGGGCCCCACTTACGGTACCGTGGTAGAATTTTTACAAGTCCCCTTACATTTTCAACAAGTCCCGGACTTGTTTTCACGCCACCACGGACTCGCCGGAAAGCCTCGGCTGCTGACAGGTGAAAGCAAGAAGTGCAATTCCCCTGTAACGCGCGCGTGCGTAACGCGCGCGAGGCCAGAGAAGCGAATTTACTGTCAGCATTTGGCCCACCGAAATTTTACCACCCTACGCCCGAAGCCATGCGGCAGATAGTTTCTCTCGGGGATGCTTTAGTTATTTTGTCCGCTAAGGGACGCAAAGGAGCGCGAAGCCTTGCGGATGAGTGATTCACCACGAAGTGCCACGAAAAGACACGAAGCCTTCCGCCGCAAGGCTTCGCGGCCCTTAGCGCCCCTTCACGGCAAAAAAACTAAAAAAACGCGGCAAAGACTCCGCGGAAGAGATTCCAAGGCAAAGACCCAAGCACACCAACAATGACACTTTCGCAAATCGAAATAAATGCGTACCTTTGCGGAACAAGGCCCGAAGCCAAACCATTCCCATGATTCCCCCAAAAATCTGCATCCTATGACCACCCCAACCACCTACAGAAAACTACCAGCCGGCATCCAGTCCTTCAAAGTCATACGAAGGGAAGGATACGTCTACGTGGACAAGACCGACATAGTGTGGCATATGGTGAACCGCGGATACAAGTACAGCTACCTCAGCCGTCCCCGGCGCTTCGGCAAATCCATTCTGGTGGACACGCTGCAAGCCTACTTCGAGGGACAGAAAGAACTCTTTGAAGGACTGCGCATCATGCAGCTGGAGAAGGAATGGGAAGCACGACCTGTCATCCGCCTCGACATGAGCCGCGGCGGAGCCGATGCCGACACACTGCGCTCGTATTTCAACACCAGTTTCAAACACTACGAAAAGCACTACGCCATCAGCCCCGACCCTGGGAGCAGCTTGGCCGACCGCCTGGATGCCATCATCACAACGGCCTACGAACAAACGGGAAAACAAGTGGCTGTGCTCATCGACGAATACGACTCTCCCCTGCTGCATTCGTGGAAAACGCCCGAACACGAGGGATGCACCAAGGTGTACCGCGAAGTGTTTGCCATTTTGAAAGCCGATGACGAATACGAAAAATTCGTGTTCATCACCGGCATCACCAAGTTTACGCAATTGTCGCTCTTCTCGTCGCTCAACAACCTGTGCAACATCAGTTTCGAGCCCGAATACGCCACCGTGTGCGGCATCACGGAAAGCGAAATCGGCCAAAATTTCCAACCCGAACTTCAAGCGTTGGCCGAGGCCAACCACTGGACACCGACAGAAGCGCATGACCGACTGAAGGATTACTACGACGGTTACCACTTCAGCGAGGGAAACATGGTGGACGTGTACAATCCCTTCAGTCTGATACACGCACTCAAAGTGAAAAGGCTACGCAACTATTGGGCCATCTCAGGAGCCACATCGCTGCTGCCGAAATTCGTGAGCAACATGGCCCTGCGACTTCACGATTTCGAGGACTGCCTGCTGCTGCGCGACACTCTGGAAACGAGTGATGTGACCGCCGGCGGCGCGGTACTTTTCCTCTTCCAGGCCGGATATCTGACCATCAAATCCTTCGACGAGGATGTGTGCCACCTGGGATTCCCCAACACGGAGGTGAGAAGGGCGCTCTATGAAATCGTGCTCCCCACACTGACGCTCCACGAAGAAGAGGAGGTGCAATCGCTGCAGGCCGAACTGAAAGACAGCCTACGCACGGGCAACACCCACTCGGCCATGAAGGCGCTGCAATCGCTTGTGGCCGATGTGCCTTACAGCAACAAGAAACTTGAATCGATGCACATGGAAGAGCGTTACAGGCTCATCATCAGCACCATTTTCAATGCCATCGGACTGAGAGTGGAGGTGGAGCATATGCTGGCTACGGGACGCATTGACTTGGTGACACAAACCGACCGGACCATCTATGTCATTGAACTGAAGTTGACTCAAAATGGTGGGTTGCCTGCGGCCGAAAAGCAATTGAGGGAAAAAGGGTATCTGGCTCCCTATCTGGCCGACAAGCGCAACGTCATCGGACTGGCCATCGAGCTGGACGACAAAGGAAAAGGAATCAAAGGATGGAAAAGAATTGAAGGCAAAGAGTAATCCAAGAAAAAAGAAAAGAATTGGGCCGCATAGCCATGCGGAATCATTTTCGCCACTAAGAAACACGAAGAGGCACGAAGCCATGCGGCGGCATTTTCACCACGAAACCATCCGCATGGCTTCATATCCATTCGTGGCCCTTCGCGGTGAAGCCATCCATCCTCAAGGCTTCACGGCCCTTACCGACCCTTCGCAGATAATATCTCGTTGAAAAATTCGCGGATAATATTTCGTTGAATAAATTCGCGGAAAAGTTTTCGAGACAAGCAACAATTCTCCCGTCAGCTTCACCACACGTCAAGGCAAAGAAAGTTCCGGCCACATGACATAAAAACACACGCGAGACATACGCGCAAAAGCATTTTTTTACTACTTTTGCCGAATCAAAACGAATCGGGAACGGATCCGCACCGCCACTCAAGTGCAGGGCAGCCACCATGCACCCCACGCACCGAAGCGATGCAAGCCCGCATGGGCCGCAGTTCCGCCCCCGACCAAACCTCATCAACTAACACACAATGGACGACTATCACGCGGAAACGAACGTTTGATGCCGACCGAAACAGGCCTCCAGGGTTCTGACCATCACACGCAGTGGGCAGACCGCACACACGATGAAGAAGGATGCCGCATTTCGAGTCGGAAACAGCTTGGAAGCCACGGCCCACTGAGGCCGACACGGTGAACCTGCCCCCATGCGAGGCCCCACCCGAAAGCGCGCCCCAAGCTGACCCGCACATTTCCACACGCTCCTCTTCCCCACAACACAATCCCCGACCTGTTTTTATTGCTATGCGTACCTACTGGAACTACAACAAGACGCTCCGCACCCTCGAGGAATGGGCTCCCGACTGCTGGACCCAAGTGACCTGCCCCACCCCCGAGGACGAAGAATTCCTGATCAACGAACTCCACATTCCCGACTATTTCCTCGACGACATCCGAGACAAGGACGAACGCTCCCGCTATGAATACGACGAGGGGTGGTCGCTCATCATCCTGCGCATACCCTATGTGAAGGAGGTGGCCTCGCGCACGCCCCACACCACCATCCCGATGGGCATCATCCTGAACAAGGGCGTGTGTGTGACGGTGTGCAACTACGAAACGAACATGATGATCGACTTCGTGTCGTATCAGCAGAAACGCAACCAGGGATTCACCGACTCGGTCGACCTCGTGTTCCGCCTCTTCCTCTCCTCCGCCGTGTGGTATCTGAAACGCCTCAAGCAGATCAACGTGCTGCTGGAGGAGGCCAAGCGCAACCTCGACCGGCAGATCGACAACGAGGACCTCATCGGACTCTCCCGACTGCAGGACAGCCTCACCTACTTCATCACCTCCATCCGCGGCAACGAAACGCTGCTGTCGAAACTGAAGTTCAAACTGCCCGTCGACGAACTCGACGCCGACTTGATCGAGGACGTGACCATCGAGATGAACCAGGCTCGCGAAACGACCAACATCTACACCAACATCCTCGACTCAACCATGGAGACCTATGCCAGCATCATCAACAACAACATGGCCGGCGTGATGAAGCAGATGACTTCGGTGTCGATCATCCTGATGTTTCCCACACTCATCGCGAGCATCTTCGGCATGAACCTCGTGAACGGCATGGAGACCGTGTGGTGGGGATTTCCCGTGGTGATCGTGCTTTCCATCCTCGTGACGGGAATCTTCTACGGCCTTTTCCGCTGGAAAACGTGGATTTGACCGCCGCAAACGCAAAAATATGGGCCATACGTTTGGCCAATAAAATAAAAATAACTTCATTTGCAAACTGAGCCAAGCGAAAGGCTCACGAAGTGCCCCGGCAGCACGGCTCCGCCACCCTCCGAGGCACCGGCACGAAAGCAAGCATGCCCCTTGCCGCAAGGCACGGGGCGATGCAATTCCTAACAACTATTCCCCCTATGAATGTGGCTGGCGCCACTCATTCCACCCCCAGCGCAAGCCGAACGGCTCGGAACAGACACGACGGCACCACCCGACCCCATCCTATCTCATTATGGACGAAATCAAAAATCCTACGGAAGTAGCAGAAGAGCAGAAGAACGAGGCCCTCGAGGCCAACCAGACGGAAGCAGCCGAAGCTGCCGCCGCACAGCCCGAAGAGGCCCCTGCCACTGAACCCGCTGAGGAAACAGAGAAGGCCAGCGAACCCGAGCCTGCCACGAAGAAAGAAGTGATCGAACGACTCAAGTCTATCGTTTACTCCGGTGGCGAGGTGGACCGCGCCACGCTCGAACACTTCAAAGCGCTCTACTACCGCCTGCGCAACAACGAGGTGGTGGCCGCACGCGATGCATTCGTGAACGAAGGCGGCAACCCTGAGGACTTCCGTCCGGCTCCCGATGCCGACGAAGAGGACTTCAAGGCCCAGCTGCAGACCATCCGCGAACTGCGCAACAAACTGGCCGAGCAGATCGAAAAGGAGAAGCAGGCCAACCTCGAACGCAAGCAGGCCATCATTGCCCGCATCAAGGAACTTGCTGCCACACCCGACGAGGCCGACAAGGGCTACGACGAGGTGAAGAAGCTGCAGGCGGAATGGAAGGAAATCAAACTCGTGCCGGCTGAGAATGCCACCGAACTGTGGAAGAACTACCAGCTCTACGTGGAGCAGTTCTACGACCAGCTCCGACTCAACCACGAGATGCGCGCCTACGACTTCAAGAAGAACCTGGAGATCAAGACGCACCTGTGCGAAGCTGCCGAGAAGCTGGCTGAAGTGGAAGACCCCATCTCGGCTTTCCACCAGCTGCAGAAGCTGCATCAGGAGTTCCGCGAAACGGGCCCCGTGGCAAAGGAGCTGCGCGAGGGCATCTGGAAGCGCTTCAAGGATGCATCGACGGTGGTGAACAAGCGCCATCAGGACCACTTCGAGGAGCTTAAAGCCCAGGAGGAGGAGAACCTGCAGAAGAAGACGGAACTCTGCCAGAAGGTGGAGACGCTGGCTTACGAAACGGCCAACACCTTCGGTCAGTGGGATGAGCTGACGAAGCAGGTGATCGCCTGGCAAACGGAGTGGAAGGGCATCGGATTCACACCGCGCAAGGTGAACAACGAGATTTTCGAACGTTTCCGCGTGGCTTGCGACCGATTCTTCCATGCCAAGACGGCATTCTTCAAGGAAATGCGCGAAACGCTTGCCGCCAACCTGGCTGCCAAGAACGCCTTGGTGGAGAAGGCTGAAGCCCTGAAGGACAGCACCGACTGGGGTGCCACGACCAACAAACTGGTGGAACTGCAGAAACAGTGGAAGGCCATCGGCCCCGTGAGCCACAAGGTGAGCGATGCCGTGTGGAAGCGCTTCAACGACGCCTGCAACGCTTTCTTCGACCGCAAGAACGAGGCCAACAAGGGGCAGCGCGAGGAGGAGGAGAAGAACATGGCACTGAAGAACGAGGTGATCAGCGAACTGGAGAAACTGGTGGCCGAACCTGCCGACAACCTGCTGCAGGCTGTGCGCGACCTGCAGGCCAAGTGGAACGAGATCGGTCATGTGCCCTTCCGCAAGAAGGAGAAGATGTACCGCCGCTACCGCGACCTGTGCGACAAGATCTACGACTCGCTGCACGAGTCGGCCGGACGCCGCCGCATGGACAACTTCCGCAAGAACGTGGCAGAAAAGGGCGGAACGGAGCTGACGCGCGAGCGCACCCGCCTGCAGAATGCCTTGGAGGCCAAGAAGCAGGAGATCCAGACTTACGAAACGAACCTCACGTTCTTCCGCACCAGCTCGAAGAAGGGCAACTCGCTCCTGGCTGACGTGGAGAAGAAGGTGGAACGCCTGAAGGAGGACCTCCAGACAATCGTCGAGAAGATCAAGGAAGTGAACAAGCAAATCAAGGCGGAAGCCGAGAACGAAAGCAAATAACATCCCCATTTCTGTGAGCGTGAGTGGCCTCGGCAAGAGACCGCACAGGCCCACCATCCACAACAAGCTCCGCGCAACCTGCCTTCAAAAGCGATTGCGCGGAGCCGTTTTGTTAGGGGGCGAGCTGAAAGCCTTTCCCCAACCATTACCACAAACGTACACCGGGCTTCGCGCCCGCACTTTAACCATCATCATGCAAAGAACCTTATTCATCCTTCCACTGCTGGTGCTCACTCACCTGCTCCTCGCCTGCGGCGAGGACCGCAGCGGAGAACAGCCTTTTGCGCCCACCGTGCGCAGCCTCGGGGCCACGGTCGTGGGCGACTCGGCTGTGCTGACGGGCGAGGTGACGGCTTCGCCCAACAGCCACCTGACGGAATGCGGATTTGCCTACGGCAACGACACGCTGCGCGCCACTTGCCAAGCGGACACGGCGACCGCCATGTTTACCGCCACGACCGACTCACTCGGGGCTGGCACTTACTTTGCCGTGGCGTATGCCAAGAACGGTGTGGGCACATCGTATGGCGACACGCTGCATTTCACCATCTCACCCAAACACTGACACCGACCATGAGCCAACTCCGACTGTACAGTGCCGACATGCTTTCGGCGCTCGAACTGCCTTTTGCCGACGAAGGGGTGCGCGCGGGGTTTCCCTCGCCCGCACAGGACTACATGGAGAACTCCATCGACTTGAACCGCGACTTGGTGAACCACCCGGAAAGCACGTTCTATGCACGGGTGGTGGGCGACTCGATGGTGGACGATGGGGTGCGACAGGGCGACATCCTGGTGATCGACAAATCGCTGGAACCGCGCACGGGCGACATGGCGGTGTGCGTGGTGAACGGCGAATTTACGGTGAAGAACCTGGAACTGGCACCCGACCACGTGGTGCTGCACCCGGCCAATGCGGACTACCCGCCCATCACGGTGACGGAGGCCGACCAATTCGAGATTTGGGGCGTGGTGACTTATGTCATTTCCTCGAAGCGGCGGGGGTAATTAGGGCATTTCTGAAACTCTATGGGATTGACTACGATGAACGGTTTGTGTTTCGTGATTGAGTAGAAAGTCTTTTGCCCTTTCAGGGCGAAACGACACGCTACGTGGTAACCCAGGGCGTTGCCCTGGGCTATCGTGACATTGGGCTTTCAGCCCGCCCTTGACGCATGCAAATGAGTACTCCAAAAGGCACACGTCGGTAGGGGAGCTTCCGTCGGCATCGAATCTTGACGCTGGCTTAATGAGTACACCAAACTGCACCCCCTACCTAACCATATACCATATAACCTATTTTTTCCCCACCATGTTTGGCATCATCGACTGCAACAATTTCTTTGTGAGCTGCGAGCGGGTGTTCCGCCCGTGGCTGAAAGGCATGCCCGTGGTGGTGCTGTCGAACAACGATGGGTGTGTGGTGGCTCGCAGCAACGAGGCCAAGGCCATGGACATTGCGATGGGCACGCCTTTCTTCAAGGTGCGGCACCTGGTGGAGAGCGGACAACTGCACGTGTGCTCGGGCAACCTCACCCTCTACGGCGACATGTCGCGCCGCGTGATGTCGATCGTGCGGCGTTCGGTGCCGAGGATCGAGGTGTACAGCATCGATGAATGCTTCATGGACCTGGACGGCATACAGGATGTGCAGCGCTTCGGTCAGGAGCTTTCGGCCAAGGTGGAAAAGTGGACGGGCATCCCCGTGAGCGTGGGCGTGGCCCCCACCAAGACGCTGGCCAAGATGGGCAGCAAATTTGCCAAGAAATATGCGGGCTACAAGGGGTGCTGCCTGATCGACACGGAGGAACGGCGGCTGAAGGCGCTGCAGCTGACGAAGGTGGAGGACGTGTGGGGCGTGGGACGGCGCATGAGCCAGACGCTGCACCAGTGTGCGGTGCAAACGGCCTACGACTTCACGCTGTGGAAACCCGATAGGGTGCGGCGGATGTTTTCGCTGCCGGCGGTCCACACGTGGCGCGAGCTGAACGGGCAGGCGTGCATCCAGATGGAAACACCCTCGGCGAAGCAGAGCATCACTTCCTCGCGCTCGTTCAAGGAACCGCTGCGCGAGTTCGAACAGCTGCATGCGGTGGTCGCGGACTTCGCGGCACTCTGTGCGCGCAAGCTGCGGCAGGAGAAGAGTGCGGCACGGCTGATCACGGTGTTTATCCGCACCGACCGTTTCCGCCCCGACTTACCGCAGTACAGCAACGCGGCGTCGGTGCAGCTGGAGGTGGCCACCAGCGATGTGCGCGAGATTGCTTCGGCCGCACTCAAGGCACTGACGTGCATCTACCGCCCGCACTTCGGCTACAAGAAGGCGGGGGTGATGCTGAGCCAGATCAGCAACGGTGCGGTGCAGGGCAGCCTGTTCGACACGGTGGACCGCGAGAAGCAGGCACGTCTGCTCTCGGCCATCGACCACATCCAGCACAAACTGGGCAACGATGCCATCCGCGTGGCTTCGCAGGAGTCGTTCACCAAGGTGATGGCCCACGAATTCCGTTCGCCCAACTACACCACGCAGCTCGATGAACTGCTGGAGGTGAAGTGATGTCTGGCTTATGTGGACAAAGCGATCGACGCGCATTCGATCAAGCCAATACAGCGGATTATTCCGCCGCAAAGCTTCGTGCCACTTCGTGCTTCTTCGTGGTAACACCTCCACCGCATGGCTTCGCGGCCCTTAGCGGCCCTTCGCGGATAAAATCGTAAACCGCCGCAAGGCTTCGTGCCACTTCGTGGCCCTTTGTGGTAAAAAGCTCCGCAGCAAGGCTTTAACAGGAACAAAAACACTTCTGCCGATCATCGAACACAATGGCGTTCGTTGATCGGCAGAAGTGTTTTCTACGATGCGCAGCTTTCCGTCAATAGCTCACGCAAGTGCCCGGTGTGGGTGCGGCATACCATCCCCAATGGGAGAGCTGCGTGCTGTTGCGTCCCCAGGCCGGAAATTCGGGATAGGCCTTCTGGATGGCAACACCCTCGCGGGGCCATTTCCACTCCCCGGCCACCAGCAGGGCCTCCGGCACCTGGCCGGCCTCGGTGGGCAGCATGAGGATGTCGCTGCAGTCGGCACACGTGCCACGCTTCACTTCGATGTAGAAACGGCGCGCATCCTGCTCCAGCGTATAGCCCGAAGGCCATTTCACGCAACCGACCGAAGCAAAAGGCACTTCGGGCGCGGATAGCGTGGTGTTGACACGGCGGCGTGTGTCGGTGCCAAGCAAGGCATGCATTTCACCCAAGTTCACATCGCCGTCGGGCCCATCGTAGTGCAGAAACATCTGGGCCGTGGAGCCTACAGCCATCGCCCGGACGCAGCAGGTCTGCGTCTCGGGATCGGGCAGGAGCTGGATGACGGCATCGTTGAAGTCGAAATCGGGTTGTCGCGCTAAGTCCTCGTAGGCAATGGTCCACGGCATGATGCTGTCGTATTCGCCGAAAGGCCGAAGGTCGGGTTCCACCACGCTCGGGCGGTGGATTTCATGGTCGGCACTCACAAGCAGCATCACGTCATTGCAGTCGAGGTCGCCGCCCGTGTAGTCGTTTTCCAACCCCAGCCACAGGGCATTGGGCGTGCGGAAGATGCTGCTGCGGTAAGAACCGTTGAGCGTAATGTTCATGGCCTCGCACGAGAAGTTCATGGCCTTGAACTTGTCGCGCGTGGTGTAGGGCTTGATGCCGAGTTTCACGAATCGGTCGTACTGCTCGGGGAAGGGCACGCTCTCCACACGGTCGTAGAAACCCACATACTTTCCCTCCGGCACCTTCAGGGTGAACGCCACTCCACGCAGACGGGTGAGATGGGTGCCGTAGCGGTTGAGCACATCGATGGTGTTGTAAGCATCGTCGCCCGCACGCGCGCTGAGATGGGGAGCCTGCTTGTCGAAGGTGTCGCTCATGTCGAAATTGGCATCATACCAGTGGTCGGGCAGCACATCGTAGAGCTGGGCCGCCGTTTCGTCGACCTGATACTGCACCTTGGCCAAACCGTCGATGTAGTCGTAAATCTCCGTTTCGGAAAGGTCAACATACTGGATGTCGTCGTAGGTGCCCGGGGTGTGGTAGTAGTAGCCGAAGATGTGGGGCGACGACGACATGCTGTTGCCGGCAAACCAAGTGACCTCGAAATCGCCGTTCGACTTCAGCTCATAGTCGCAGTTGGCTCCGAGCGTCTTGGCTGGAACGTGCTCCTTGTAGGCCCGGGTGATGAGCTGGAGCGCTTCGGAGAGTTGGGCCGAGGTCAGCTCATTGTGGCGGGCATTGCCCGCAAGGCTGCTGCCGTAGAGCGAAGAAGCGGTTTTGAGTTCGGGAAGAGGCTGGAAGGGTGCGGAAACGGTGGATTGTGTGGAAAACTCGCTGTCGGTGGTGGGACGCAGTTCGATTTTCACCTCCACGCTTTGCTCGGGATTGCCCGTCAGGGTGATTTCGTGAACGTCCTTCTGGCGGTTGCACACCGTGACGAGATAAAGACGCGTGCCTTTGCCCTGCGGTGCCACCATGCGCAGCGTGCCGGAGGCATCGGCCTGATGATAGTCGCAAAGGAGTCCCTGGTCGTTGCCCGTCATCAGCCACAACTGGGTGGTATCCGGTGCAGTGAGCTTCACCTGCAGCGTGACTGCCGTGCGCCACCACTGCATGGGACTGACGGGGCCGCCGAGCGACTCGGTGAAAATGGCCTCGGTGCGCGTCAGCTCCGTTTCGGATTCGGTGGAACAGGCTGCGAGGGTCAGCAAGGCTGCGGCCATCAGAGGGAAGAGATGGGAGATTCGTGTGTTCATGACGCTACTCATTGTTGAGGATGATTAGGGTGCCGTTCTCCAGTTTCCACCGCACCTTTCCCTCCATGGCGCGGATGACATTGGCCACGTAAGCGGCCTGCTCCGAAGAGCCGGCATGGCGGAGGAACTGCTTGGCATCGGTGAGTCGACGGGCCTGCACGCAGGCACAGGCGGCATTGAGATTGGCGGTGGGACTGTCGGGATACTGCCGGGCCGCGATGGTGAGGGCATCAAACCATCCATCGGTGCCCCGTTCGTAGCTGGCAGCCACGGCGGTCATTTCCTCCAGACTCAAAGCCTCGGGATGGGTGTAGATGAGACGACGGCTCTGCTTCACGGGATAGTGGCGCACCACGTAGTCGATGACGTAGTCGGTGTGGCGCAAGCCGGGATAGACGTGCTGCAGCAGCCAGCGGTAGGGTGCTCCGCCGCCCACTTGCTTGAGGCGTTCCTCCTTCACGTCGGGATCGATGGAGAGGTCAATCACCTGCAGCAGTTCACTGCGGTGGCGCTTCACCTCGGAGGGGGCTTCGGGCGTTTCGAGGATGGAGGCATTTTCATACCACATGTCGCCCTTCGTGCGCCGGCGGTCGGTGGCGAGAAAGGAGCGGAGATTGTCCCAATCCTCGGGCGTGGAGGCGGTGTGGAACAGTTCGGGTGCGAGTTTGTAGCGACGGCTCAGGTAGTCCTTGAGTGCTGCCGTGCGGCCTTTGGCCAACCGCGTGTTGTTGGCATAGGGACTTTCGGGCGAAGCATAGCCGTGGAGGGAGATGCTCGTGACCTGCATGGTGCGGTCGAACAAGGCACTGTCAATGGTGGCACAGATGCGGCGAAGTTCCTGCGGATTGCGGCGGTAGCGGGGACGGATGACCGTTTCGTTGACCGGGAAATCGAGGAAGGCACGGCCCGTGAGGGTACGCTTTTTCACCGTTTCGGCCTCGGGCACGGAGAACGGCAGGGAGGGGATGGTGCGCAGGCGATTGTCGTAGACAACAGGAACCGGTGCTGCGCGGCGGACGGATTTTTCCCCAAGCTCATAGGTGAGGCCGAGGCTGAGGTTGGAACGGGCATCGAGGGGGCATCCGGCCTTCACCCCGTTGAAACGGTCGGCAAAGGCCGTGTAGCTCCATTCCGCTCCGATCTGCCAACGGGGCGACAGACGGAAGGCGGCGGTGAGGCCGCCTCGCAAGGCCGGCACGATGCGGCTGTCGCGCGAATAGGGATGGACACAGGACAGGGGCACCCGGTCGAAGCGGAACGTATAGCTCCCTCCCACTCCGACAAAGGCCTTGAGCAAGAACGGATGCGGCGTGCTTCGCCCTTCGCGGGAACGGAAGGCATCTGTGAGGCAGAAGGTGGCATCGGCAAAGAGGCCGAGGCTGTGCCAGCCCCAAGTGTCGGAGGATTCGCAGCGCGGCACGTTGCGGCTCTTGTTGCGGTTGTAGCGAAGGGCCGCACGCCATCCCCAAGGGGAGGAAAAGTCTTGCCCCACACCCAGAAAGGCTCCTCCGGCAAAGGGATACTTCGACCATTCGGAAGCGGGCAGGCACTCGTTGGCCGACTTGTTGATGCCGCCGAAGAGCTGCACATAGAGCGGATGCCGCGACTCGGCCGCCGCGGCCTCACGGCTTTGCGCCAATCCCCGAAGGGGAAGCGACAGTGCTGCAAGGAGGAACAGTCGGGCAGGACGAACGGCAGGAAGAAGGAATCGGTTCATAAGGACAGAATGTTTTGCTGAAGAATCTGCACAATGCGTTGGCAGGCGTGGCCATCGCCGTAGGGATTAACGGCTCGGCTCATGCGGCGATAGGCAGCCTCGTCGTCGAGCAGTAGCGACACTTCGCGCACGATGCACGCGGGGTCGGTGCCCACAAGTTTCACCGTGCCGGCCTCCACGGCTTCGGGGCGTTCGGTGGAGGTGCGCATGACCAGCACGGGCTTGCCCAGTCCGGGGGCTTCCTCCTGGATGCCGCCGCTGTCGGTCAGCACCAACGTGGAGCGCGCGAGCAGGCGGACGAAGCCCTCGTAGTCCAAAGGCTCAGTGAAACGGAGGTTGGGCAAGAGGTCGTGCGCCGTGGCATCGATGGCCACGCCGAGGCACAGGGCAATGGCTTGGCGCACACGCGGGTTGGGATGGACGGGATAGAGAAAATCGACGTCGGGATACTTCTCGGCCAGTGCCTTGATGGCTTGGCAGATATGCTGGAGGCCGCTGCCGAAATTCTCGCGGCGATGCCCCGTGATGAGCACCAGACGGCGCAAAGCGGATGCTTCAGTGCTGATGCCGCGGGAACGGATGACAAGGTGGAGGGCATCGATCACGGTGTTGCCCGTGACGAAGATGCGTTCGGCGGGAATGC
>DAIRWG010000039.1:0-1202 GCA_036802405.1 Alloprevotella sp.
ACGAGCTGGTCGCCGAAGGTGCCCTTGATTGTCAGCATGCCGTAGTAGAAGAGCAGGCTCACAAAGATGTCGGGGTTCGTCAGTGCACGGGCCGGAAAAGTTTCCTCAATGTTCGCCACAATCTCGCCCTTCTCCGCCACCGTCAGTATCACGCCCTTGCGGTTGCCATCGAGGCGGTCGAGCTGGAGGAAACGCTTCATCTTGTTGTAATCCGTCTTGGTGTTCGGGTCGAGCATCTGCCGGGGCGGTTCCCCATCGTTTATATAGTTGAGCAGATAGTAAAGCACCATGTCGCAGTTGAACACGCGGCTCTGCTTGCGCAATGCCCGTTCCGAGAAGCAATAGTTGTCATACCACGGCTTCATCTCGCTGATCATGCTCTCCACGTCGGCATCGGCCGGAAGCCGGCCGTGCTGCTGGTAGTAGGTGAGCAGTTCGCGCACATCCTCGGTGGAGAAACCGAGCATCTGGTTGAACTCGAGCTTGGTGGAAATGTGCCAACCGATGTTGAAACCGCTCGTCACGTCGTCAAGCGTCACAGGGCTCACCCCCGTGATGAAGATGCGCTCGAACGAGCCTTTGAATTTCTTGAATATGTCGCGATAGAAACCCTCGGCATGGGTGATGGCCCAGTACACCCTCTCGCCCTGCTCATTGAGCACGGTGTTGGTAAAGTTGTCATACTCATCGATGATGAGGTAGAGAGGATGGGACTTGAAGCGAGCTTCATTTTGGATAAGGCCCAGTTTGCCGCCCGCATTCTTGGTGGCGCGCACCTGTTGAATGGTTTCTTCCGAATAGTATTCCGCATAGTCGCGCACAAAGCCGTCAAGTTGCGTGCCAAGATAGAAATTGAAGTTTTCCTCCAGTTTCTCAATCGTACCACCCACCTGTGAGAAGTCGAGATGCAGCACCTGATACTTTCCCCGAAGTGGTGTGGGGTGCTGCCCAATCCACAAGTTGCCGAACCACTGCTGGAACTTGTCCTTCGTGCGGCAGTCGTAGTAGGCATGTAGCATGCTCAGAAACAAACTCTTGCCAAACCGCCGGGGGCGGATGAAAAACAAGTTGCGAGCCTGCTTCTCCAGCTTCGGTATATACATGGTCTTGTCCACATAGTAGAGGTGCTGTTCTACGATCGTCACAAAGTCCTGCACGCCATAAGGCACTTGTTTCATTTCATTCTGCTCCATGTCTGATGG
>DAIRWG010000039.1:1302-17920 GCA_036802405.1 Alloprevotella sp.
ATTCTGCCGCAAGGCTTCGTGCAAGGCATGCCTGTGAGGATGCGTGCCAATTGGTTTGACGGCGGTCGGGATGTTAGATTTCGCAACTTGCTTCGTTGGCTGTACATGGGAGTGGCGGCACGGCTGGCCCGACGGCCAGAGGCCGCGTTCGTGCAGCCGGCATACGATAGCTATCACCATTTCCGCAATGAAGCAGGCACAGTGTGCCAACACTTCTTTCACTTCCTGGAGCACGTCCTTCAGTTTCGGGGCAAGTTCGTTGGTGAGGATTTCGTTTTTCATGTTCATCTATTTTTTGCAACAGTTCCCAACGGCATGCGCGGAAAGGAGGTATGTAGGATGTGGCGTAAGCCTTTCCGAGCTGACATCTGCTTCTTTTACTTCTTCCGCAATGACGAGGGGCGTTTGAGATTAGTGGTAGCTTTTACACTGCAAATGTAGCGACTTTTCCGGATATAACCAAAATTACTGTCGCGTTCGCGTACGAATGTCACACGATGGGATGCTGACAGTAAGCGTCGTTCCCCTTACGCGCGCGTTACAGCGTAATTGCACTCCTTGCTTTCATCTGTCAAGCACCGCGGTAGTGTCGTGAGAGCACCGCGGTAGTGTAGCGAGGGTACCGCGGTAGTGTAGCGAGGGTACCGCGGTAGTGTAGCGAGGGTACCGTGGTAGTGTCAGAAAAAGTCCGGGACTTGTTGAAAAGTGCTTGAAAACAAGGGACTTTGACGGATGACAGTAAAATACGTGATTGCGGTGTATATGCGCGCGTGCGCGCGAGGAATTTCCACTTTGCCATCCATCGCCTTCGGATGCAAGCGAGTGGCTTCGTCCACAAATAGCTGCTAAACCTTGCGGCGGAGAACTTTCACCACTAAGAGGCACGAGGGGCCGCGAAGCCTTGCGGCGGAATTTTTCCGCGAAGGGCAGGGGAGTAGCGGGCTCGGGTTGATTTATTTTTTCCGCTAAGGGCCGCTAAGGGCCGCGAAGCCGTGCGGCGGAGTTTTTCCGCGAAGGGCCCTAAAGGGCCACTAAGTAACGCGAAGCCTTGCGGCGGAGAACTTTCACCACTAAGAGGCACGGAGGGCCGCGAAGCCTTGCGGCGGAGTTTTTACCACTACGGCCATGAAAAAACGCGAAGCCACGAGGCAAAATATGCCAGCGATGAACGCTTCGGGAGGATTCCTTTGGTAGTACACACGAAACGTTGCAAAGCTGAGAAAGACAACAATCAGGCCAACGAAAGTGGCCTACGTACGCGGCGGGAAGAACCGTTGGGAAGAAAAAATGAAAGTCTTGCACCCATTCACTTTGTACTTCACTCGGCTTGCACTAACTTTGTACCCAACAAATAGTAAATTAATCTCCTTTCAACTATGCAAAAACCCAAGCGTCTGCGCAAAAGCCGCTATGCAACGGTGGTCATGGCATTTCCCCTTGCCGTGGCCGGAATGACCGTGGCGTCCACGCCGGCTGACGCGTTGCCCCTCGTGTCGGGCATCACGCAGACCACCACCGCCAAAATCAGCAAAGCGGAAAAGCTCAACTCCACCACCATCGAAATCACCTATGCCGACGGCAAGATGCTGACCGTCGATTTTTATGGCGAAAACATTTTCCGCCTCTTCCGCGACGACAACGGGGGCATCGTACGCGCCCCGCAGGCCACTCCGCCCGCACAGATTCTCGTCAACTCCGCCCGCCGTTCGCCCATGGGCGTCGACCTGCGCACCGACGACCGCCACGTGAGCATCAACACGCCCAAGGTGGCCCTCACCTTCGACCGCGCCAGCGGCTTGATGACGGTGATCGACAAGACTTCCGGCGAAACCGTGCTGCAGAGCGTGCAGCCCGTGCAGTTCGACAAGAGCAGCACCACCCTCACTTTCCGCGCACAGCCCGGCGAATACTTCTTCGGCGGCGGTGTGCAGAACGGACGTTTCAGCCACCGCGGCAAGAGCATCGCCATCGAAAACACCAACAACTGGGTGGACGGCGGTGTGGCATCGCCCACTCCCTTCTACTGGAGCACCAAGGGCTACGGCGTGATGTGGTACACCTTCAAGCCCGGCCGCTACGACTTCGGTGCCACCGAGGAAGGCAAGGTGATCCTCACTCACCAGGAGGACTACCTCGATGCCTTCATCATGGTCAACCAGCAGCCCGTCGACCTGCTCAACGACTTCTACCAGCTCACCGGCAACCCCGTGCTGCTGCCTAAGTTCGGATTCTACGAAGGCCACCTCAATGCCTACAACCGCGACTACTGGACCGAGGCGAAGGATGGCTTCATGCTCTACGAAGACGGCAAACGCTACAACGAGAGCCAGAAGGACAACGGCGGCATCAAGGAAAGCCTCAACGGCGAGAAGAACAACTACCAGTTCTCCGCCCGCGCAGCCATCGACCGCTACATCCGCAACGACATGCCGCTCGGATGGTTCCTGCCCAACGACGGCTACGGAGCCGGCTACGGACAGACCGGTTCGCTCGACGGCAACATCGAAAACCTCCGCCAGTTTGGCGACTACGCCCGCTCGAAAGGGGTGGAAATCGGCCTCTGGACCCAGAGCGACCTCCATCCCAAGGAAGGCATCGAACCCCTCCTGCAGCGCGACATCGTGAAGGAAGTGCGCGATGCCGGCGTGCGCGTGCTCAAGACCGACGTGGCCTGGGTGGGCTGGGGCTACAGCTTCGGACTCAACGGCGTGAGCGACGTGGGCGAGATCATGCCCTACTACGGCAACGACGCACGTCCCTTCATCATCTCGCTCGACGGATGGGCCGGCACGCAGCGCTATGCCGGCATCTGGAGCGGCGACCAAACGGGCGGCGACTGGGAATACATCCGTTTCCACATCCCCACATTCATCGGTTCGGGACTCTCCGGTCAGCCCAACATCACCTCCGATGTCGACGGCATCTTCGGCGGCAAGAACGTGCCCGTGAACGTGCGCGAATTCCAGTGGAAAACCTTCACGCCCATGGAGCTCAACATGGACGGATGGGGCTCCAACCCGAAATATCCCGAAGTGCTTGGCGAACCGGCCACCAGCATCAACCGTTCCTACCTCAAGCTCAAGAGCGAGCTGATGCCCTACACCTACAGCATCGCCCGTCAGGCAGTGGACGGCAAACCGATGATCCGCGCCATGTTCCTCGACTACCCCAACGACTACACCCTCGGCACCGGCACGCAGTACCAGTTCATGTACGGCCCGTCGTTCCTCGTGGCTCCCGTCTACCAGAACACCCGCATGGACAAGGACGGCAATGACATCCGCAACGGCATCTACCTGCCCGAAGGACGATGGGTGGACTACTACAACGGCGACATCTACGACGGCGGACGCATCATCAACGACTACGATGCCCCCCTCTGGAAGCTTCCCGTATTCGTGAAGGCTGATGCCATCATCCCGATGACCAACCCCAACAACAATCCCTCGCAGATTCGCAAGGACTACCGCGCCTACGAAATCTATGCCTCGGGCAACGGCGACTGCCACTTCAGCGAATACGACGACGACGGCGCCACCCAAGCCTACCAGGCCGGTAAGTGCACCCGCACCGAAGTGTCGACCTATGCCAACGGCAAGGGCAAGCTCATCGTGACCATCAACCCCACCTTCGGCACCTTCGACGGATTTGAACCGCAGAAGCAGACCGAGCTGCGCATCAACGTGAGCCGTGAGCCCAAGAAGGTGACGGCCCGCGTGGGCAAGAAGAGCGTGAAACTCACCGCTGCCGCCTCGCTCGAAGAGTTTGAGAATGGCACCAACGTGTACTACTACAACGCCGCCCCCAACCTCAACCGATTCTCCACCCCGGGCACCGACATGGCTTCGAAGGTCATTGCCAAAAATCCGCAGTTGCTGGTGAAACTCGGTGCGACCGATGTCACCGCTTCCACCACTGAAGTGGAGCTCAGCGGATTCGAGTTCGCACCGGCCGACCGCCTGCGCACCCACCACGGCGCACTCACCGCTCCCGTGGCCACCATCACCGACGAGCACACCGGCTGCTTCAGCCTCACGCCCTCCTGGCAGAAGGTGGCGAATGCCGACTTCTACGAGGTGGAATACGACGGCATGCTCCACTCCACTATCCGCGGCACGGAGTTCACTTTCGATGGCATGCAGCCCGAAACGGCCTACAGCCTCAAGGTGCGTGCCGTGAACCAGGACGGCTACTCCGACTGGACCACCGTGAGCGCCACCACCAAGGCCAACCCGCTCGAGTTCGCCATCAAGGGCATCAAGGCCCAGAACTCGGCCGAGGACCAAGGCGGACAGGGCGTGGGCAAGCTCTTCGACTTCGACGAGAAGACCAACTGGCACACCAAGTGGGGCAAGGGCGAAGGCGTTCCGGCCGACATCACCCTCGACCTCCGTTCGGTGAACAAGCTCGACCGCATCGAGTACATGCCGCGTGAGGATGCCGGCAACGGCACCCTGCTCGAAGGCACCTTCTCCACCAGCACCGACCGCCAGAACTGGACGGAACCCGTGGCCTTCACCTGGGCACAGGACGGCACCATCAAGACGTTTGCCTTCGCCGGCAACCCCGAGGCACGCTATGTGCGCCTGCACCTCAACAAGGCCGTGGGCAACTTCGGTTCGGGCCGCGAGATGTATGTGTTCAAGGTGGCAGGAAGCGAAAGCTTCTTCCAGGGCGACATCAACCACGACAAGCGCATCGACGAGAACGACCTCACCTCCTACATGAACTACACCGGCTTGCGCCGTGGCGACAGCGACTTCGACTATGTGAGCGCCGGCGACATCAACAAGAACGGCCTCATCGATGCCTACGACATCTCGTGTGTGACCACCGAACTCGACGGCGGCGTGCGCAACTCCAACGACAAGGTGAGCGGTTCGCTCCTGCTCAAGCCCAACAAGAAGGCATTCGCCGCAGGCGACATGGTGGAAATCACCGTCAGCGGCAAGGCCCTGCACTACGTGAACGGCCTTTCCTTCGCCCTGCCCTACGACACGCAGGAACTGGAATATGTGGGCACCGAGCTGCTCGACATGAAGGAAATGGTGAACCTCACCTACGACCGCTTGCACACCAACGGCCAGAAGGAGCTCTTCCCCACCTTCGTGAACCGTGGCAACAACTTCCTGCTCGAAGAGGGCGACCACGACCTCTTCGTCATCAAGTTCCGCGCCAAGAAGGCCGGCAAGTTCAACCTCAAGATGAAGGACGGCATGCTGGTTGACCGCAACCTCGGCACCGCCACCTTCTGATTCCCACGCACCGCATGATGCACATCCCTGCGGGCTGCCCCGATTCGCTCGGGGCGGCCCGCAGTTTGCGTTGGTGGCGGACGAAGCACCCTTTCCGGCTGAAAACCGTCAACGGCGGGCACAAAAGAACGCCAACGTTTGCATCAACCAAAATGAATGTTTACTTTTGTGCCTTGCAAACAAACCGTCAGCAGCACCTTACGCGGCTGCACAAACCTCCAACTCCGTGATCATTATGAAACAGAACTTCCTGCTCCGCCCTTGGCAAGGGCTCATCCTTTGCCTCACTCTCTGCCTATCGTTCCTGGCCTGCAGCTCTGAGCCTCCCACGGCCGACGAGCTCTACAAGGAGGAAGCATCCGGCGTAGCCCTGGTGCTCAACAAGTACTACTACGATGTTGAGCTGCCCAACGGCAACCATATCTACTTCAGCGGCATCGATGACGAAGGCAACCTCGACAACCTCTGCGCCGAAGTCAGCGAAATCCGAAACCATTGTGCCTACCTCACCGGCACCGCCTTCTTCATCCGCAACGACGGCACCCTGCTCACCAACCGCCATGTGGCACAACCCATCATCGACGAGGACCAGGTGAAGCAGAGCCTCAGTGCCATCGTGCGATTCGTGCGCACCATCTACGATGCCAAGATGGAGGAAATGCAGCAGGAATATGCCAATCTCGCAGAACAGAAGGATAACTGCTACACGACTGACGAATGGGGCGACTACACCTACGACAGCGACCGCGCCGAACGCATCAGCCAGCAGATGCAGCAGCTCAGCGATGAATACGACGAAATGTCGGAAGTGCGCGAGGGCCTCGACAACGTCAACGTGCAGAACGTGCGCATCAAGCCTGTGTGCGAACTGGGACTGGCCTACAACGACTCCTACGTGAACGACGAGTCGGACTTCCTCAAGAAGAATCCGTGCAAGGTGGTGCGCGTGGAGCAGGATGCCAACACCGACCTGGCCATGATCCAGCTCAAAAGCTCCGTCACTCCCTCGAAGGCCCACGTGTTCTCCGTGAAGGAGGATGCGAGCGACGACACCTTTGCCAAACGTCTGGCCGGACTGTTCCGCAGCAAGGACAAGGACGAAGGCAAGCTGAAGATGAACCAACAACTCTACATGATCGGCTATAATGCAGGCATCGAACTGGCCACCACGCGCCGCGGCATCAAGGTGCAGATGACGGGCGGACGCATCACGCAGCTGCCCGACGGCGACCGCCTGCTCTACAGCATACCCACGGTGCAAGGCTCGAGCGGCAGCCCCGTGATTGACGAAAGTGGCAAACTCGTGGGCGTGAACTTCGCCAAGCTCAACGGGGCCGACAATTTCAATTTCGGCATTCCGATGGAAAAGGTGCGCCGCTTCGTGGGAGTGGACTGACAGCCCCCGCTTCCCCCAGACATCGCCTCTACAAGCATCCATGCCCCCAGTTGCACAAGAGCCACGACTCATAGGCAACTGGGGGCATGGATTATCTTTTGGCAAAATGCAATGCCCCGTGCACGTTTCCCGCAGTGGGGGAAGGCGGTGCACGGGGCATTTTCTGGAATGGTGGGGCGGGATGGGCAAGCCTCGGGGCTTACTTCAGTTTGCCCACCGTGTTGTGGATGCGTTCGCCCAGGCCGATGGTGTAGCCTTGCGAGGCGAACACCACGCGGTTGAACGTGTCGGCAATCACCACCATGGGCAGTTCCTCGGTGTGCGTCAGGCCGCTGCCGAAGAGGTCGCGCTTCACCTGTCCCTCGGTGTCGATGCCGAAGGTGAGGGTGGAGGGGAGGTTGGTGAACTCGGCGCGGTTCTTCTGGAAACGGTCGTACTCGTCCTGCGTGGGGAACAGCAGCAGGATGGGGCGGCCCCAGGCTTCCAGCTCCTTGCGCAGCTTTTCGATGTCGTGCAGGATGTGGTTGGTCGGCTCATGGTTGGCACGGAGCAGACCGGTCACGAAGTAGCCGCGTCCGGTGGTCGAGAGCACCGATTTCACCCGTTGTGCCGCCACATCGTAGTAGAGGTTCTCGGAGTTGAACGAACCGATGACGGTGGCTGCCTCCTTGTCCTCCTGCATCACGAGCGGCTGCTGCACGCGCTCCCCGTCGTTGGCGTGGAACACGGCCAGGTGGGCCAGCACGGTGCCGTCGGCCAGGCGGGTGCCCGAGGTGAGCAGATAGTCGCCGCCGTCCACTTGGGCACCTTGGCTGAAGGTGCTTTGCCAGTTGGCCGATTCGGGATAGTTCTGCAGCACGGGCGATGCGGCCGTGAGGCGGCTGAGGGTGAACTGCGTGTAGTAGCCCGGATTCTCCAGATGCTCGCGCGGCGTGAAGCTGAGGCTCAGCGTGGCGGGGCGGTCGGAGTGCGTTTCCTTGGCTTCGCCGGCAAAGTGCACCGTTTGCCATTGGGCCGTGGCCTCAGTCGGCATGGCATCGGGGGTGGGCAGGCTGACATACTGCACCTTGCCCGTCACCTCGTCGATGCGGGCGGGCACGCCGAGCGAACGCATGGCTGCCACGAAGAGGATGCCCTTGTTGCGCAGGTCGGCATGGCGCGTTTCCATGGCCTGGGCCGGCGAGAGGCAGTAGCTCAGCGGATTGCGTTCGGGATTGCTCACGATGTTCTTGTCAATCCATTTCACGAACTTCTGCGGGTCCTTGCGGTAGTCCTTCATTTCGTTGGGCTTGAAGGCGCCCGAGAAGTAGGAACGCCAGGGGGTGAGCATCTCGTTGGTGATGCGCGGGCAGCACACGTAGGCTTGGCGGAATTTCTGCTGGTCGGCATTGAGTGCGGCAACCGGTGTGGCCTCCGCTGATGCATCCTGCAGGGCGGAGCCGTCGATGGGGTTGCCGTTTTCGTCGAGCTCACCCTCCACCAGTTCGCCGCCGTCACCGCCGTCGTCGATGATGAACTGCAGGTGGTCCTGGATCACTTCGGCGGGGAAATCGCGCAAGTCCTTGTCGGAGAGCGATTCGAGCAGGTCGATCGTTTCGGGGCGGGGGAAGGATTCGAGCACGTCGAACACGCTTTGCCAGTTGCCGCAGGCCTTCTTCACCAGCGGACGCACGCGCTGCGCATCGAGCCCGAGTTCGGCACACACGCTGTCGGTGGCTTCGTCGGTGGCGAAGGTGTGCACATAGGCCGTGCGGATGGAGTCCTCCACGGCCAGCCGGCGGCTGTTTTCTGCCGTGGCCTCTGCACTCACCTTGGGCAGGTTGTCGGATGCGGCGGGCGGCACGAGGCGCAGGTCGAGACTGAAGTGGTCGCCCTGCTGGTGGTCGAGTTTCACGCTCACTTGCTGCTGCTTTCCGGCCGAGGCCTGAACGAGTCCGTAGCGGCCGTCCTTCGAGGCCCACACCACCATGTCGCCCAGTCCGGTGAGGATGGAGGCGCGGCCTTCGGCATCGGCAGTGGCCTGCTGCACGGTGTAGAGTTCGCCGTAGTTGTAGATCTTGAATTCCACCTTGGCCCCGGCGGCAGGTGCGCCCTTGCTGTCGGTCACCAGCACTTGGGTGCGTGCGGTGCGGGCATAGTTGGCGGTGACGTTGATCTCGGTGTAGCAGTCGGTGCGGCTGATCACGTCCTCGGGGCCGTCGTAGCGGCCGAACACCTTGGTGTGCATCAGCATGCCGCGTGAGGCGGGCTGGTTGAACCATCCGAGGTCGAGCACGGCCTCGGGTTCGCAGGCGCCGAGAAAATGCCATTTGCCGTCCACCCAGGCTTCCACCCAGGCGTGGTTGTCGTCGGTGTGGGCCCAGCGCGGGGTGTAGACCTGACGGGCGGGAATGCCCACGGCGCGCAGGGCGGCCACGGTGAAGGTGGATTCCTCGCCGCAGCGGCCTGTGGCCGTCTTCATGCTGGCCAGCGGCGAGGAGGTGCGTGAGTCGGAGGGCTTGTAGGTGACGTGCTCGTGGCACCAGTGGTTCACCTCGAGCACGGCCTGCTCCATGGTGAGGCCCTGCACGCGGGCCTTCAGCTCGTCGTAGCAGGTGGTGCGGAACTCGTCGAGGTTCTCGTTGTTCACACGGGTGGGCAGCACGAAGTGCAGCCATTCGCGTTCGGGCACCTTGCTGCCCCAGGGCATCTCGCGGCGGGCCTGCAGGGCGCATTCCGTCTGCGCCACGTGGAAGTCGAGGGGATAGTCGGCCACATCGGGCCAAGGCATGTAGGCATAGAGGAACTCGAGCGCCTTGCGGCATTCGGGACTGAGCGTCTGTTCGCTGAGCTGGTCGGAAGCTCCGGCCGCCGTGATTTCGGCCGTGCGGGCCAGAAAGTCGCTGTGTATCTGCTCCGTGCTTTGCGCCCAGGTGCCGTTGGCCGCCATGGCCAAAGCCACGCAGAAGAGGTATTTTTTCATAAGCGATGAAGTGTTTCGTTAGAAAGAGCGTTGTGCGAATGGTTGCAAAAATAGCTATTCTTGGCGGAAACTATGCATCTGGCTCGGGTTTTTCTGCATCAAATCCTACAAATGTGCCTCAAATTCAGCAAAAAAAGAGCAGCAGTGCGTTGCAAATCAGAAAAAAGTGGTACCTTTGCAGCCGATTTAGAGTCCGATGGGGCCAGACAAGTGCTTGCGAATGCAATCCGCCTCCCGGAAAAACCCGTTTTACACATTTATAAAAGTAATGTACGCAATCGTAGAGATTAACGGTCAGCAGTTCAAGGCAGAAGAGGGCAAGAAGCTCTTTGTAAATCACATCTGCGGCGCCGAAAACGGCCAGACTGTTGAATTTGAGAACGTGTTGTTGGTTGACAACAATGGCGAAGTGAAGGTGGGTGCTCCCACCGTTGAAGGTGCCAAGGTGGTATGCGAAGTGGTTTCTTCACTCGTGAAGGGCGACAAGGTGCTCGTGTTCCACAAGAAGCGTCGCAAGGGCTATCGCAAGCTCAACGGCTATCGCCATCAGTTCACTGAAGTGACAATCAAGAACGTAATTGCTTAATCTTAAAAAGTTTAGAAGAAATGGCACACAAGAAAGGTGTAGGTAGTTCTAAGAACGGCCGTGAGTCGGCTTCACAGAGATTAGGCGTTAAGATTTGGGGTGGCCAGACCTGCGTGGCAGGCAACATCATCGTGCGTCAGCGCGGTACTGTTCACTATCCTGGCAAGAACGTAGGCATGGGTAAGGATCACACGCTCTTCGCTCTTGTTGACGGTGTGGTTGAATTCCATCGCGGTCAGCGCGACCGTAGCGTTGTTTCGGTTCTTCCCGAAGCAGAGGCTTAACGCATCGCTTTAGTCCAGAAGACTACTCAAAACAGAATTACAGGCGGACTGCCGTGCTCAAGCATGGCGGTCCGCCTTTTCTTTATGGCGGGCGGCTCCGACTGTCGGAAAGGACAGTGGGGGGGACGAATACTCTGAAGAAAGAAAAACGGACACGAAGGCTTCCGTGCATCGGAAGCTTCCGTGTCCGTTTCTGATCGGTTCAGCCCGTAGGGGCTCGGAGAGAGGTTATTCCACCACGACCTTGGCCGTCGTGTGGGCCGTTTTCACCACATAGATGCCTGGGCTGAGGCTGATGGCGCTCTGTCCGGCAGGCAGGGTGCGGCTGGCCACCAGAATGCCGGCGGGAGTGTAGACCTTCACGGCAGTGGCATGGCTCGAGGCGATACGCACGCCACCTTCGGTGGACGTGATGCTTTCGGCAGCATCGGCCGTGAGTGAGGCGATGCCCGTGGGCGGCTGCACGGTGATGAGTTCGGAGGGCGATGAGGCCACGGCATCCTTCACGTTGCCGTGGTAGTAGCGGAGGCCCGTCACCTTGTAGCACACATCGTGGTGCGCGCCGAAGTTCGGACGTTCCATCACGAGCGAGCGCGCATCGGCATCAGCCGTGTGCACGGAAGCCGTGGTGACCGACACCTTTTCGCCCGCCTTCACATCCTGCGTGATGCGGATGTAGTCGATGAGGAAGGGCTTGTAGTTGTTGCTGTAGAAGGTGAGCGACTCCTTGGCCGTGCACACGGGCACGGTGACCGTCTGCTCCACAAATCCGCCTTCGGGGAAGCGGATGGCCGCATAAGCTGCCGCATTCACGCCCTGCACCACGAGCCAGTCGTCCTCTGTGCCCCAGGCGCGCACGGTCACGTTGCATTCGCCCTCGTTGTGGCTGAGGTCGATGGTCGGCGTGACAATGGCTCCGGCAATCTGGCCCGTCTGTCCGCTCGAAGCCATGCCGCCGAGCCAACCTTCCACACGCTGCATGGACGAAGCCTTCCATCCGGCAATGTGCGTGAGCGAATCGATGGGCACGTAGCCGTCGGTGTAGTCGCCGGCTTCCACGAGTCCTTTGGCAAGGTCGGTTTCGCTGTAGCGGGAATTCACCTTCGAGAAGTCTTCGTAGAGAATCTCGTAGTCCTTGGTGTCAGCCGTGATGTCGTTTTGCTGGATCTGTTCCACGCGGAAGAAGTCCACCTTCTTGTTGCAGGTCCAGTTGGCCGTGTAGCTGTCGGCCGTCACGTTGGTGGCCGCCAGGGCGGTGGGCTGGCTCACGGTGTACACTTCCTTCTCCTTGGAGGCAGCCGACACGTAGTCGTCATTGGCCGCTTTCACGGAGTAGAAGTAGTCGAGGTTCGGATCGAGTCCGCCCACCTCGTAGGTCACGTTCTCCTCACCCTCTTCGCCTTCAGCCGGGGCGGGAGCCTGCACTTCCTGGTCCTGCATCACATAGTGCAGCGTCGGAGCCTTGGGCGAGGTGTAGTTGAAATCGTCGAGGAGCAGGGCCGTGTGGTCGCCGTTCACAGGCATCCATTCCGCCTTGAGCCCGTACACGCCGTCGAACATGCCGATGGCTTCGGTCAGGTCGATGTAGGTGCCGTTCTTGGCATCGTCGGTGAGCAGTTGCGAGAGATCGAGATAAGCAAAGAGGTAGAGGCCGTAGTCCGTGTCGAAAGAGAGGGCCAGACGGCTGCCCGAGGGAATGTCGGTCTGGCTCGTTTCGGCCTTCACCCAGAAGCGCATGGTGGTGAGGCCCTGCTTCACGGTGGGCGTGCTGAGGTAGTCGCCCTCGTCGGTCAGGCGGATGGCCTGCGGACTCGTTTCGGGGCCGCCGTGCGGGGCGGCATGGGCCTTGGTGGCATCTTTCCACTTGAATTCCCAACCTTCGGGATAGCCGGGTGCTGCCGCGTCGATCACGCCGTCGGCCTGTGCATGGATGCCTTCGAATCCTTCGTTCACACTTTCGATGCCGTCGTTCTCTTCCTTCGAGTATACGCTCAGCAGGTATTTCTTGGCCTCGCTGGTGGGCGACCACACGGCCTTGAAACCGTATTCCGTGGCATCCTGCGGATCCTGCGCCGTGGGGGCGGCAATGGATTGCTTGACGCTCTGCACGTGGATGTCGTCGATGAGCACGGTGCCGGAGTTCACGTTCGAGAAGAACTGGAACCCGGTGTTCTCGAATTCACCCTTGTCGGAAGTGAAGGTGAACGTTTGCCATTCGTCGGTTAGCGTGAACGTTTTGCGGCCGAAGTCAACGAGTGCCTTGCGGCTGAGGAAGATGAGGTCGAGCGTGTTCTCGCCCCAAGTCTGCTGCCCCTTCACGAGGCGGGCACGGAAGGTGAGGGTCACTTCGCCCGACATGTCGCCGGCCGGCGTGTTGAGAAACCATCCGTCCTTGATGGCGATGCAGCCTCCAGCCGAGTAGAGGCCTTCGCCGCCCCACTTCTTGTCGGAAAGTTTCTCGCTGTAGGGCTTGAGGGCCGAAGGATTGGTGAAGTCGCCCATGGCATCCACGAGTTTCGTGCCGTCGGGGGCATCTTCCGAGCCTGCCGTCAGGCCCGAGAAGTCTTCGTCGATGAGGGTGGTGATGGTCTTGTTGTCGTCGGCGGTGGTGGCGGTGGCAGGGCGTGCGGCCAGCGTTTGCACCACTTGGGGACGGATCACGTCGGGCGTGAAGCTGGAGGCCTGAGTCTGTGTGCAGAGCATCGCCACGGTGGCGAGGGCTGCGCAGTAAAGGTAGTGTTTTCTCATGCGCTTTGATGCATTGGAGGTTGTTCGATGGGAATAGTCGTTAGGGAAAATCCGCCTCAAGGAAATGGCGAAATACTTTTCCGAATGCGAAGATGCGAAAAAAATGTCAGAAAGCCACAAGATATTCGGGAAATGTTTCCATTTTGGCAGAGAATCCGATGCATTCCATCCCCGTAATAAAGAGGAATTCAAGCCGTGTGGGCCAATATTGTCCTGCGGAGTGCGATTTCTGTAAAGTTTTTTGTAAGTTTGCGCACAGTTTTCAAAAGGTAAGTAAGAATGAAAAAGACGACTGTCGAAACTTTGGCTCGTGAGAATGCTTTCGAGCTGATTGGTAAGGAGTGGATGCTCATTGCAGCCGGCACTCCCGAGAAGTGCAACATGATGACGGCCTCGTGGGGGGGCATCGGCTGGCTTTGGAACAAGCCCGTGGCCTTTATCTTCGTACGCCCGGAGCGTTACACCTATCCCTTGATTGAGGAGAGCGAACATGTCACACTTTCCTTCCTCGGCCATGACAAGCCGATGCGCGACATCTATAACTTCTGCGGCTCGAAGTCGGGACGCGACTACGACAAGCTGAAGGAAACGGGCCTCGTGCCTTTTGCCACCGAACATGGTTCAGTGGGCTTTGAGCAGGCACGCCTGGTGATTGAAGGACGGAAACTGTTCCGTTCGCCCATGAAGCCCGAGCACTTCCTTGACAAGTCGGTGCTCGAGCGTTGGTACAACGACCAGCCGGGCGGATCGCTCCACACGGTGTATGTGCTTGAGATCGAAAACGTGTACGAATCCTGACACCAGCGCACGCTCCGATGTATCAGAAATTCATCATCACCCAGGACGGGGTGTTGAAGTTCGGCCGGGTGTATCTGCACCGCGACCTTCAGGGCGTGGGCGAACGCTGCGTGTGGGGCGGCGGACTGTGGAAAGTGGACGACGGTCGTGGTGCCATTGTGCTCTTCGGTCGCTCGTTCGATTTCGGTCCGCCAGAGTTCGACCACGTGCAGCGCATCGATTGGAGCGGTGTGGGCGGACGGCCTGTGCCGTTGCTTTATGCTCCACATTGGCCCGACGAGGAAGAGCTTGTGCCGGTTTATGCACATTACTGAGCACTTTCCAATTGCATCATAAAACGACTAAAACTTTCTTATATGACACACGGACATGAAGTGCTGCACATGATGGAAGGCCATCGCTATGCCTCTAAGGAAGAACTGGTGAAGGCCGTTGAGGAACGTTTCGGCGCAGATGAACGCTTCTGCACTTGTTCCGTTTCCGGCATGACTGCATCCGAACTGGTGGACTTTCTTGCAGCGAAAGGAAAATTCAAGGCCATTGAGGCTGGTGAAGATGCCTTCACGGTTGATTTGAGCAAAGTGTGCAACCACTAACACGCTCTGAATAAACTTTGACCATGATGACATCCAACGAGCAGGCCCTTGTGGCATTGATGGAGAACTGCGGTTACAGCCCCGGACTGGTGGAGACCGCCTTCGGCATCGCTCGTCAGTCGGCCGCTGCTGTGACCGAACTGCTGCTCTACATCGACGACGAGCATCCGACGGAGCAAGAACTGATAGCCTATCTGGCTGAGATGTGCGAGTGAAAGAATGTTGGCTCCCCTTGCCGGCACTCGCCAAAAGAACTCGCCAAAAAAGAAAATGGAGGAAAGCCGCCCAAGCCATTGGCTTGCGCTGCTTTCCTCCATTGTGTTTGAGGGAAAATGTTGCAATCAACCGTTGATTAGAACATCTTTTCGGGATAAACGCCCTCTTCGCCGAGTTTCTTGAACTTCTCGACCACTTCCGGACGATCCTCGGGATAGGTCACTCCAAACCACTTGGAAGTCGTGTCGAGCACCTCGCAAGTGGCCTGCCCCGTCTTGATGAGGTGGTCCACCATCAAGGGGATGAAGAATTCGCTCTTGGGGTTCTCCATGTTCTTCGGGTCAGAGAGGAACGTCTTGAAGTATTCCTCGCTGTGCTTGAAGTAGTCGGGAGTGAAGCCCCAGAAGTTCATCGAAACGGGAGTGGTGTCGGGGATAGCCACCCACTGGTCGTCGTCGTCGAGATACTTCACCACGCCGTCGAAGCGCTGGATCTTGGTGCGCTCCACCACGGAGGTGAGGTGGTGGTGCTCGTCGTTCTCGCAAACGCCACGGCTCACGGTGCCGCTCTCAGAGAGGGTGTTGCCCACGCGGAATCCCACCATGGCATATTTGCCGGTGCTGCCTTCGGGCAGTTCGCTGAGCCACTTGCCCATCACGCGGAAAGCGTCGCGGTCGTAGAAGTCATCGCAGTTGAGCACGGCGAAGGGCTCGTTGATCACGCTGGCACCCATCATGAGGGCGTGGTTGGTGCCCCAGGGCTTGGTGCGGCCTTCGGGGCAGGTGAAACCTTCGGGCAGAGCGTCGAGGCTCTGGAACACGAGTTCGCAGGGAATGTGGCCTTCATACTTCGAAAGCACGATGCGGCGGAAGTCCTCTTCGAAATCCTTGCGGATCACGAACACGAGCTTGCCGAATCCGGCGTGGATGGCGTCGTAGATGGAATAGTCCATGATGGTTTCGCCGTGAGGGCCCAGACCATCCAATTGCTTCAGACCGCCGTAGCGGCTACCCATACCTGCTGCGAGGAGAAAGAGTGTCGGTTTCATGTGTAGAAAGTAGTTTTTATTTTGGTTTGTTAGATGTTTGCGTTTTCAGCAGATTTGCTGAGGTCAAAGTTCTTGGGGTGCGAGTGGATGCGGATTCATCTCCCGTACTGCCGTGCAAAATTACAAAAATATGGGAAGGCACGCACATGTAAAGGTGCGTTTTTACAACTCGGGTTTGTTTTCGAGCATCTTATAGGCCAAATCCACCATTTCTTGCGGCACTTTGCCGATGGCTTGGAGGAAATGGGGCATTTCTTCGGCATAGATTCGCGCCATTTTCTGCTGGGGCGAGAATTGGGTGGAATAGCACACGTTGGCCAGGCGGTCGCACATTTTGAGGAAGGGGGCGAAGCGTGTGGAGCGGATGCCTGCGTAGTAGCGTTCGTTGGCCCGTTCGGCACGGTTGCGCCCCTTCTCGTTGGTCAGGGCATAGACGGCTTCCACGGCTTCCTCCACGTGGAGCAGCAGTCCGTGCTGTTCCTTCAGCTCGGTGAGGAGCTTTGTCAGGTCGTTGTAGGTGAGGCGGGCATCCTCCATCGAGTCGTGGAAATAGGCCCCGGCATAGATGGTTTCCGCTTCAGCCTCGTCAGCTCCGAGCAGGTGGATGAAGCGGGCGGCAAACGAGGCCGTCAGCCGGAGGTGAAATTCGTAGGGAAGATAGCCGTCATACTTCTGGTTCACTTCAGCATGGCATCGGGCTGCCGCATCGCGCAGCGCCACCACGTGCGG
>DAIRWG010000040.1:0-17635 GCA_036802405.1 Alloprevotella sp.
CGTCAGAACTTGAAGCTGGCGCTGAATTCCACCGTGAACGGGCGCATGTAGCTGCCGCTCATGTACTTTCCGGCATACTGTCCGGCATCAGCCTTGCTGATCAGCTCCGAACCGCTGATGGTGCCTTTGGCCCCCTTCTGGTTGAGGAAGTTCACCACGCTCGCACCGAGGCTCAGGCGCTTGTTCACGTTCCAGTTGATGCCGCCGAAGGTCTCCCAGTGGCCGTTGAAGTAGAGCGCCTCCTGCAGGTTGGCGTAAGTCTTGCCGAAATAGCGGAAGGAGAGCCACACGTTCAGGTCCTTCGTGATCTGGTACTTCGGGTCGAGTTCCACCAGAATCTGCGGAATCTCCTTCACGATCATGTTGTTGGCATTCACCGACATCTGCTGGCCGTCGCTGAAGGTCACGCTCGCGTTGTAGTTCTTGTACACCGGCTTCTGGTAGGTGAACAAGGCATGGAGCGAGAAGTTGCGGAAAGGCTTCACCTCAGCCGTGGTGGTCCATCCGAGCGTCTGGATGTTGTAGATGAGGAGCACCGTCTTGCCCTCGCTTGTGCCCGGCTTCGTGAGGTTCTGCTGGTCGATATTGTTCGATTTCGAGATGTAAGTCACCATCGACGAGAGGTCGATCCAGTCGTTCTTGTAGAACACGCCGCCTCGGATGAGCGGAATCGTCACGCGCTTGTACTGCTCCGCCGTGGGGCCGGTGCCGGCATAGTCGCTGATGCGCGGATAGCGGGTGGCCACGGTGGCATCGGCCATCAGTCCGAATCCGCCCACCACGTCGTAGGTGAGCTGTGCCGTGGCCGCATAGTTGAGCTTGTTCTTCGTCACGTTGGCCGGATGGATGCTGTGTGGCGTGGCCACGATCGTACCGTCGTCGTTGCGCGAATAAGTGTTGAAGTCGCCGATGTGGAAGCCCTGGAAGCGCGACTGCGCGATCTGGTCGGCCGACATGCGGTAGTACTCCAGTCGTCCGCCGTAGTAGAGCTTCAGGCGGTCGTTCACCTTCCAGCTGTCGGTCAGGTAGAGGGCCAACTTGTTCTCCGTGCCTTTCGTATACTCCGGGCTCAGCTCGTTGAATCCGAACGTCTGCGTGCGCCGCGGCGTGAGCGTCGGGTCGGTCGGGTCGGTGGTCATCGAGTAGAGCACCCTCGGATAGGCCTCCACCGTGCCCGTCCACTGGAGCGACGACGAGTGGTAGTCCAGATGGTAGAACCATTCGTTCAGTCCGAGCCTCACGCGGTGATCGCCCCACTGCTTGAGCAGCTCGGTGGTGAGCATGGCACTCTGCACCTTGCCGAAATGCAGCCAGGTGCGTCGGCCCTCGATCAGTCCCTCATAGGCCGATCCGTCCTCCAGCGTGTAGCCGTCGGCAGCCGTCACCTCCGAAATGGTGCTGCCGCCGAAGTCCACATAGTTGGCCGCCGGAGCGTTCATGTATTTGGCGTTGAGCTTCCACTCCACCCCGTTGTCGAAGCGGTAGTTCGAGAGCAAGGCCACCTCGTGCGAGCGGTTTTCCGAACCCTTGTTGAAGTTCCACGTGCGGCGTTGTCCCGTCAGGATGTCGGTGTACTCGAAGGCACCGTTGCGCGGCACGTAGGAGTCGAGTCCCGGGTCGAACCCGTTCACCTTCTTGATCGAGCCGTCGCCCACGTAGACGAAGGGCGCGGCATTGGCAAAGTTGCCCGGATTCTTGCTGTTGGCATGCTTGTACTGCACCGACACATAGCCTTTGCCGCCGTGCAGCTTGCGTGTGAGTCCGGCATGGTAGATCTGTGTGCGGTCGGCATAGTCGGTGAATTGCAGCTTGAAGCTGCCCGGGTCGAAGTTCTGGTAGGTGCCGGCATTGAAGAGCCAGTCCTGGCCGATGCCTCCGCTCACGTTGAGGTCGAACTGCTGCATGCCGAAGTGGTTGACGTGGTAGTTGAGCCGTCCGCCGAAATCCTTTTGGCCCAAGTCGCTGAAGGCCGTCACGGAGTAGGCAATGTTGCCCGTGGCGATGGCCGACTCCGAGGGCGACATCAGCCCCGTCTGGCCGAGGCTGGCATCGTTGCGCCAGTGGGCCGAGAGCTTGTGCACGGATGAGGAGTAGACGGCAGGCAGTCCGTTCTCGTAGACGGTGACGTCCTCGCTGGGCAGTCCGATCTGGATTTCGCGGGGCTTGTTGGCATCGGCGGCATTGAGCATCACGTTGCGCTCTTCCTTGCTGCCTTGGTCGTTGCCCTGTTGCTGTTGCGCATGGGCGGCGGCCACGTTGAGCAGCAGTCCGCAGGAAGTGAGCGCAAGAAGGGTGATGGTACGCATGTAGGAAATGTGGTTAAGATGGAAAGGTGATTTTTTTTGATTGTTTGTAGGCTTCGATGCGGATGCCCAGTGCCGTGCATTTTTGAAAAGTGCTGCTGTCAAAGCATTCATCTCCGTTGCAAGGCGCATTTGGCAAAAACCGCATCAAGCGTTTGCGGCTGCAAAATTAGGGGCTGCAGGGCCATGGCGTATGCCTTGGTAAAGGCAAAGTAAATCAAGTGAAGCCCCTGTACGCGAATAAATGTCTGAAACACAAATAGTTGCGTACGGATGAAATTTTGCCAAAGTAAATGCTCGTATGTCGGTAATAATCGGTACATTTGCCCCGAAATACCGAAATCTCCATTGTGAAATAATCTCAAACCATGCCTCGAATCTCCTTTGTTCCCCTTCTGCGCTTCGTGCTCTGCTTCGTTCTGCTCTGGAGTGGTGTGCAGGCCGCAGCCTCCGAAGCCGACTTTCGCCAGCTCGATTCCTACGTCGGTCGCCGCCCGGAGTTCATGGCCGCCAAGCAGCACCGCATCGCCCAAAAGCGGCAGGCGCTGCACCAGGCCCGCACCGATGCCGACCGCTTGCGCGGGATGGATGCCATGTTTCGCGAATACTACACGTTCAGCTTCGACTCCTCCATGGTCTATGTCAGCCAAGGCCTGCAGCTGGCCCGCCTCACGGGCAACCGCCACGCCGAGCAGCAGTTCCTCATCTCTCGCGCGCTGCTTCTGGCTACCGGTGGCTACTACAGCCAGGCCGAAAGCATCATGCGCAGCCTGCCGGCCGAGGCTGTGCCGGCCGACCTGCGTTTTGACTACTATTATGCCTATGCCTGGCTCTACAACTTCTGGAGCTCCTACTGCAACGACCGCGAGTTTGCCCCGCGCTACAGGCAACTGCACCTCCACTACCTCGCCCTGCTCATCGACCAGTGCCCGTCCGGCACCCCCATGCAGAGCTACCTGATCGGCGAACTCACCTATTTCCGCCATCCCCAAAGTGCCGACTGCCTCCGCCACTACCAGCGGGTCTACCATTCCGTGCCGGTGAACGACCGCCTTTCGGCCTCGTCGGCCTATGCCATCGCCCGCACCAGCCGCCAGCTGGGCCGCATGGACGACTACGAGCACTATCTGTGCAAGGCGGGCATTTCCGACATGGTGTGCCCGCTCAAGGAAAACCTCGCCCTGCAGGAGCTTTCGCTCTATCTCTACGAAAAGGACGAACGCCATGCCGACCGTGCCGTGAGCTACATCTATGCCTCGATGGAGGATGCCCAGTTCTACAACAACCGCCTCCGCCTGCTCGAGATCTCGCACATCCTGCCGGGCATCGTGCGCACCTACCAGCACCAGCTCGATGCGCGCCGCCTCACGGTGCGCGCCGCCCTGGCCGTGGTGAGCGTCCTTGCCTTGGTGCTCGTAGGCCTGGTGGTGCTCGGATTCCGCCAGAACCGCAAGCTCAACGAGCGGCGCGAGGAAGTGCATGCCCAGAACCTCCTGCTCAAGCAGCTCAACGACAGGTTGCTCGAAACGAACCGCCGCCGCGAAACCTATCTGCGCCTCTTTCTCGACATCAGTGCCCTCTACATTGCCAAGCTCGACCGCATGCGCAAGACGGTGGCCCGCTGCATCAAAACGGGCAAGACCGACGACCTGCTCAACAAGATCAACCGCATGCGGGTGACGGAGGAGGAATCGGCTGCCTTCTACCTCCGTTTCGACCAGGCCTTCACCTATCTCTATCCCGACTTCGTGGGCGACGTGAATGCCCTCTTTCAGTCCGACCACCAGTTTCATCCCTCCTCGCCCCATGCCCTGACCACCGAGCTGCGCATCTTGGCTCTGATGCGGCTGGGCGTGACTGGGGCCCAGGAGATTGCCACCCTGCTGTTCTATTCCCCACAGACCATCTACAACTACCGTTCCGCCATGAAGAAGTGGGCCGTGCGTCCGCAGTCGTTCGACGAGGACTTGGCTCTGCTGCTCTCTGCCGACAGCCGCGTGACAGAAGCCGGTGAACGGGAGTGACAGCAAATTCCGGCCGCTCACGCGCGCGCGTATACAGGGGAATTGCATCTTTTGCTTTCATCTGTCATTTTTCAGCATCGGTTTTGCCCCGTGATGACTCCCTTTTTCGGCCGGAATGTCAACGGGAGGTGTACGTCTGCAGGGGTGTGCAAAAAAGTCCCATGACTTTTCGAAAAGTCATGCGACTTGTAAAAACAGTACCGCGGTACCGTACGAACGGTACCGCGGTACTCGAAAGCTGTTCATGCCCCCTTGCGGAGGCTGCTGACAGATGACAGCAAAAAATGTGATTGTCTTGTATAGTAAGAAACAGGTGAATGACGGTGTTTTTCGGTAGCCAAATCCTGGTGACCGATTTTTTCGATGCTCCTTGGGCCATGGTCAGAAGAGCGTGGCCAAGTAGGCCACGAGCGGGATGGTGACCACCGAGAGCAGGGTGGTGAAGAAGAGGCCCTGCGTCATGACGCGCTCGTCCTGCCCATACTGCAGGCAGAGCATGATGCCGTTGGTGGCCACGGGCATGGCGCTCAGCACCACGGCCACGTCGCACACGAAGGGATTGATGCCCAGCAGGGCCAGCACGCCGCCCACGATGAGCGGCAGCACGATCAGGCGCAGCGAGGTCATGGCATAGACGAAGCGGTTGCCCAGCATGTCGCGCACGGGAATGTGGCTGAGGCTCGAGCCGATGATGAGCAGCGCGCAGGGAATGGTGAGGTCGCCCAACAGGTGGAACCATTCGCCCACGGGGGCCGGCATCTGGATGCGGGCCACGGCAATCACCACCGAAATGAGCGAGGCGATGACGCAGGGCGAGAGGATGAGCCGCGGCGAGAAGGCCGAACGGGCTTTGCCCCCGTTGATGAACGACACGCCGATGGTGAACACCAGGAGGTTGAAGGGAATGTTGAGCACCGAGGCGCAGAACACGGCCTTTGGGCCGAACACGGCGTCGCACACGGGATAGCCGATGAAGCTCACGTTGCCGAAGGCCAGCATGAACTTGAGTATGCCTTCGCGCGAACGGTTCACCTTCCACAGGCGCGGCACGAGATAGGCCATGCCGATGAGCAGCACGTAGTTGACCGCGGCCACCACCACGAGGGCCAGCAGCTCGGAATTCTCGAAGGCCAGGTCCTTGCCCATCACCGAAGCCAGAATGAGGGCCGGCATCGAAATGTTCATGATGAAGATGGAGAGTTTGCGGTCGAGGTCGCCCGACCAGAGGTTGCGTTTGGCGGCAAAGAGTCCCACCAGCACGATGCCGAGAATCATCAGCATCTGTGTCAGGATGTGCAGGAAGTCCATGAATCGTGTGTTCGTTTTTGTGTTTTAGGATTGCTTACGGGGCGCAAAATTACGCAAAATCGGTTGAAGCAATCCCATTCTGTCCTTCTAACCCTTGATCGAGGAAGAAGAATGTTCGCTTTTCTCCTGCTTCGCCATGTGCGAATGGCAAAGCAGACCGCATTTTACTCCGAACGTGCGCACACAAAGGAGCACGAGGCCTTGCGGCTGATTGTCTTCACCACGAAGGGCCACGAAGATGCACTAAGCCTTGCAGTTTGGATTTACCACGAAGGAGCACGAATATGCGCGAAGCTTTGCGGAGGAGTTTTTCCACTAAGAAGTACGAAGATGCACGAAGCCTTGCAGCGGAATGTTCGTGCTCCTTCGTGGTGAAGCCAATCCGTCGCAAGGCTTAGTGCATCTTTGTGGCCCTTTGTGGTATGGCCTCAAGTGAAGTGTGATGTCCTATCTGACTGCTCGCATGATTCGTTATAGCGCCGTTTTTATAGTCAAGCAAAATGGTTTTGGAAAAATCAGCCAAGCTACTGTTCGTATGACTCACCCCTAACGGGGTGACCTGCGGCATGGGATTGGAATGAATAGAGCAGACGTTACGCCCCATAGATTATACTTCAGGTTTTCCAAAGCCATTTTTGTTTGACTATATAGTCACACCATTTTTGCTTGGCTATTGAAAGCGCAAACCGTCAGTTCTTGTTTTCGCGTCGGAGCGGATAGTTTCCGCGGAGCTGTTCGAACTGTTCGGGATGCTCCTTCAGGTTGCGCGTGTCGCGTGCGGGGTCGTAGAGGTTGAGGATTTCGAACACCCGGCCGTTGTGGAACGTTTCGTCGTATTCGAAGTCCCAAGGGATGTGGGGCGGACGGATGCGGTCGAAGGGAGCGGTGGGCTGGCCGAAGAATTCGGCCACAGCCTTCAGCGCCATGCGTGTGCCGTTGGCCTTGCCGTCGGCACTGTAGCCGGCAATGTGGGGCGTGGCGATGTAGGCCAGGTCGAGCAGCTCGCGGTCGATGTTGGGCTCGTTCTCCCAAGTGTCGACCACGGCAGCACGGATGCGCTTCTCCTTGAGTGCGGCCTTGAGGGCCTGGGTGTCGACCACTTCGCCCCGGCTGGCATTGATGACCACGGCCCAGGGCTTGAGCAGGCTGAAGAAGTGCTCGTCGGCCAGATGGTAGGTGGGGTGAGGCGTGGGAGCCTGGGTGAGCGGTGTGTGGAAGGTGATGATGTCGCATTCCTTGGCAATCGTTTCGAGCGAAACGAAGGTGGCATGCTTGTCGTGAGCCATGAGGTTGTCGGCAAAGGGGTCGCAGCAGAGAATCTGCTTGCAGCGCAGGCGACGGGCCATGTAGAACACTTCCGAGCCCACATGTCCGCAGCCCACCACGCCGACGGTGAGATGGGCAAACTCGCCCAGCCAGTGGGGAGCATATTCGCTGACGGGGCTCTGCAGCGGGAGGAGCTTTGAGGGTTCGAACCATCTTTCATGCCAGCATTCGTGGCCGAGCAGTTGGAGCAGGCTGCAGAGCACGTATTGCGTGACGCTTTGGGCATTGCAGCCCGGGCAGTTGGTCCAGGCGATGCCTGCCTGACGGAGGTAGTCGGTGTCGAGGTGGTCGTAGCCGATGGTGGCGGTGGCGATGAACCGCACGCACGACCCTTCGAGCAGCTCTCGGTTGCAGCGGGTGCGGGTGCGGATGATCAAGGCATCGGCATCGCGCACATCGGCGGCAGTGATGGCCGATCCGGGCAGGTAGACCACTTCGCCGAGCTTTTCGGCATACCCCTTCATGTAGGGGATGCGGTCGTCTATGATGAGTTTCATGTTTTGTGGATGCTTGTGGTGTTTGCGTTCACGGAGCTGACGGGATGGGGGAAGGGGAGGGAATGTTCCATTCCGTGCCCCGTCCCGTCAACCGTTGCTTTCCTCACTTGATTTTGGCCGTCTGCGGATTGCGCAGCCCGCGGGCACCGGTGAGGAAGGCCTTGGCCGTGCCGAAGTTGAGGTTCATGTCGAGGCGCACAGGCAGGTGGTTCTTGTCGTCGGTGATGTAGAAGGTCACGATGTCCTTCTCCTTGCCTTTCTCTTTCTCGACAAAGGAGAACACGAGGCAGCGGTAAGTGGTGTTGGAATTTTCCATCTTAAACTTCTTCCTGCCCCGGAACACGATGCTCTTCCATTCGCAGTTCTTGCCGTCGGCCATGAGGAAGTTGATGCGATGGCCCACCTTCATGCCTTCGGCCGACATCGACCGGGCGCGCTGCAGCATGCTGATCATGTCGAAGGCGCACGACTGGCTTTCGTGCGTGTCGAAGGAGGGCGGATTGGAGTTGCGCTGGTAGCGGCTGCGCACCTTGCATTTGCCGTTGGCATAGGAGTACCATGCCTCGCTCTTGCGGTAGGTGTCGCCTTCGAAGGCTTTCTTCACGTAGTATTTGGGCACGAGGTTCATGCCCATGTACGACATGAGCGTGTCGCGCATCACGAAGATCTTGTCGGCGCGCTTCGACCCCTTGGTGATGAGGTAGGAGCGGAGCGCCGGCTGGCCGCCGTAGGAGGTGCGCGTGGTGTTCATCGAAGCCGTGCCCACCTTGATCCACACAAACTTCCAGTTGAAGTAGAGGTCGTAGATGAGCGTTTCGCCGCTTTGGAAGGCGGTGTTGTTGGAGGAGCACTGTGCAGCCGCCTTTTCGGGCAGCAGGGCCGCCATGCTGCAGAGCACGGCGGTGAGGAGGATGAGCAGTCTTTTCATTGCAGTTGTGCTTGGAAATGTGGTCAAAATAAAGGTTCCTAAATTAGGCGGTGCGAAATCCGAGTTTCCTCATATTCAGCATTCCGGCTTATCCGCGTTTCTGCCGTTCGCGTTCGGCATTGCGGCTCTTGGGCGTGAGTTTCTTGTTTTCCTTCTGCTTGACCAGTTCGCGCGGTTTCTGCTGGTCGAGGGGCAGGGCATGGATGTGCCAGGTCTGCTCGATGTCCCAGTTGGCGCGTATCTCGAAGCTCGAGGGGTAGTAGTACACCTCCTCGGGCTGTCGGCGTTCGGCGTAGCAGCCGGTGTCCCATCGTCCGTTGCGGTTGCGGTCGTTGAACAGGCGCACGTAGTAAAGGCCCGGTGTGAGGTAGAAGAAGTCGGCCCGTCCGTTCTTCACGTTCACCTGCTTCACCAGTTTCTGGCCGTTGGTGATGAGCTGCGCCACGGCGGTGGAGTCGGCCTCGGGAATGAGCAGGAAGAGCGATCCGTAGGTGTCCTCCTGTCCGATGCTGATGCGGCTGTCGTGGTTGCGGTTGACATGGCCCGACAGGCCGACGGCTGCGGCGGAATCGACATTGAGCACATATTCCTGCCCCGGTCGCCAGGCCGCCCGCAGCGTGTAGGAGAGCAGCGACAGCGAGTCGCGCTCGAGCCGGAAGGGCGCTTCGCGGTAAGTCGAGTCGACACGCAGGAAGAGGTGGATGCCCGTGGTGTCGAGCCGCTGGAGCGGTTCGTCGACGGTGAAGTGCACGTTGCGGTCGGGGGCCATGCCGGTAAGTGAGGCGAACTTCAGCTGCAGCTCGGGCGCTTCGGGCTTCTCGGGGGTGAAGATGCCCTTCTTGTGGCGCTTGGCCCGCTCCTTCTCAAAGCGTGCCTGCTCCTCGGCCTGCAGCTTCTGGCGTCGGGCATAGCTGAACTGCGGCACCAGCTCGAGCGTGTCGGTCGTGAGCTGGGACAGCCCGGTGGAGTCGTCGGTGCACTCGTAGGTGAGGGCCAGGCGCAGCGTGTCCTGGTTGACGAGCGTCGTGTCGCGCAGCCAGTAGGTGAGGGTGTCGTTGCCTGCGGAGCGCTCCATGAGCCAGGCCTCGCGGCTGTCGAAGTTGAGGCCCCGTGCCTCGGGCACGTGGGCGGAAGGTGCGGTGAAGAACACGCGGAACCATGCCGGCTCGCGCTGCGACTTGAGCAGGTGGCGCGTGGTGTTGGCCTCGGTGAAGGCGGTGAGCACCACGTTGTCGGGCAGGTAGTGCGTGAAGGGCACCGTGCGGATGGTGTCGATGTGCACGGTGTCGGCCCAGAGCGTGTCGTGGCGCGTGTCGGCAAAGGAGGAGGGGTGGATGGTGTCGGGGCAGAAGGCCAGCATCTCGCCGCGCGAGTAGCGGAAATCGTTGTCCATGTCCTTGAGGGCATAGATGCGGTAGCGGCCCGGAGCCACGCCCTTGATGCAGAAGCGGCCGTTGCCGTCGGTGCGAGCCACGCGGTCGAAGGGAGCGGTGGTGAAGGCCGAGTCGGCCGTGTTGGCGTGCAGGCCGACGAGGATGCCCTTCACCGGCTCGAGGTCCTCGGCCTGGAGCACATGGCCCGCCACTTCCATCGTGTCAAGCTGCAGTCCGGTGGAGAAGTAGTAGGTGAAGTTGCCCAGCGGGTTGCCCTCGTTGGAGTCGACAATGGCATCGCTGAAGTCGATGGTGTAGGTGGTGTTGGGGCGGAGCGAGTCGAGCAGCTGCACGCTGATGTGCCGGCCCGAGGTCTTGATTTCGGGATTCTCCACCTGCGGGGGCGACACGATGATCTTCTCCTGCGCATTCTCCACCTTGATCAGTTCGCTGAAGGTGATGTTCACCTTGCGTGCCGAAGCGTTGCTGGCCCCCAGTGCGGGCGACATGGCCACGATGCGCGGCGGCGTTTCGTCGTAGGGGCCGCCGTCGGGGCCGGCTCCGGGGTTGGCACACCCGACGAGGGTGACCGCCGCTGTGAGGAGCGCGGCGAGGAGGGCGATGAGGCTGTGAAATCGTTGCATGAGCGTGGTGTGTGGGGGAGGGACTTAGGAGTTGAGTTTCAGCACCTGTTCGATGATGTCGCGGTTGTTGCTCAGGCGGGGCACCTTGTGCTGTCCGCCCAGTTTGCCCCGGCTCTTGAGCCAGTCGTTGAAGAGGCCCGTCCGGGCTTTCACGATCTGGAGGCGCTGCAGGGTGATGTCCTTGTGGCGTTTGGCCTCGTAGTCGGAGTTGATGCGCTGCAGGGCCTCGTCGAGCAGGCGGGCGAAGGCTTCGAGGTCGGCCGGCTCGCGCTCGAACTCGATCACCCACTGGTGGCAGCACTTGCCGTCGGCGTTCATGAACACGGGCGCGGCCGTGTATTCGTTGACCACGGCCCCCGTGGCGCGGCATGCCTCGTGCAGGCCCTTCTCGGCATTGTCCACGATGAGCTCCTCGCCGAAGGCATTGATGAAGCTCTTGGTGCGTCCGCTGATGACGAACTTGTAGGGATTGGTCTGGGTGAAACGCACCGTGTCGCCGATCTGGTAGCGCCAGAGTCCGCAGGAAGTGCTGATGACGATGGCATAGTTGCGGTCCGGCTCCACGGCCCAGAGGGGCAGCACCTGCGGGTGCTCCTTGCCCACCTCGTCGAGGGGGATGAATTCGTAGAACACGCCGTAGTCGATCATCAGCAGCATGGCGGCATCGAGCGGGTCGTTTTGCAGGCCGAAGAATCCCTCCGAGGCATTGTAGGTTTCCTCATAGTGCATGCGGGTGGAGCGGATGAGGCGGTGGTACTGGTCGCGGTAGGGCGTGAAGGCCACGCCGCCGTGGAAGAACACTTCGAGGTTGGGCCACACCTCGTCCACATAGTCCTTGCCCGAGAGCTCGAGCATGCGGTGGATCACGGCCATCATCCATGAGGGCACGCCCGAAATGTTGGTGACGTTCTGGCGGAGGGCCATTTCGGCAATGCGGTCGCGCTTCTCCTCGAAGTCGGGGAGCAGGGCGATGCGCTTGCCGGGCACGCGCACGAGGTTGACCAGCGGGTTGATGTTTTCGATGAGGATGGCGCTCAGGTCGCCCACCAGGGAGTGGGGCAGGTTGTAGTTGGGGGCATGGCTGCCGCCGAGGATGAGTGCCTTGCCGTCGAAGAGGCGGCTGAGCGGATTGTTGTGCAGATAGATGGCCACGGCATCGGTGCCTCCGGCATAGTGCGTGTCGTGCAGGCCGTCGCGGCTGACGGGTATGAACTTGCTCTTGTCGTTGGTGGTGCCGGATGACTTGGCATACCACCGCACACGTCCCGGCCAGAGCACGTCGCTCTGGCCGTGGCGCATGCGGTCGATGTGTCCTTTCAGCTCTTCGTAGGTGCTGACGGGCACGGTCGAGGCAAATTCCTCGTAGCTACGGATGGAATCGTAATGGTAGGTGTGCCCCCATTCGGTGTCGGCGGCCTTGCGGAGCAGGCGTTCGAGCACGCGGCGCTGGATGCTTTCAGCGTGGTTGCCGTAACGCTCGATGGCGCGCATGCGGCCGTTGAACAGGGGGCGGATGATGGATGTCAGACTCATAACGTGTGCAAAGGTAGTGCAAACCGTGGGAAGTGGAAAGCGTGAGGTGCGAAAGTTTCACTCACACCAGCTGACGGAGCAGGTCGGTCGGGAGGCCCGTCAGCTCGGACACCTCGTCGATGGTCTTTCCTCGCTGAAGCATTTTCCGGGCCACTTTCTCGATGCCTTTGGCTTCGCCTTCGGCCAGCCCCTCAGCCCGTCCTTCAGCTCGTCCTTTTACCAGTCCTTTGGCTTCGCCTTCGGCAAAACCATCCTTCTTGGCCGTGTTGATGGCATTGATGATGTCGCGGTAGGCATTCATGCTGTCTTCGTTGAGTTTCAGTTCGGTGGGCGAGAACTTGGCTAATTTGAAGCCGAAGTCGGTGTGGGGGTGATGTATCTTTCTTCCATGGGCTAAAGTAACTTGGGCTGATGACAGCTTGTGCAAAGGTAAGGAATAATTCGCTGACGGGGAGCTTTCCCTTTGCGGCTTCAGCCTTTCGGGGCTGAAAATGTGGCCTGCGGGGTGGCGGATGGCAGAGAGTGGGACGCATTGTGGCCATTTGCCGCGGTGGGGCTTGCACTGCACTGATTTTTTGCGTAACTTCGCGCAGACCTCTTTCACACACCGACATCAACTCATGATTTATGGACCAGACTAACGAGAGAAGCTTCAAGTATAAAGGCCTGCTCACCCTGACGGGGGCCGTGCTGGTGGCCGTGGTGCTGCTGGTGTACTTCCTGCCGCGTGAATCGAAGTTCGGCTACGAGTTCGAGCAGGGCCGCCCGTGGCGTTACAACTCGCTCATCGCTGCGTTCGATTTCCCCATCTACAAAACGCCCGATGAGGTGCAGGCCGAGCGCGACAGTGCCCTGCGCAGTTTCCAGCCTTTCTACAACGAAAACCCGCAGATGGTCACCCTGCAGCTCGCCGCCTTCCGCAACGACATGGCTTCGGGCGACTACCACGAGGTGACGGCCGCCTGCCGGCAGCACGTGATGGACTTGCTGGCCAAGGTGTATGCCGCAGGCATCGTCGAGTCGGACGAGCTGGCGCAGATGGCGCAGCAGCGCACGCCCGGAGTGAAGGTGGTGGACGGCACCGAGGCGCAGCCGCGCATGCTGGGCGAGCTCTTTTCCACCCGTTCGGCCTACGAGTATATCGTGCATGCCGACACCGTGCATTTTCCGCGCGAGATGGTGACGCGCTGCCATGTGAACAAGTATCTGGAGCCCAACCTCACCGTCGACCGCACCAAGACGGAGGCCGCGCGCGAGGATGTGATTGCCTCCGTGTCGCCTGCCTCGGGCATGGTGCAGAGCGGACAGCGCATCATCGACCGTGGCGAGATCGTGTCGGCCGACCAGTACAAGATCCTGCAGTCGTTCCAGCGCGAAACGGAGCGACGCACCAAGCCCGACGAGAGCTTCCGCATCGTCATTTTCGGGCAGGGGCTCTTCATCTTCTGCCTGCTGGCGGCCTTTGTCAGCTATCTCAAGCTCTTCCGGCGCGACTATCTGCAGTCGCCCCACAGCATCCTGCTCCTCTCCACCCTCATCGCCCTCTTCCCGCTGCTCACTTACATCCTCACGGGGCAGAACCTCGTGAATGCCTACGTCATTCCCTATGCCATGGTGCCCATGTTCGTGCGCATCTTCATGGATTCGCGCACGGCCTTCATGGCCATGGTGTGCAGCATCATCCTCTCCTCGCTGGCCTTGCATGGCAACTACGAGTTTCTGGTGGTGCAGTTTGTGGGCGGCATGACGGCCATCTGTGCGCTGAAGGACCTGACCGAGCGCTCGCAGCTGATGAAGGTGGCCCTCTTCGTGGTGCTGGCCAGCGGCATCGTGATGCTGGGCTACGACCTTTCGCAGGGCATCGACTTCCACCATCTCGACCGCACGCCCTATGTGTGCATCGCCATCAACGGCGTGCTGCTGCTCTTTGCCTATCCGCTGCTCTTCGTGGTGGAGAAGCTCTTCGGCTTCACTTCGAGCGTCACGCTCATCGAGCTCTCGAACACCAACAACAGCATCCTGCGCCGCATGTCGAAGGTGGCACAGGGCACCTTCGTGCACTCCATGCAGGTGGCCAACCTGGCGGCCGAGGTGGCCGACAAGATCGGGGCCAAGCCTCAGCTGGCCCGTACGGGCGGACTCTATCACGACATCGGCAAGATGCTCAACCCGGCCTTCTTCACCGAGAACCAGAGCGGCAAGAATCCGCACGACGACATCACCGAAGAGCGTTCGGCACAGATCATCATCAGCCACGTGACCGAAGGCCTGAGGCTGGCCGACAAGTATCACCTGCCGAAGGTGATACGCGACTTCATCAGCACACACCACGGGCGTTCGAAAACGCGCTACTTCTACATCCAGTGGAAGAACAAGCACCCCAATGAGGAACCCGATCCGAAGCTCTTCACCTATCCCGGCCCCAACCCCTTCACCCGCGAGCAGGCCATCATCATGATGTGCGATGCGGTGGAGGCCACCTCGCGTTCGCTCAAGGAAGTGACGGAGGAGAGCCTCAAGGAACTGGTGGACCGCATTGTCGACGGGCAGGTGGCCGAAGGCTATTTCCGCGAATGCCCCATCACGTTCCGCGACATTTCGGAGGCCAAGCGCGTGCTGGTGGAGAGCCTCAAGACCATCTACCACACCCGCATTGCCTATCCCGAGCTCAATGCCAAGCCTGCCGAACCCGTGCCGCAACCCCGACGGCCCTACTTCTTCGGTGCGGCACGCCGCAGGCACTGAGGTGAAGCGGATGGGTGAACGACGAAGGCAGAGGAAAACTTGTGAACCCCATACTTACCCGTCAACCCGTCAACCCGTCAACCCCCAATAAACCAATAACCCCCAATAAACCCCAAACACACCTATGACAACACTGACGATTTCGATTGTGGCCGTGTTCGTGCTGGGCTATTTCTGCATAGCCATCGAAAGTCTGACCAAGGTGAACAAGGCAGCCATCGCGCTGCTCATGTTCGTGTTCACCTGGACGCTATTCATGATTGACCCCGGGCAGTACATCTCGGGCATCGTGGGCGACAATGCCGCCCAAGCGGTGAGCGAAGTGATGGAGCACCACCTGGGCAGCACCTCCACCACGCTCTTCTTCCTGATGGGCGCCATGACCATCGTCGAACTGGTCGACCAGAACGGCGGATTCAACTTCGTGCGCTCCATGATGAGCACCCACAGCAAACGCAAGCTGCTCTGGCGCATCGCATTCATGACGTTTGTGCTCAGCGCCATTCTCGACAACCTCACCACCTCCATCGTGATGGTGATGATCCTGCGCAAACTCGTGAGCGACCACAAGGACCGCCTCATCTATGCCTCGCTCGTGGTGATCTCCGCCAATTCGGGCGGTGCCTTCTCACCCATCGGCGACGTCACCACCATCATGCTCTGGAACAAGGGGCTCATCACTGCCGCCGGCGTGATCAAGGAGATCATCGTGCCCTCGCTCATCTCGATGGTCATTCCCGCCTTCATCCTGCAGTATTCGCTCAAGGGTGAACTCAAGATGGCCAAGCCCGCTGCCACCCTGTCGGAGGCTGAACTCCTCACCGCCTCGCAGCGCAAGCTCATCTTCTTCCTCGGTGTGGGCGGCCTGATCTTCGTGCCCATCTTCAAGAGCATCACCCACCTGCCCCCGTTCGTGGGCATCCTGCTCGTGCTCGGCGTGCTGTGGACCACCACCGAAGTGTTCTACCGCCACCTGCCCCACACCTCCGACAAGGACGGCATGCAGAAGCGCGTGACCAACATGCTCTCGCGCATCGACATGAGCACCATCCTCTTCTTCCTCGGCATCCTCATGGCCGTGGGCTGCCTCGAAACGATCGGCGTGCTCACCCAGCTCGGACAGGGCCTCAACGTGGCCTTCAACGGCAACCACTTCATGGTGACGGGCATCATCGGCGTGCTCTCCAGCATTGTCGACAATGTGCCCCTCGTGGCCGGATGCATGGGCATGTATCCCATGGCTGCCGTGGGCGACTTTGCCCAGGACGGCGTGTTCTGGCAGTTGCTGGCCTACTGTGCCGGTGTGGGCGGTTCGATGCTCATCATCGGTTCGGCCGCCGGAGTGGTGGTGATGGGCCTGGAGAAAATCAGCTTCGGGTGGTACATGAAGCACATCACCTGGATTGCCTTCGTGGGCTACTTCATCGGCATCCTGGCCTACTATGTGCAGCGCGAAGTGCTGATGTTCTGACCCCGCGCTCCCTCCTGCTTTTACGGAAAGCCCCGCCGTGCCTTTGCGCCCGGCGGGGCTTTTCTGCGTGCAAAAGTCGCTCGTGGGGCGACACTTTGCCGATTTTTGGGCAAAAAACGGTTGGGAATTAGTGCATATGGCAAAATTTGTAGTAATTTTGCACACGAACCAAAGGCTTTGCGCAGAAGATGGCCTTTGGCGGATGCGAAATATCTTATATACAACAACAAATACCTCAAACTTTATGAAGAAGTTTACCTCTCTTCTGCTCCTCCTGCTCCTTTGCTTTGTGGGGGGGGGTAAATTCTGCTTACGCGGATGATGCCGAAGGCTGGAAAGGCAAGTACATCAAGAGCGTGAGCGAAGCCATCACAAGCTTGGACAATCTGACCGATGGCTTTTATTTGTTCCGTCTGGACGCCAAGAAAACGTTCCTCTATGAGAACCGCGCAGAAAACAGCGGTACCATCAGCAGTGGTGATGAAGCTGGCGATTTCAAAGAGGGCCAGTTGCTGGTCAGCTGGGCTGGCAACAGCTCAGACGATGTGGCATCCTTCAAGACCTCGTTTGAAGGCGTTTCCAAAAACATGTTGAGCTATGTGGTTCATGTCAAGAAGAACGATGATGGCACATATCAATTGCAGTTCCGCTCGGGAAAATATATGCCCAATTCGCTCAATCTGGGATGGAGTGACTATTCTGGTGCTGGTGATAGCCGACGGGTTTACACGGTAGACGAATCTGGTAAGATAGAATTCACTCACATATCCGGCACTTACTTCAAGTTTAAAGGCCAGGGCGGTGAGTATTATGCTGAAGGTTGGGGTAATACTCATCAAACGGGTAAGTTCTGTGGTGCTAATGATGGCGATGCTGTCAAGTACGAGATTTTCCCCGTGACATTGGCAGATCCGCAACCCATAAGCTGTACGTTCACGGCTCAGGATGCAGACGGAAACGTGCTTGCCACCATTACCCAGGATGAGCAAGAAGGCGAGGCAGTTTCCAATCCGTTCGAAGCTTCTTACTTTTATACATCAGAGTTTATTGAAACCGACCTCGTGGCCTCGAAAACGAATAAGGAGTTTCACGTGAAGTTCACCGAAGGCACCGTGCCCTTCCAGTTCTCCACGGCTGATGCTCCCGTTTGGTACACCATCCATTTCCGCAAGGAAGCAGATAATAAGTATCTGCGTCATGTAAATGCATCTGATGGAAATATTTCTTCTGGGCAGACCGTATCGGCTGACAATGGCTATGCCAGCTTCAACGGTGCCTTGTGGGCCTTCGTGCGTGAAGGCTTGGGCGTGAAGCTCCTCTGCAAGCAGACGGGCACTTACGTCACAGTGGAAAATGCCAACAATGGCCAAGCAGCAATGCTCGGTGCCAACGGCATGGCCTTTATTGTGAAGACGAATAGTAGCGATCCTAATGCCTCAAATCCTTCCGTTTCCTCAACAGGCTTCAGCTTGAAGTATCCGGG